>CABVAP010000001.1 GCA_902496345.1 uncultured Eubacteriales bacterium
TTTAAGAAATTAGCGAACGAAAATTTTGGAATAAAATTTAATTTGCAAAAAATCAACGATTTTTTGCAAGGCTGTCGACTTTGTCGACAGCCAGAAACCTGCCACATAGTGGCAGGCTTAAAAATAAAAACTTTCCCATTTTTCCAATATAAAATTTTATCTATCAACTAAACTATCAACGCTACCAAGATTGTAGACATTGATAAATCCCATAGCTTGTGCTGCTTGCACAGCTTTAGAGGCACGTCCACCGGATTTACAATAGAAAATCAAAGTAGTATCTCTGCTAAATTTATCAATTTCATTAATATTAGCGACAGGAATATTAATTGAATCAGCATAGTGATATTCATTAAATTCACTTACATCACGAACATCAATGAATAAAGCTCCGGAGGCATACATAGTAAGAGCCTCTTCAACAGAAATATTATTTTGACGTACACTAGATATAGGAAGTTCGATAGCATTTTCAGAACCCTCATTAAATATAACTGTTGTTTCAGTAAATTTTATATCATTAAGATTTTCAGAAGAAACTTTTTTAAGTTTATAGCACTTAATACAAGGAGTTATAACAAGAACAACGCCGTCATCACAAGCTAAATAAAGTTGGTCACCATAAACAGCAATATCATTTATTTTGTAAGTTGTACCATAAACGTAATCAATATCACTTTCAGCAAAATAGTCATAAGTTATAGGTTGCCAAATAGTTCCAAGGCCACTTGTTATAACTTTTTTTTCTTGTGCAATATTATCATAAACGAGAGCAGCAAAAGAACCGTTCCAGTTCATAAGTTTTAAGAAAGTAAAATTACAACCATTTTGAGCATTATAGTTAATAGTAGAAACAAGCCCTTTTGATGTTTTTTTCATAACACCGTTAGGAGTAACCGTTAAACTTATACTGTCTATTTCTGCAGCAAGAAGATTAGTTGCATTTTGAGATGTCTTTGGAGTTGTAAGATTTTTAAGTATGTCTATATTTTCTTGTTTTTGCATATTGTTCAAAACCTGCTCTGCAAAAGCAGTGTTAGAAAAAACACCAGTTACCATAGTGCTAGCCATTAAAACAGTTGCGATTTGTTTTTTCATAAATATCGTTCCTTCCATAGTCCATTTTTGTTTGTAAACGCCCAAAACCTTGAGTTAAATTCAAATATTTTATAGTATAATAATAACAAAATTTGAACACAATCTCAAGGTTTTTTAGAATTTATTTTTATTTTATAATTTCTGTTGGAAATTTAAAAGAAGAATTTAATGCTTTTTGTAATATGCAAGCAACTTGCTCTGCTGTAATATCTTCTTTACCTGTAACATTAATTCTTTTTTCAAAATCTTCACGAGAAGTAATAGCCGAATCAACAGAATTTGGGTTAAGTATATATTGCAATGCGATAGACGCATCAGCAACGGTAATTTGACCATCACCGTTTACATCACCAATCACAAAACTAACTTCCCCACCGGAAGTAGTTCCGACAATAAGAGAAGCCGGCTCACTAACATTACTTCCACCTATTCTAACAACATAAACTTTGTTAGCATCTAAAGTATCCTTTACCCCTAATTGAAAAGAAAAAGCACCGTCAGCATTAGTATATACTGTCTGATTTATATAACTAAGGTTATCATAGTCATATTCTTCACCGTTTACCTCTGTGATAAGGTATGTAATTTGTTGACTATCACTAACCCCTGTAATTGTACCAGAAACATCAACAAAACTTCTAGCCTCATCAGGTTTTGCAGAAGTCAAGCTTATAGAAGTTGTAGAAGCAAAAGCCGAACAAAAAAGACAAGTTGTAGTAACAATCAATGCACTAAAGAAAACAAAAGCCTTTTTCATAAAATCCCTCCTAATTTTTTTAGTTTTAGACTATCCAAAAGGATAGCCTAAATTTTATATTAAACACTTTCAAAATAATTTTTACAATTATTTATATTCAACAAATACAGCATAAAGTTTTTTGTTGCTACCACCACCATAGATGTAAACAGGTTTTGTTGTATCAGTAATATCAGCAGATACAGTTGTTAAACCAGTTTGAAGTGACTGACCAACAGCAAGTTTAGTTCCGTTTTGTTCAATATTCATTTCACGACCGGCACTTCCGTTACCGTCAAATACTGCAGTAACACGGCAAGCACTCTTTGGAGTGAAGAATACACAACGTTTTGATGTACCACCACTACCAGCTTGTAAAGCTCTAGAGAAATTGAAAGTTTTTCCTCTAAATTTAAAGTTCTTAGTACCAGCACCAGCTTCAACCCAAAGGCTATAACCCTCTAAATCATCTACTTTAGGAAGAAGAATACCATCGGCACCACCCTTAACTCCGATAAAGTCATCATATTTAGAATCAGAGAAGTTGTATGCGACAAGTTCCATTTCTTTGTAAGATACAGAAGAAACATCGGAGATAGGCTTCATATCAACAATGTTGTTCCAAACGAACAAGCTAACTTCGTCATTTCCAGAGAAACCACCAGAAAGTGTATAAGTACCACTGTTAGTAAGTTCAGCTTTTGCAGCTTTTGTCATTTTTCCGTTTTCATCAAAAACAGCACCGATTAAAACACCATTTTCAGAACCAAGTTTGTGGCTAACAGTTACTTTAACAGCACCATCGCCGTCACTTTCAGCAGATTTGAAAGTATAATGGTATTTAGCAGGTTCTTCATAAATAAATCTGATGTAGTCAATGTTTGCACCGTTTGATTGAACGTAAATTGTAGAAAGACCGTTTTCATCAACAACAGCGTTACTAATTATATCTTGTTTAACATCAAGAGTATTTTCAGCCCATTTAGCCCAGTTTCCGGTAGTTTTAGCAACACCTGTTGCAAGTAAGTCAGCTGGATAAGCGTCTTTACCAAGACTAACATTTAATACAGCGTCACCCTCAGTTTTGTAAGAGTTTCTAACAATAATTTGTTTAAGCCCTTCAAGTCTAACACCTTTGTATTCAACCCAAGAATCTTTAGTTGAACCGATATTGTTACCACCTGTTGATGAACCACTTGCACCGTCTTTATGGTCAGTTATATCACCAACGCCTTTATCGTCAGCGAATTCACCTTCAAGCTGGATATTAACAAGAACAACAATGCTACCACATTCAAGTGATTCTGTGTTCATAGCAGTAATTTTAATAAGACCATTTTCTTTTACAGCAAGAACACCTGTGTCATAGTTAATTTCAGCTGGTTCTCTGTTGTATTCACCAAGTTTTTCAACTTTCCATTTAAGTTTAGAACCGTCAATAGAAGTATCACCTTTAAATGCTTTAAGTTGAATAGTTACAGGATTTTCGTCTGTTACAGTACCTGTAATAGTATTTGTCTGTGCATCATATACAGGGATACCGTCAGTTCTGTAGTCAATAACATTTTCATAAATATGAGCTGGATTTTCAGATGCAATTGAATAAACATTTGTAAGTTTGTCAGCATCAACATTTCTAATATCTTTGATAGCTTGATTATAAACAGACACAACTGTTGGATAATCAACTGTCAAATTTATAAGTTCTTTAGCGTCATTATATATTTTTGTAAGTTTTTCGTAATTTTCAGTACTGTAAGCCTCTTTAACACATTGAGAATATTCTGTGTCAAGTTTAGCAATAAGCTCAGCTTTTTGTTCAGGAGTAGCACCGTCAATAATTTCGCAAGTAACAGGGAAAGAAGTAGATTTTGAATTTCCGTCAATAGTTACAGTTGCAGTAATTGTAGCAACGCCCTCTTTTGTACCGGCAGTAACAGTACCGTTTTCATCAACAAGTGCAACATCTGTATTAGAACTTTCATATTTAACATCAGCTTTAGAAAGGTCATATTTAACCTCATCAGTCATATAAGCTGAAAGTTGAGCTTTGATAGGAGTTTCAGTTGTAGAAGTGTTTCCACCTTCAAAGTGAACACCTTTAACAGTAATACCTGTTGGTATAGCAGTAACAGTTTTAATAACTGAATTTAAAGTTCCAGAAACAGTAACATCTGTTTTAAGAGCAGTTTCAGATTTAGCATCATTTGCATTTTTAGCAACAATAAATGAGTATTGACCTTCTGGAACATAAATTTTTTGGCCTGCTTCATCAAAGAAATGAATATCTTTGAGAGCAACTTCAAATTTAACCTCTGTACTTGCAGCAGGTTCAAGCTCTACTTTTTCAAAACCTTTAAGTTGTAATAAAGGCATATCAGTACCGTTAGCATTAGGAACTTTTACATAAAGCTGAGCAACTTCTTTACCTTTAACAGAACCACTATTAGTAATTTTTGCAGTTACAGTCACGGTATCATTTGGAGTAGCAGAAGATTTATCAACATTAATATCAGAATAAGTAAAGTTAGTATAACTTAAACCATAACCAAAAGGATAAACAGGAGTTCCGGAATAATATTGATAAGAACGACCTGGGAAATTATCTTTTTGTCTTATGCTATAATCATTGTAGTAATAGTCAAGACCGTCTTTTGTAATTTTATTTTCAGCAGTTGTAGCAAGTGGCATTTTTTCAAGGTCAGAATTTAAGTACCAAGTTGAAGTAAGTCTACCGGAAGGGTTTACAGAACCACTTAAAACTTTGGCAAAAGCCGTACCTTGAGTTTGACCGTTGTAAGAAGTCCACATCATACCAGCAACTTTATCTTTAATATCTTCAACGTTCATCTGACCAACTGTTTGCATAGCAACGATAGTTTTACTTCCGTAAGCATCAGCAATAGCTTTAACGTGGCTTTGAGATGTAGGGAAAGAAGTACTTGCTCTGTCGTTAGATTCAGAAGAATCAGAAAGGTTTGTACCAGCATAAGCGATAATTACATCAGCAGAATCAAGCTGGGCTTTATATTTTTCAACAGAAAAAGTTTCTACATTAGGTGATACGGTAAGAACCATAGGTTTAATTCCGTTGTAACCACCAGATGTACCTGTATATTCACCTTTACATTCAGTATAAGTATCAAAATCTGTAGTAGTTTGGCTAGAAACGTTAGCAACAGTAAGAGTTGAATCATTGTAACCAATTTTAAGAGTACCACCAGGGGTTGTAGAATCAGCAGACATTTCAGCTTTAACATTTTTTACATTCGAAAAGTCAACATTAGGAATTGTTGCAGTAAAGTTTTTAGTAACTCCGTTGATTGCACCGTTTGCAACTGTACCACCTGAAACAGCAGTAGCTTTAGAAAGGTCAATTTTTCTAGTAGTACCGTCTTCTAATTCAAAAGAAAGGCTTTTAAGGTTAAACAATACTGTGTCAGAAGAAACACCACCAAGGTAACTTACATCAGTAAATTCATCTTTAAGTCCTTGTAAAGGTGTAGAAGTTTTTGTTGGCTCTCCAGAATAGTCACCGAGGAAAACTTCATCAGTATAGTTACCTACAATAGCAATTTTCTTGTCTTTGCTTATAGGAAGAATATTGTTATCATTTTTAAGAAGTACCCAAGATTCTTCAGCAGCAGCCTCAGCGATAGCAACATTGTCATCTGTTTCGATAACATCTTTTGTTATACTTCTATAAGGAACAAGAGAGGCGTCATCAAATTCACCTGTTTTCATTCTTTGTAAGAATAATCTGTAAACATTTACGTCAAGTTGGTCCTCAGATATGTAACCATTTTCAACAGCAGCAAGCTGAGTTGTTTGAGCAGCAGTACCACAGTCTATATCATTACCGGCATAGAAACCTTTTGCGATAGATTCAGCAGCTGAAGTTTCTCTGTAATTTTTGTCAGGTACAAGAACTTGTTTGTAGACGTTTTGTTTACCACCAACTTCAGTACCACCTAAATCTTGAACAGCACCACAGTCACCAGTTACATAACCATCAAAGCCCCAATTTCTTCTTAAAAGTTCAGTAAGTGTATATTCGTTAGCGGCTGAAGGGATATGGTCATATAAAGTTTCGCCGTTTCTAGTAACAGTAGTAGCATTGTAAGAACTCATAGCAGACGCAGGTTTGTCTGTTTCAACTATATCTTGGAAAGCTCTACCGTAATATTCTCTTAAAGTTCTTTCGTCCATTTTAGAAGAACCAGCACGTCTTTCTTTTTCACAGTTGTTAGCGATGAAATGTTTAAGAGTAGAAATTACTTTAAGATACTTAGAATCTGTACCCTGCATACCTTTAACAAATTCGCCAGCGATTTGACCAGTAAGGTAAGGGTCTTCACCGTAAGTTTCTTCATTTCTACCCCAACGAGGGTCTCTAGCCATATTTATAGTAGGATTCCAGTAAGATAAATCGTATTGATTATTTTTTCCTCTGGCCTCAGTACTTGTTGCAGTTGCGATTTTGTTAGCAAGTTCTCTGTTCCAAGTATTTGAGAGAGCAAGACTTGATGGGAAAGAAGTTGCTTGACCTTGTCTAGCAACACCGTGGATACCCTCTCTCCAATATTGATAAGCAGAAACGCCAAGTCTAGGGATAGCAGCAGCCTTGTTACCAAGCTGAGAAATTTTTTCTTCAAGAGTCATTCTTGAAACTAAATCAGCCGTACGTTCTTCAAAAGAAAGATTAGTGTTGAGATAAGGAAGAACTTCTTCCTGTACTGTGTCATTTGTCACACCAGTTTCCCCCTCTGCGAAAACAAAAGAAGACGAGCTTGTTAAAAGAGTCAAACACATAATAGCACTTATAATTCTTTTACCTATATGTCTTTTCATATAGTTCCCTCCTGTTTGTTAGATTTTTTTAGTAGAACATCTTTATCTATGCTTGAATTATAGCAGATATTAATGTATAATGATAGCCATATAATATTAAATATAAGACAAAAATTGCACATAATAATGTAAAGGGGGGAAATATATGACACCTTTTTATGAGATTCAAGAGGATAAATTAAAAATAATAAATAATAAAAGGGAGCTAACTTATGCCCCACATATACACGAAAATATTGAAATATTATATGTTTACAGTGGAACGCAACATTTGTCCATAAACAATATAGATTATGAAATAAACGAGGGAGATGTTGCAATAATTCTGCCAAATATTTTACACGAATATTATAAAGCAGATAAAAAAATAGCAGACGGCCTATTAATAATATGTGACCCACAGATTTTTTTAAATATGTTTCCAAATTTAATGAATTCAATCCCTGAAAATCCGGTTGTAAGAAAAGAAAATCTAAATCAAGAATTAATATTTGCGATAAATTCAATAACGCCAGAAAAACCATTGCCAATAAAGTTAGGATTTACTTATGTAGTAATGTCGCATATTCTTTCAATGATAAAGCTACAAAAAAACACAACTGGCTATAGTGATAATATGACGCAAAAAATAATTGAATATATTCAAGAAAATTTCAAAAATCCAATAACCCTAGATGTAATGGCAAAAGACTTATGTGTAAGTAAATACTATATATCTCATATTTTTTCAGAGAGATTAAAAATAAATTTTAGAAATTACATAGGTAAAATTCGCGTAGAATATGCCACAAAATTAATAAGGACAACAAATTTAACATTAACGGACATAAGCAACGAATCAGGCTTTGAAAGTCAAAGAACATTCAACCGAATTTTTCATTTGATATATGGAATGTCACCAAGAGATTATAAATATTATGCAAGTGAAAAAAATAACCCACATAAATAAATAAATAAATAACCAAAAATCACTATTTTCATATTTTATACACTCTATCTGTTGACAAAATATTCAATAAATAGTATTATAATAATGATGAAACATATAAGTTAGTATTATATTTATTTAAATACGTTAGGGGGTATTGAGAAATGGCATTAGCAAAAGAAACATTGTTTGTTGAATTTTCCGGTAAACAAGTAAGTGAAAAAGAACTTATAAACGGTGCAAAACAGGTATGGAAAGACAATGGAAACAAAGTTAAAGATTTAGTTTCTACAAATCTATACTACAAGCCAGAAGAAAGCAAGTGTTACTTTGTTATGAACGAAGGTTTAGAGAACGAATTAACAGGTTCATTTGACGCATAATCTTAATGAATCCAGCCTACATAAAAAAATCCAACTTTTCAATAAGTTGGATTTTTTTACATATACAAATTTATTTAAGTACGTCACTTTTCTGTATTTTTTCAACTGCTCTATGTATTTTTTCAATAGGTTGAACAAGTGCCATTCTAACATATCCCTCACCGAGGTCGCCAAAACTACTACCAGGAACACAAACAACCCCAGCTTTTTCTAAGAGGTCAAAAGCAAATTTTTCAGATGATGTATATTTTTCCGGTATAGGAAACCAAGCAAACATAGTGCTTTCAGAAAAAGGAACTTTCCAACCTATATCATTAAGGCTTTGGCATAAACAGTTTCTTCTTTCTTTGTACCTAGCTCTGTTTAAGTCAAGAATATCTTGAGGACCGTTCAATGCTTCAATAGCAACATTTTGAATTGCTTTGCAAATACCATAATCAATTTGTGAACGGAAAGCCTTAAATTTTTTGATAATGTCTTTATTTCCTATAGCAAATGACAATCTCAAACCGGTAAGGTTGTATGATTTAGAAAGAGAGTTAAATTCAACACCGACATCAATTGCACCAGGAACTTTTAAAAATGACATACCAGGTTCTTTATCATAAATCAATTCAGAATAAGCATTGTCGTGTACAACGATAATATCATATTTTTTAGCAAAGGCAACAAGTCTTTCATAAAAAGCGTAATCTGCTGTTGCTGTAACAGGGTTGTTAGGGTAAGAAACAACAATCATTTTAGCTTTTCTTGCAACATCTTCTGGGATTTTTTCAAAATCAATAAGATAGTTGTTTTCTTTTAAAAGAGGATATTTATATAACTTAGCTCCTGCCATAAGTGGACCAAAAGAAAAAACTTGATACCCAGGGTTTGGGACAAGAACAATATCGTCTTTATCACAAATAGGGAAAGCGATATGAGCCATACCCTCTTGAGAACCGTTTATAGTCATAATATTTTCAGCTTCTATTTTAGTGTCATATCTTCTAGCATACCAATTAATAACAGCGTCAATAAGTTCCTTGCTGTCAAATAAACCATATTTAAACAATTCAAGATTTTCAGTAGCTTGTTTTAAAACATCAAGAACACGTTGGTCCGGGAGAAAATCAGGAGTACCTATTGAAAAATTAATAACTTCCCTACCCTCTTTTTCTAAACGATTTTTCATATCATCAAGTTCAGTAAGAATATTAGTTTTTATCTCACCGAAAGCAGACGAAAACTTCATTGTAAACGCACCTTCCTTAAAATTAAAACTTTTTAAAATTTTTAAGACCTTGAAATCAAATCCAAGGTCTTTGTTTTAAGATTTTTTTTGATTATTAATTTCTTTGCTTTTTGTATTTGCTGAAACCCTCGCCCTGTATACATAAAGCATAAGAAGAAGAACAATAAAAAATACAAGAACAACAACAGTTGCTTGAAAATTTTGAACAGCGATAAGAATAGCAATCAAAGCACTTATTGCACTAAGACCGTATAAAATCATAACAGCTTGTCTGTGCGAATATCCACTATCTATAAGTCTGTGGTGTAAATGACCTCTATCCGGACTCATTATAGGTTTGTGATTAATAGCACGTCTTATCATAGCAAATAAAGTATCAAGTATAGGAAGTGCCATAGCTAAAACAGCGATAACAACAGATAAAAGAGCATAGCTCTTGTAAACACCTATACAAGAAGAAACAGCAAGCACATAACCTAAGAATGTAGAACCCGTATCCCCCATATAAACCTCAGCCGGACTAAAGTTTCTAGGCAAAAAGCCAAGACAAGCACCGGCAAGAGTTGAAGAAAGCACAACAGCCGTTGTTGTACCGGATATTATACAAAGTATAGTAAGACAAAGAGCAGCGATAGAGGTAACACCGGCAGCAAGACCGTCAACACCGTCAATAAGATTTACGGCATTTATAACGCCGATTATCCAAAATACAGTAATAGGTGCATTAAAATTCTTAAAGTATTCCCAAGCCGGCCACATTATAACGTTTATTCTTGTACCGGTTGAAACAACGATAATAGCGACAAGTATCTGAACTAAAAATTTAAATTTTGCACTAAGTTCGTAAATATCGTCAAGCATACCCAAAATTACAATAATTGCACCACCAATTAAGAACCCAAAAAACTGGGTAGTAATAAATTCAGGTACAAAAAAGCACATAAGTAGCATTGTTATCATAAAACCTAAAACAATAGCAATACCACCCATACGAGGCATAGGTTCAGAGTGAAGACCTCTAGATTTAGGGTAATCAATAGCTTTTAGTTTAAAAGACATCTTTTTTGCAAAAGGTGTCGCAAGGAGAGAAATAGCAAAAGAAGTAGCAAAAGCTGCCATATAAAGTAACCAATTATGAGTCAAACTAATTGCTCCCTTCTGTTATTTTGTTCCGTAAAGTCTGCTACCTACATCTCCAAGACCAGGGAAGATATATCCACTTTCAGTAAGGTATTCGTCAAGGGCAGCAGTATAGATGTCAACATCTGGGTGGTCAGCTTGAAGTCTTTTAACGCCCTCAGGAGCAGCAACAAGGCAAAGATATTTAATTTTATTTATTCCACGTTCTTTTATGAACTGGATAGCAGCAGAAGCAGTACCACCAGTTGCAAGCATAGGGTCAAGTACAAAAATTTCACAATGTTCAGCATCTTCTGGAACTTTGCAGAAATATTCAACAGGCATCAAAGTATTAGGGTCCCTGTATAAACCGATGTGACCAAGTTTAGCATTAGGTATAAGAGATAAAATACCCTCTGACATACCGATACCAGTTCTAAGAATAGCGACAACACCGATTTTATTTTCAAGGACTTTGCCTTTAGTTTCGCCCAAAGGTGTTTCAACAGTAGTATCATCAAGAACAAGGTCCCTAGATGCTTCGTAACAAATTAAAGAAGAGATTTCAGAAACAAGTTCTCTAAATTCTTTGTTAGAAGTATTTTTATTTCTAAGCATAGTAAGTTTACTTTGAATAAATGGGTGGTCTAAAATATATAAATTACTCATATAAATTCCTCCTTCGTTAATAAAAAATAATCCAGATTGTTAAATGGCTTATTATAGCCTATCTAGAGCCAATAAACCACTTAGCAATCTGTTATAGATTACAAACAAAATAATTGTAATACCATAAATTTTGTTAAAACTTAATCTTCAATCATATTGATTCTTCTTATGTGTCTTTCTTCGTTAGAAAATTCAGTATTTAAGAAAGCGTCAACGATTTCGAGAGCAAGCCCAGGTCCAACAACACGTCCACCCATAGCAAGGATATTAGCATTGTTGTGTAAACGAGTAGCCTTTGCAGAGAAAACATCGTGACAAAGTGCAGCACGTATACCTTTTATTTTATTTGCAGTAATAGAAATACCGATACCAGTACCACAAATCAAAATACCTTTTTCGCACTCACCACTAACAACAGCATTAGCAACTTTTTTTCCATAAATTGGATAGTCAGTAGATTCATCGCTGTAAGTACCAAAATCTTTATACTCAATATTATGTTCTTCTAAATATTTAATAATTTCACCTTTAAGTTCAAAACCACCGTGGTCACAGCCTATACCTATCAATTAAAAACCCCCCATAAATCTTAACTTTTTTTAATTATTTCATTCAAACAAGTATAAATTTCATCAAGACAATTCTCATAAACTTCAATATTGCCACCGAATGGGTCAGCAATATCCTTTTCCTCAGAAAAAGCATATTCATAAATAGTAAAAACCTTTTCGGCAACATCAGGGAAAGCTGAAATAATAACATTTTTATGACTCTCACCCATAGTAAGTATCAAATCAGCATTATAAACTTCCTCTTTAGTAAGTAGTTTAGCTTTATGTCCTGTTAAATCAATATCATATTTTTTAATTGCCTCAATAGAATTATCAGAGGCAGGAGCATTTTCATAAACAGAAAGTCCTCTAGAAATAACATCAATGCCGTCAAAACCATTTTCTTTCAACAGCATTTTCATAATAGCCTCAGCCATAGGACTTCGGCAAGTATTTCCCGTACATACAAATATAATATTTTTAATTTCATCATTTAATAGTTTTTCGTTCAATAAAATCACCTTCCGATGATATATTTAAAAAGTTAAATATAAAATAAATATATAAAACCTACTCTATTAGTAAAATCAAACTTTAATAATGTTATATCCAGCAGCTTTTTTAAGTCTGTTCATTACAGCCATACCAACGCCACTTTCGTCAAAAGCCTCAGAATAAACTTTAGACAATCCCAAATAATCACATTTTCTAAGAGCCTTAAATAAATTAGACGCAACTTCTTCAAGATTATCCCTGTCACCCAAAACAATAACGTTTTCCGTATCACAGATATACTTGTCCTTTGTTTGTTCAGTAGCCATTACGCCTACTTTAATATTTTGCTCCAAATCAGTCTTTATAAACTCATTAATCTTTGATATAACTTTGTCAGTTTCTCCACTTACAATAGCAACATCAGCAGTTGGAGAATAATGGGTATATTTCATACCGGGAGCTTTAGGCTTTTCGTCTGCATTAAGTTTTTTAACAACAGCTTTATCGACATCTATCTCGCCTATTACGTCTTCAATCATATCTTTAGTTATAGAACCTGGGCGAAGAAGACAAGGCTTGTCACCGGAAACATCAATAATAGTAGACTCTAGACCAAACTCAGCATTTCCACCGTCAATTATCATATCTATTTTAGAGCTTAAATCAAACTCAACGTGAGATGCCCTTGTCGGGCTAGGTTTTCCAGATGAATTAGCACTAGGTGCAGCAATCGGAAGACCACACTTTTTTATAAAATATCTAGCGACTTTGTTCACAGGAAATCTAATAGCAACCGTATCCAATCCACCAGATGTTTCATAAGGTACAATATCTTGTTTTTGAAAAATCATAGTAATAGGGCCAGGCCAGAAAGCGTCCATAAGTTTTTCAGCTTTTTCAGATATTCCTTTAACGAGCGACTTCATTTCAGAAACATCAGATATGTGCAAAATCAAAGGATTATCAGATGGCCTACCTTTTGCAGCATAAATTTTTTTAACTGCAATAGGGTCGAGGGCATTAGCCCCCAACCCATAAACAGTTTCAGTTGGAAATGCAACAAGACCACCATTTTTTATAACTAATGCTGCCTCTGAAAAGACTTCGCCATCTGTTTCAGGATTGTTGAAATCAACTTTCTTTATTATAGTATTCATAAATTATTTAGCACCACAACATTTTTTGTATTTTTTGCCACTGCCACAAGGACAAGGGTCGTTACGGCCAACTTTAGTTTCTCTAACATAAGTTTTAGAACTTTTCTGACCTTTGTAAAGAACTCTCATATGGTCTTCAGTAAAGATATTTTTCCATTGTGGAAGGTTGTATAAATGGTCAGCTTTGTATTCAACCATTTTTTTGTAAAGAACTTCAAAATCAATTTTTAAAGAAATTTCAGTATCTTCAGTAAGGTTTTCAAGGTTAACTTTTTCTTCCTGAGTGTCATTGATACCATCGATAAAACCAGCGATATATTCAACAGACATATCAAATCTTTCGCCAAGTTCTTTAACAGTGCCTTTGATTTCAGTTACTTTATTTTCAAGGATATATTCATAAATTTTTTGTTCCTTTGGAATATAGTCGTCCCAAAGTTGATTATTAGTTTTACCATCACGAGTATAAGCCTTTTTGAACCATTCTTCATATAAACCCATTGTATTTAAATCCTCCTAATTAAATAGATAAATTTTCTTTAGATTTTAATGCAAAGCCAAAAATAGCTATGCCGAAGCTTCAATTTTATATTATATAGTAAAAATACCAATTCAAACTAGAAAACAAAGCCTCTAAACAGAATTGTATCATATTTTTTTATAAATTTCAACTATTATTATAACCATTAATGCAAATTTCAAGATATTTAGATTACAAAACAACTTTGTCAAGTAATTCTGCGACCGTTGAAACACCTATAACATTAATATTTTTTATATTTTGCACTTCTTTGATATTTTCTTTAGGGATAACACAAGTTTTAAAACCAAGCTTTTCAGCCTCTAAAACTCTTTTTTCAGCCATAGTAACGGCACGCATTTCTCCCGTAAGACCAATTTCACCAAATACGAGAGTATAAGGGTCAATTACCTTGTTTTTATAGCTAGATGCAATTGAGCAAACAATAGATGCGTCAAGTGACGGCTCAGCAACCTTTATACCACCAGCAAGATTAACATAACTGTCATAGCTTCCAAGGTTAAAACCGACACGTTTTTCAAGAACTGCAATAAGCAACGTAACTCTGTTATAATCAACACCCGTTGCCATTCTTCTAGGCATACCAAAATTAGTATAAGTAATAAGTGATTGAACTTCAACTAAAATAGGTCTAGTTCCCTCAACACTGCAAGTAATGGAAGAACCGGAAACGTTTAGAGGTCTACCGGATAGCATATATTCTGACGGATTTTTAATTTCAGCCAGACCCTCTTTTTTCATTTCAAAGACACCAATTTCATTGGTAGAACCAAATCTGTTTTTAACAGCTCTAAGAATTCTGTAGCTTGCACGGCGTTCGCCCTCAAAGTAAAGAACAGTATCAACAATATGTTCAAGAACTCTAGGACCGGCGATAGCACCGTCTTTCGTAACGTGACCAACTATAAACATTGAAATATTTTTACCTTTTCCAATGTGCATAAGTCTAGAGGTACATTCACGAACTTGAGTAACACTTCCCGGGGCGCTAGAAATTTCATCAAGAAACATAGTTTGAATAGAATCTATAATCAATAAATCAGGGGAAACCTCTTTGATTGTATTTTCAATTATATCCATATTAGTTTCTGACATAAGCAGAAGATTTTCAGTAGTTATATTAAGCCTTGAGGCTCGCAATTTAACTTGCTGAACGGACTCTTCACCTGAAACATATAAAACTTTTTTCCCCTGTTCACCGATATATTGACAAATCTGGATAAGTAGAGTTGACTTGCCTATTCCGGGGTCGCCACCGACAAGGGTAAGAGAACCTTGAACGACACCACCGCTTAAAACTCTGTCAAGTTCACCTATTTTAGTTTTTATCCTATTGTTATCTATAGGCTGTATGCTTGCAAGACGTAAAGGTTTTCCAGATATACCAGAAACACCAGAGCTAGAAACAGGAGCATATCTAGATGACTTAATGTCAGCCTCTTCGTGCATAGTGTTAAACATACCACAAGACGGGCATTTTCCAAACCATTTACCTATTTCATAGCCGCATTCACTACAAACATATTTAGTTTTTGATTTAGCCATATAATCACCGTTAATTAAAATATAAATTACATTTTTTCAACGCAAATTTGTTTAGCTTTAGAATTTAACTCAGCACTAAAACTAACTTTACCAGAGAGATTAGATTTCATTTTGCCAAGTTTAACATCATCAACAACAATTTTGTATATTGCGTCAGACTCAAGTTCAAGAGTAATTTGAGTATCGTCAACACCCTCTGCCCAGAAAACAACTTCTTTTTCAGAAACAGTTAAGTTGTGAATAGTAGCACCAGGAACTGTTTCGATTAAAAGTTTGCCGTTTTTTTCAAGTCTAGTTATTTCATTATGAGTTTTAACTTTGTAAACATCACCTAAAGCTTTAAATTCATTTACTTTTTGTTTTTCAGAAACAGAGTAGTTTCCAAAACTTAAACTATTATCATCTTCAACACGAATAATTTCATCTATTACTGCCATTTTCAATTCCTCCTAAAATTTAAATATTTAGTATTAAAAATTCTACTAACCAAGTTAGTAAACCAATAAAAAAATTTTATTTATTTTAGAATATGTAAAAACTCATTATAAGTACAAACACGCTAACAAATAAAATTTTAAAATCAAATAGATTTTTATACATATTCCAACAATAAAAAAAATACTATTCTCTTTATATGATTATAACAAATTTTATTTGTTTTGTACACATAAAAAACACAAAAATACAAATTAATTTATTTTAATGCAAAAAAGTTCAAAAAACTTCAAATTTCTTTTAAATTATAATGTTAGATTTGATAATTTTGTTTTCTAGACCAAAATTGTCCACAAAAAAACAAATAAACTTTTCATATTTTTAAGTCAGCATTTAATTTTGTACGCAAAACTAAAATATAATAATCTTTTATATTTTCATTTAAAATTTGATACTCTATAAAAACACCATATTCAAATAATTTGATACTGTTTATTTTTAAAGTTCATAAAAAATGACGTAGATTGCCAACCAATCTACGCCACTAAACTCTATAATTTCAATGAGTTGTCGATTACTTAATAAAGTATTAAATTAAAGAAATTACATTCCCATAGCTTTGTTAACTTCTGCAGCAAAGTCTTCTTCTTTCTTTTCGATACCTTCACCAGTTTCGAAACGAACGAAATCTTTAACAGAAACTTTACCGCCGATTTCTTTAGCAACAGATTCAACATATTGTTTAACTGTTTCTTTGTTTTCAGCTTTAACATATTCCTGTTCAACGAGGCATTTTTCTTTTAATTCTTTGTTAAGACGACCAGTAATCATTTTTTCAATTACTTGGTCAGGTTTAGAAGCGTTTGCTGGGTCATTTTTAGCTTGCTGAGTTAAGATTTCAGTTTCTTTCTGAATGTAGTCAGCAGGAACAGCGTCTTTGTCAACAAATTCAGGGTTCATAGCAGCAATCTGCATAGCGATGTTTTTACCAGCTTCATTTAAAGCGTCAGATTTAACATCAGTAGCGAACTGAAGTAAAACTGCAACTTTACCACCTGCGTGTAAGTAAGAAACAAGGTAACCATTTTCATCATTAACGAATTTTTTGAAACGTCTGATAGTAAGGTTTTCACCGATAACAGAGATTTTCTGAGTTAAAGCTTCTTTAACAGTGATGCTTTCATCTTCAATCCATTTTTCGTTAAATAATTCTTCAACATCTTTAGCATCAGATTTAACAACCTGTTTAGCAACAGCATTAACGAATTTCTGGAATTCAGCATTTTTGGCAACGAAGTCAGTTTCACTGTTTACTTCAACAACAACACCAACTTTGTTGTCATCAGTAATATAAGCATAACTTAAACCTTCAGCAGCGATACGACCAGCTTTTTTAGCAGCAGCAGCAAGCCCTTTTTCTCTAAGGATTTCAACAGCTTTTTCGATATTTCCGTCAGCTTCAACTAATGCTTCTTTACAAGTGCTCATACCAACACCAGTCATTTCTCTAAGTTCTTTAATCATAGCAGCAGTAACAGCCATTTTGTTTACCTCCGTAATATAATATAGTAATGGATAAATTCGATATAGATAAAAAGGCTCCAGACCTTAAGAAACAAACTTCATTTAAGGCTGAAGCCTCCAAAAAATTCAAAAATTATTCAGCAGTAGCTTCAGTTTCAGCTTCTTCTGAAGTTTCCATTTCGCCCTGTCTAGATTCGATAACAGCATCAGCAACTTTACCAGCGATAAGTTTAACAGCTCTGATAGCGTCATCATTACCTGGGATTACATAATCGATTTCTTCAGGGTCACAGTTAGTATCAACGATAGCAACGATAGGAATATTAAGGTTGTGAGCTTCCTGAACAGCGATTTTTTCTTTTCTAGGGTCAACAATGAACATAACATCAGGGATTCTAGTCATATTTTTGATACCACCAATGTTTTTGTCAAGTTTTTCTTTTTCGTGCATTAAGTTAGCAACTTCTTTTTTAGGAAGTAAATCCATAGTACCATCTTCAATCATAGCTTCAAGGTCTTTAAGTCTTTGAATTCTAGTTTTGATAGTTTCGAAGTTAGTGAGCATACCACCTAACCATCTTTCGTTTACATAGTACATACCACATCTTTCAGCTTCTTCTTTAATAGAATCCTGAGCTTGTTTTTTAGTACCAACGAAAAGGATTTCTCCACCGTCTTTGATAATATCAGCAACAGCCTGATAAGCCTCTTCAACTTTTTTAACTGTTTTCTGAAGGTCAATGATATAAATACCATTTCTTTCAGCGAAGATGTATTCAGCCATTTTAGGGTTCCATCTTCTAGTTTGATGTCCGAAATGAACACCTGCTTCCAATAATTGTTTCATAGAAATAACACTCATTTTAGTACCTCCTGTGGTTTTAATCCTCCACAAGTCAATAGCAAAGAACCGTAGACACCGTGTCTAGGCACCACTTAGCAATATAACTTGTGTGTGTTTTCATAATACGTTTGCTATTGTACCATAACTTTCAAAATAATGCAAGCATTTTTTTTAATTTTACAAAACTTTTTTTAATCCGAAATAATTGGTCATTTTTTTGTTTTTTTTGTTTTTTTGTATTTTAGTCTTTTAATTTTTTTCAAAACACAGGGCTAAATTTTTTACCCTACTGAAATTTCTTCCAATAACTATCTTCTTTTTTCTGTTCCACAGCGTCAAAATATTTATCAACAATATCAAATATCTCGCTTTCGTCTTTGATTTGATAATATTTTTTGCCTGAAACTTCTTTCACATTCTTCTTTTTTATTTTAGGATTGTCCACCCATTTTTTAAAATTAGCTTCCCATTCGTTAGCCTTTGCTTCTCCCAAATCTTCATAACTTAAAATTTCCTCTTTAACTTCATAAACGAAATCATCAATAGTCATTTTTATCATAACAGTTTCCTCCTAATTGTCATCGCTATTAATTGCAAGACCAAAATGTCTGTATCCAAGTTCAGTAACCACCCTACCTCTAGGTGTTCGTTTAATATAACCAAGCTGTATTAAGTAAGGTTCGTAAACATCTTCAATTGTGTCAGGTTCTTCACCGATTGAAACAGCAAGGGTTTCAAGTCCAACAGGACCACCTGCAAATTTTTCAATCATAGCCATAATCATATTTCTGTCTGTAATGTCAAGACCAACATCATCAACATCTAAAATATTTAAAGTTTCCCTCGAAACCTGTTCAGTTATAACCCCGTCATATTTAACTTCAGCAAAATCACGAACACGTTTTAGAAATCTGTTAGCAATTCTCGGAGTTCCTCTGGACCTTCTAGCAATTTCAACAGCACCTTTTTCATCTATTTCAATATTTAAAACATTAGCAGAACGTTTAATAATAGTTGTAAGGTCCGATGTATTGTATAATTCAAGTCTGCTTATAACTCCAAATCTGTCACGCAAGGGAGCAGTGAGAAGACCTATTCTTGTTGTTGCCCCGACAAGAGTAAATTTAGGCAAATCAACACGAATACTTTTAGCAGACGGACCTTTACCTATAATAATGTCAAGTGCAAAATCTTCCATAGCCGAATATAAAACTTCTTCAACAACCCTGTTCAGTCTGTGTATCTCATCAATAAAAAGCACGTCACCCTCACTAAGATTGTTTAATATAGCGGCCATATCACCGGCATTTTCAATAGCAGGGCCGGAAGTTATTTTTATACCAACACCAAGCTCATTTGCGATAATGTTAGATAAAGTTGTTTTTCCAAGACCCGGAGGGCCGTATAAAAGAACGTGGTCAAGAGGTTCATTCCTTATTTTTGCCGCTTCAATGTAAACTTTAAGAGTATCTTTAACTTTATTTTGACCAATATAATTATCAAGGGATTGAGGGCGAAGTTTTGGTTCAATTTCAACATCTTCATTTCTCAAACTGGTTTCAATAATACGTTTATCCATTTTGTTCACCTTTTATTTTGCCGATAGCTTTTTAAGTACAATTTTTATAATCTCAGCAGAAGATAAATCATCTGTTGTTTCCATAACAGCTTTAACTGTTTCGCTTTTACCAAATCCAAGAGCAATAAGACCGTCTATAGCGTCTTGTTTTTCGCTGTTCATTTCATTTGATTTTGTAGAAATAGAAACTCCACTTGCTTCTAATTGTATATCAGAATAATCAAATGTATCAACCTTGTCTTTAAGTTCAAGAGCAATTCTCTGAGCAATTTTCTTACCAATACCTTGTCCTTGAGAAAGAGCTTTAATATCATCTGTTATGATAGCAAGAACAACATCTGCCGGCGACATAACAGCAAGTATTGCAAGAGCAGCTTTAGGTCCGACTCCCGAAACAGAGATAAGTTTATTAAAAATATCAATTTCGTCCATAGATAAAAAACCAAATAAGTTTATTCCGTCCTCTTTAACATTCATATAGGTGTATAATTTAACATTTTCACCTAAAGAAAGAGAACTTTTTGTACTTTCAGAAACCTGAATATTGTAGCCTATTCCGTTGTTTTCTATAATAACAAAACTTTCTGATATATAAGTAATTTCACCTTTTATATAATTAATCACGTTTAAACTCTCCTTAAAAAAATAGCTAGCTTATTATACCACACCTTTGTTCAAAATAAAAGCCTAAACAGAAACTTTTTTCCATAATTTGATTTTATAAAATTTTGCATAAAAATCCTAAAAAAACAAATAATAGTCATACAATCTTGTATTTAGGAGGTAAAAAAATTGAAAGCTACAGGAATTGTTAGAAGAATAGATGATTTAGGTAGGGTTGTTATTCCAAAAGAAATCAGACGAACATTAAGAATAAGAGAAGGCGACCCACTTGAAATATTTACAGATAGTAATGGGGAAATTATTTTAAAGAAATATTCACCTATTGGCGAACTCGGTGCATTTGCTAAGGAATATGCTGAAAGCCTTGCCCAAAATGCCGGTCATATAACTTGTATAGTTGATAAAGACCAAATTATAGCTGTTTCCGGTGGAGCAAAAAAAGAATTTATGGAAAAGCATATTTCAGGAGAACTTGAAAAAGTAATTAATTCCAGAAATACCCACGTTGCTGAAAGAAATGATAAGAACTTTGTTCCTATTTTGGAAGATGATAACGAATCTATTTATAGCCACGAACTAATTACGCCAATAATTTCAGATGGTGATGTATTAGGTGCAATAGTAATGTTATCCGATAATCAAAAAATGGGCGAAGTCGAAGAAAAATTGGCCCAAACAGCATCAGGATTTTTAGGTAAACAAATGGAACAATAACAAAACCCCAACATATATTAGATTTTTCACTAATATATGTTGGGGTTTTATTTTAAATAACTTACATTTTGAAATTTTTATTTTATCTGTTTTTCTAAAATTTCCGATACTACTTGACATTTTCTAACTATTAGACAACATTATAGGTGATTGATGATTAAAATTAATATTGTATTTTTTTATCCCAACACAACCAATTTTATCTTATAGACTTTAAAATTTAAAACTATCATCTAATGCCTTTTGAAACACCATAGCTGCATCTTTTGCTGTTATAGCACCGTCGCCATCAACATCAACATACTTCATATAGCCTGACAATTTTTCTTCAATAGGCATAGATTTGTTTTTGTCAAGTACTTTTGCAAGAATAATAGCTGCATCATTTGCTGTTATAGTGTTATTAGTATCTGCGTCACCAACAATTAAATCAGCTGTATTATTTTCGTCAATAGCTAATACTACATTTTCTGTTCTAAAACTAATATCATTTAAATTTTTATCATAAACAGATAGTCCGTTTTCATCTACCCAATCTATACTTATAAAATCCGACAATATATTAGACTTTACTTTAAAAGAAAAAGTTCCAATTAGACCGTTTGTCGATATAGTATTAAGAGAATCATACGTAATATTAATTGTATCAATTTCTGTCAAATCAACACTGCTTGAATCAATAGTTGTAAGTGCTGTAAATTGGCTGTTATTTGAAAAAGTTACAGGCGTAATAACATTTTTATCAAACTTAATTTTAAGCGTAAACCCTGCTATTCCGGGGTTATTTTTTATTGACATTTTAACATCAAATTGCTGACCAGGTTTAACAGTAGAAGAGTTACTTTCCAGACTAATAATCATAGTTTCGCTTGCCAAAACAATATTTACAGAACATAAAATCATACTAATTGTCAACACAAATAATATCATTTTTTTAATCATAGCAGATTCCCCCTTTAACTATAAATTAATATCAGGCCAACCTGCGATATATTGCCTAATTTTAAGAATATCCTTTCCATTTACTATGCCATCACCTGTGACATCTGCTGCTTTAAGCTGTGAATTATCCAATTCAGCTGTTGGCCAGCCGGCAACATATTGTCGTAACAATAACACATCTTTTCCATTTATTATTCCGTCTTTGTTTACATCACCCATTTTTATATCCGAAATCATAATTGTTGTAGATGTGTAGCTATAGTCAATATCTTCAAGTTTACTTGTTGTAAACATAGTTGTGTTATCATTCACATCTATATTATAATCCCCAGCCTCAACATTATCATTTATTTTAAACCTTATGGTAAATAAATTACCGTTACAATCTATATCGTTTATGCTATCCCATACAAATTTAACTTCTCCAAATTTTGACATATCGGCACCAGAATCTAAAGTTGAAATCATATCCGAAAAATTAGAGCTTTTTGTATAAGAAATCGGATACATAATTTGGTTATCATATTTCAAGATAATATTAAAACAAGATAGATTTTTGCTACTATTATCTAGAGTAACATTTACATCAACGTATCCACCCTTTGATGCATTACCTCCACTTAATGAAAGAAACATCATATCATTTTTTTGCCATACAGCATATAACGTTACATTTGCATTGCTACTATATGTGCCGTTTGGTTGGTATGTCGCAGTTGTCGCATTTGCCATTGTTGCCCAGCCTAAAAATGTATATCCTGACCTTGTTGGTTTTGTTCCACTAAGTACTAAATTTACATTTTCTGTTTTAGTTTGGCTACTTGGTACTCCACTTCCACCATTTGCATTGTAACTAACGGTATAATATGCAACTTTCTTTTGCCATACAGCATATAACGTTACATCTGCATTGCTACTATATGTGCCGTTTGGTTGGTATGTCGCAGTTGTCGCATTTGCCATTGTTGCCCAGCCTAAAAATGTATATCCTGACCTTGTTGGTTTTGTTCCACTAAGTACTAAATTTACATTTTCTGTTTTAGTTTGGCTACTTGGTACTCCACTTCCACCATTTGCATTGTAACTAACAGTATAATATACAACATTCTTTTCCCATACAGCATATAACGTTACATCTGCATTGCTACTATATGTACCATTTGGTTGATATGTTGCACTTGTTGCATTCACCGTTGTTGCCCAACCTACAAATGTATATCCTGTTCTTGTTGGCTTTGTTCCACTAAGCACTAAGTTTACATTTTCTGTTTTGGTTTGGCTACTTGGGGTTCCGGTTCCTCCATTTGCATTGTAACTAACGGTATAATATGTAACATTCTTTTTCCACACGGCATATAATGTCACATTTGCATTACTACTGTATGTACCATTTGGTTGATATGTTGCACTTGTTGCATTTGCCGTTGTTGCCCAACCTAAAAATGTATATCCTGACCTTGTTGGTTTTGTTCCACTCAATGTAATATTTACACCATAAGTTTTTGTCTGATTTGCCGGTGTACCACTTCCACCATTCGCATTATAAGCTACAGTATAAGTCATTTTTTTCCAAATAGCATATAAAGTTATGGCAGAATCGCCTTTATATACACTGTTAGATTGATATGCTACACTTGTTGCATTCGCGGTTGTTCCCCAACCTGCAAATGTATATCCTGTTCTTGTTGGCTTTGTAGAACTTAACGTTAAATCAACCTTATGTATCTTTGTTTGACTTGCTGGCGCTCCGGTTCCTCCGTTTGCATTAAAATTAACAGCGTATTTATAGTAGTTACCCCCACTGGCCGGCATTGCTGAGTAGTTACCGTAATTGTCATAGGCATATATATGTGTGTTGTAAAATCCTTGTTCGTCCTTATGGTCACTATATTTTACATTGTAAGTATACGTATTACCATTTTTTGTACCAGATGCTTTTGGGTTTGTTGCCCAATTTGGAAAAATATCATCTTTGTCATTAGCAGTTGTCCAAGTCGGGAATTGAACCCTATTAACTCCCTTATTATCTGTAACTGTACAAGTTATTATATAACCTGTAGTTTCTTTTTTTACACTAACATTACTTATGACAGGGGCTGTTCTATCAATATATTTTGCTACACAAGGTACACCCGTAACATTTCTCTGGTCATCGTATGCGTAAATATGGGTTGTATAATTTCCCTCTGCATAGTTCCACATAGATACATCAATCCTGCAATAATAAGTATTTCCAACTATTTTTGTAGGTGTAAGCCATTCCCAATTTCCATTTTCAAGTTTAGTTGGGAATAGAACTTCTGTAACTCTATTATCATCAGTTATTGTAGCATAAGCAGTATATCCATCTCTGTCTACATCTTTAATATTCCAAGAGCTTATTACCGGAGCTGTTGAATTGCTTACATAGCTACCAAAATAGAAATTCAAATCAACATTACCACTTATTCCACTAACTTTACCGGAACTAGTTGCTTGCCACATTTCATAGTCCCCTGAATATGTACAGTTAGAATTATATTGAGCAACCCATTTATGCCAACTTGAATTATTAAAAACTGAACTTGTTAATTTTGAAGTCCACCAGTATTTATTTGCATACACTCCAACCTCATAACCTGCATTTTGTACCGTATCACAAAAAGTCTTTGCAATATTTCCAAGTGTGCTGGCAGATAATCCACTTTGTGTATTGTCTTCTAAGTCGATATATATAGGAAAATCTAAATTATAACCCTTCACAAGACGTAAAACGTGGTCAGCCTCGCTCTTTGCTTGAGAAGTATTTTGTGCATAAGAATAAATATAAACTCCAAAAGGAATACCCAAAGAGGTACAAGCATTTGCGTTTGCAGACCATTGACTATCATCTTGACTTGAATAATTATCTCCAAACCCACAACGTATTATAGCATAGTCAACATCTGTATTTTTAACTTGATTCCAATTTATTGACCCTTGATGTTTACTTACATCAATACCTTTCATTGTTGCACCGTCAATAATTTGACCAGAATCATTGTAAAAAACACCGTTTTCCTTGCCCCAAGCTCCGGCAGATGCTAAATCAATGTCAGAATCTCCACTTTGTAATATGTTTTCACCGTCAACATATCTCCAGCTATTTTCTTTTAGTTCTGTCTGTTCCGGTACTTCTTCTGTAAGAGCTACATTTTCTACATCTTCTGAATTTTGAATTTCCTCTTCTGCAAGAACTACATTTTCTGAATTTTCAGTTTCTGTATCATTTTGCTCATCGTCTAATACGTGAATTACTGCCCCTGAAACAGATACGTCACTGTTTTCAGAATTAACAATTTCACTTTCACCAACATAATCTGCTAAAACAAAATTACAACTTGTGAAAATCATAAAAACAGCCAATAAGAAACTTATAAACCTTTTGTTATTCATAAAAAACACTCCTTTCAAAAACACCTATAGTTTTAATAAAATCCCTCCTTAAAACAAAATATTTTTTTATAATTTATTTTATTTAATAATTGCATAAATTTCAGCATAACTTTCTTCATATATCTAAAGTAGCAAAAAATCGCTATTTTTTAGTCCCTTAATTAAGTCTTATTATCAACTTAATCTGTATGGTTCTACTTCAGTTCCTAAACCCATTTTAAAAATTCCATTGGCTGACTCATTCAAGAAAAAAGCAGGACGAATACCAGCAGCAATTGACGAATCCACAAACCTAACATTGCCAGCATAATCGCCTGGATTTGGAACTATCCATCTAACATTATTAAGATATTTCCACGCCGTAGCACAAGTATATGGAGTTCTAAGAGTATACGAAAAGTATTTATGTTCTCTTGTTTCATGACCATTAATCAAAGCCCCACTTGTAGCTTCTGCCTCTTTATAATAATTATCAAAACTTTTATAAACAGTATTTACTTGTTTTACATCTAACAAAAATATCCTATCCTCACACATTTCACTATCTGCAACATCATAATTCTGAACCGATGTTTCTATATAAAAATTATGTTTAAATAGATTTTCCTTTACTTCTTCAGAATATTCGTATGGAGGAATAATGGATTTCTGAGTAACTTTTTGTATAAGCGTTTTTTCTTGAGAATTAAAATTTGTTAAAAATCCTGACTCATCGCTATATTCATCAGACACTACATGTTCTCTATCTGGTGGATTACCACAACTCCAAATTACATTTCCTGAATCTTTATCCGAATTTAACCAATCACGAATGTTACTATCACCCCAATAGTTAGAACCACCACTCCTCGATCTTATTATATTGTTAATATCCGATATTTGTCTAAATTCTTTGTATCCTCTTCCATGACTACCCACGGTATTATCTCCAAAAGCGTCAAAAGCTTTAAAACATAAAATCTTATCACTTAACATCAACGGCAAATATCCTTCTTTATACTCTGTAGCTGTATCTGTTGCATCCATAACAGGGTTGCCATTCTTATCATATCCTTTTATTTTTTCAAAAGAAACACACCTCCAAAGTATATTTTCACCAAGATAATTTCCCATTTCTATATAATCACCTAATTTTAATTGTGTATCAGAATTTTCATTTTCATCATACGTGGCATCAATTATCGTATTTTTTTCTATATCTAAGTCAGCAGTTGTTTCCGAATAAATGTAATGGCTACTCTGTTCACCACAACCTACTAATACAAACATCACTACTAAAATCAATAAATTTATCTTTTTCATAATTTTCCCTCCTAAACAGATTATTTAAGTCCCCAAAATACAGATATAACAACATCAATTATTTATATGTTTAGTGTATATTAACAATAAATTTTTTTCAATATGTGACAACAAAGATACAAAAATAAATATAGCTGTCACATATTTCATCAATTATCAACAATGTTTAATAAGGCTATCTGAAAATTTGACAGCCTTATTAAACAACTTTATTTTACAACTCTAACGACATCTTTTTTAGGGTCGGTAAATAACAAACCGTCATTTGTCAAAGTAAATTCCATAAGGTAACTACCAGCAATTTCAACATTACTAGCATTACCGTTTTGTGTTTCAGGGTTTTGGTCAATGCAAATTTTACCAGCTAAAGTTTCTGCTGATATTGCAATTTTACCTTCATTCATAGAAACTTTTCTGATAATGTTGTAATCAAGTACATATAATTCATTATCTTTGTAAACAAGTTTTCTAGGTTCAAAAAACATAGGATTAGGACCGTCAACAAATTTTGTTTTTCCGTCAACACCGGCAAATAATCTCAAATTATTTTGAGAAACATCGTAATAATAAATTGAGCCTTTTACCGTATTCCCTAGAAACAAATTACCAATTTCATCAACAGCCAAACAAGTTATACCGGAATCAACTGTTTTGATATATTTAATAGTTCCTGTAGACATATCAAGTTCACCTATATTATTTTGACCTGTTCCAACGTTATTTTGTAGCACATATAACTTACCATCAGGTGAAAAATTAAAATCGGTAATTTTGCTATAGACAGCTTCTGTAATAAAAATTCCTTCTGCATTTCCACCGGTAAGTTTAACAATACCATAAAACTTATTACCCTTTTCATCTTGGAACTCATTTGTCAAAAAATAGACATCATTTTTATAGCACCTAACTAAATCTATAGTTATATAGCTTGGTTCAAATTCGACAGTTTCACTTTTTCCATTAACAATTTTTCTCAAAACTCCGGAATCAGAAATATAAATAGTTCCGTCATCAGATACGTCTATACTTTCCGGAGATATAAACTCCATTCTTTCAGTTGTGCTGTCATATCTTTTTCTTGCACCATTTCCAGCATAAGTAGAAACTGTTTTATCAGCAGAATACTTTAATGTTGTATCATATATTATAATAACAGAATTAGTTGCCGAATCCCAGCCAACAGTAGCACCAAAACACTCGGCCATATTTCTAACAGGTATATAAATATTTCCTCCAAACAGTCTTGGAGCATTATCGTAATGGATAACCGACGGCTTACCACCACCATTTATTTTTGATTTATATACATTTTTGCTACCCATTTGCATACTTATAATAGTTGTATCACTTTTGATATTTACAGTATCTGTTGCTGCAACCCAAACAACTTGAAATCCCATAGCCTCAGCAACAGACCTAACAGGAACATAAATAGCTCCCTCATAATTTACAGGCTTTTGTTTTGAAACGACTTCTTGATTATTCAAAATAATTTTTATGTCATTATTTTCGCCAAATGCCACTATAGCAAAACAAACAGTAGCCATAAACAAAGAAAACAAAAATAAGCATATTTTTTTCATATAAAACCCTCCTTTCAAAGTTTAAATATAAATAAATCAGTCTTTAAGCCTTGTACCACAACCAGAACAAAATACAGAATCCTCTTGATTAACAGCATTGCAATTAGGGCATATAACTTTTGTTGGTAGAGCCTGCCCACAGCTTGAACAAAAAGTTTGTCCGTCTGAATAGTTAGCCCCACAGTTTGGGCAATAATTATTAGAGCTATTATTTTGACTACTTGCAGTAGAATTCTTAAGAAAATTGTTTACAAAACTTGGAAGTTGTATATCTTTATTATATTTAATATTGTTCAAATAATAATTAACACAAATTCCTGCAATACCACATATTATTACAACTGTAAATCCAAAAGTAATGAAATCATATCCTACTCCCAAAAAACTGTCTAATAATTCCAATGCGTAACGCTCACTAGCTAATTTTGCTTCTCCCATACCTATATATTGATTTATAAGATATTTGACATACCCACCAGAAACAATCATTATTATAGGGAATTTCATAGATAAACTTTGTTTGAATAAATTTCCGGCAACAAATGCAGCAACCAATGCAACAATACACAAAAGAAACCATATTGCATTTGGCAACTCCAATTTACCTTTAAGAATTCTATTTACAAATTCATAAATAAGGTCGAATACAGAAACTTCTTGAGATTTTCTTTCACCTGTAAAAAATGGGAAAAAAACTCCAATAAAAATAACCAAACACGCGAAACTATTTATTTTTGAAATAATATCACTTATATCAAATTTTCTCATAAAATCACCTCCTAAAAAATTATAAATTTTCATCAGTCAAAATAATCAAAATCCACATATATTTCTGGAATATTGTCTTCATTTTTCTTATACTTTTCATTTTCAGCGTCATCGTTAGTTTTTTGTACAGTTTCAGTTTTTTGAGTTACAGATTGTTGTGTTTTTTCTGTTTTTGTTGACCCTGATGTGGTTGTTTTTGAGTTAGTTGCTGTTGATTGTGATTTATTATTATTGGAACTTGTTGTTTGTTTATTTGCTACATTCGTTGTTTTATTATTAGTGCTTGTTGATTGTTTGTTACCGTTTGATTGTTTACTTGTAGAAGTACTTACAGAGCTATTTGTAGAACTGCCATCAGAAACTTTTTTATTTTGCACAGATGTTTTAGTGTTATTTTCTTGAACTTTCAATTCACTATTTTTTAAATACACTTTTTGAGATTCACTTATAATTTTATTATAAAAGTCATCAAATCCGTCAATTTCTTTTATTGTACTAGAATTATATATTTTACCATTTGCATCAATATATCTTATGATTTGCCCATCTTTAATATAAAATCTATGTTCTTCATTTCCTTGATGTACAAAAGCAAAATAAAGTTTTTCATTATCATAATAATAATCTCTTTTATAGTCCCAACCGTCATAGCCGGCAAAAACAGCAATTTTAACGGGATACTCCCCTTGAAAATAATACCCTGCATTGTCATTGTTTTCCCTATATGTATAACTTTCAATATTGTTATTTACATCATAGAATAACTTTTTAATTTTAGAAATATCATCTTCAGAAGAGCCATCACCTTTATCAGTAATCCCACTTAAATCGCCTGTAACTTCTTCACTAACTCCTTGTGTTTCATTTGAATCAATAGAACTTTCTTCTGAATAAGTTTCTGTTTCAACAATTAAATCCGTTTCAACAGTTTCACTATTGTTAATAATTCCATAAGAAATCCCACCGATTAACGTAGCCCCTATAGCACAAGCTCCTAAGGTCATATATAGATTTTTATTTCTTGATTTATTCTTGTAGGTATCTTCTTTTAAATCTTGATTACTCATAAGTTGAGTAGCTTGATATTCTGTTCCCGTCATAGCTTTTGTAGCGTTTAAGTCTGAACCGATACTTACATAGTTGATACTTTTAATATCAGCAGTATCACCTTCAGGATAAATAATTTTTCCCTCTGCAGCATTATAAAGAATACTTTCAAGCTCCATTCTCATAAGGATAGGACTGTTATATCTGTTTTTAGGTTCATACTCACACGCTTTCAAAACAATTTCAGCGAGTCTACCATCTGCATTAACAGGTTTAGGAATTTTTTTACCGCTAACTCTTTTAACTAAGGCAGATTCTCTGTCACCGTGGCTTATAGGTTTTGGGTATTCTGGCATAAATGGTGTTCTGTTATTGTTTAAAAGCCTATACATAACAATTCCTAAAGAATAAATATCGACCGTTGAGCCATAGGCTTCACCCTTGTAAACCTCTGGTGCAATATAAGTATAAGTACCCTTTTTAGAAAGTCCAGCAGTTGTTTTTTCAACTTGTCTTGCAATTCCAAAATCACCAAGTTTAAAATCACCATTATCAGAAATAAATATATTTTCTGGTTTTATGTCACGATGAACAATATTATATTTTTGGCATAATTCCAGAGCTTTACAAATATCTATGCCGAGCTTGATTATATCTTTTTTAACAATTTTATGATTTTCGATATAATCAATAAGCCCTGTCAATTTTTCCATTCTGATAAAAATATCCCATTCTATTTTATCAGTATTTTTAATGACCTTGTGGTCTTCATAGCTAACAATGTGGCTGTTTCCTTTAAGTTTTGACATCAGGACAAATTCTTCAACTATATCCTCAACCAACTTTTCAAAATATTCGCCAACGCTGTTGTTATCCATACCATCAGCAACGATACTTTTAACTTCCGATTGACTTTGAGGAACTCTGATATGCTTCATAGCAGCAACATAAGTATTTCCGAAGTCGGTTCTTTCAATAGAATAAACTTTTCCAAAACTTCCCTCACCAATAATATCCTTTATATACCACGTATCCCAAAAAGGCTCAAATTTTTTAATATCATTATCCATAATAATCACCCCATTTCAAAGTAAAAACTTTTGTTAATCCATATCATCTAATAATGAAATTAAATAATAACATCTTTCTTTTGTAGCTTCTAATCCAGCACAATTTTGTGCCATAGTTGAACCTGAACCTCCTTCCCACTCTTTTGCAGCTTGTACAATTTCGCTATCTCTTTGCCTAATCCAAGCTTGTTCGTCCTTTTGTAACTGACTAAATTTTTCATAAGGCATTACAATTTTTATATATTTGTAAATTTTATTAAGTAGACCGTCCCACATTTTGTAAACATTACCTGATTCACTATTCGCTTTGAGTTGTAGCTTTTTGAAAATATGCTTCATAATATTTATCAATTTCATCAGCCGAATTTAAAAATGTTTCTTTCATTTCAGTAATATTTTGCTTTAAGATAGCCTTACTATTATCGACCCTTTCTGTTGTTTTTTCTGTTATTTTTTCTGTTGTTTTTTCTGTTGTTTTTTCCGTTTCTGTTGTTGATATAGGTTGTTGAGTTGTTTCTTGAACGTCTTTTATTTTTTCAGTTTCTATAACACTTACTTCTGTCACAACTTCAATCATTTCCTTAGAAGCAGAAATATCTTTCTTTCTATATATTTCATAAATAATAATAGATGAAAAAACCACAAGGAAAACAATAACAGAACATAAAACAATAGTTATATAGTTTTTTTTATTATTTTGAGGCTTATTATATTCATAAATTGTATTGTCAAAGGATTGCTCAGAGTTTACCTCTCTTCTCGGCATAAATTGAGTAGGACTTAAATCATCATTCAAATCAACATAGCTATTAGCATACTGTTTTGGAGAATATGAAAAAGTTTCTTCTGAAACATTATTAAGTATGTTTTCTAGCTCTATTCTCATAGCAGTAGGAGTTCTATATCTGTTTTCAGGGTAAAATTCACAAGCCTTTAAAATAACCTTTGCCAACCTGTCCTCAGCATTCACAGGCTTAGGTAATTTCTGACCACTCATTCTTTTAACAAGGGCAGTCTCTTTGTCACCGTGACTTATCAGCTTAGGATATTCTGGCATAAAAGGTGTTCTGTTGTTGTTTAAAAGCCTATACATAACAATCCCCAAAGAATATATATCAACTGTCAAGCCATAGGCTTCGCCTTTATAAACCTCCGGTGCGATATAAGTATAGGTACCTTTTTTAGAAAGTCCGGCAGTTGTTTTTTCAACTTGTCTTGCAATTCCAAAATCACCAAGTTTAAAATCACCATTTTCAGATACAAAAATATTTTCTGGTTTTATATCTCGATGAATAATGTTATATTTTTGGCATAATTCCAAAGCTTTACAAATATCAATTCCCAATTTAATTATATCTTTTTTAGCAACTTTATTTTTGCTAATATAATCAATAAGGGGTGTCAGCTTTTCCATTCTGATAAAAATATCCCATTCTATTTTATTAGGATTTTTAACAACCTTATGGTCTTCATAACTAACGATATTGCTGTTTCCTTTAAGTTTTGACATAAGAACAAATTCTTCGATAATGTCCTCAACCAACTTTTCAAAATATTTTCCGACACTATTGTCGTCCATACCGTCAGCAACGATACTTTTAACTTCAGCTTGACTTTGAGGCACTTTTATATGTTTCATAGCAGACACATAAGTTGTCCCAAAATCAATCCTTTCGATTGAATAAACCTTTCCGAAACTTCCCTCACCAATAATATCTTTTATGTACCAAGTATCCCAAAAGGGTTCAAACTTTTTAATATCACTATCCATATCTATTCACCTAAAATTTATAAATTATAAGGAGTTGTTTTTTTAATAAAGAGTATATTCCCTAAATATTAGCTTATTTGTTTTTCTAATACAGTATAAATTTTAAGAATATACTCTTTATCCCTATAAAGTTAAAAATCAACAACTATTGCAAAATTGTTTTACTTATTATTAGTGTAAATTCTAATATCATTTGTATTTGTATCATTATTTCTGTTATTAATAAGTTTTACATTCAATACCTTTTTTCTTTGCATAACTTTCAGCATAACTTCCCGAATGTACTTGTAATGTTTTTAAATTTGGACACTGCGAGAACGTACTTTCTCCTATACTTGTCACACTATCGGGAATTGTTACACTTGTTATATTACAATGCGAAAATGCATAATCACCTATGCTTGTTACACTATCGGGAATTTCTACGTTTATTAAATTGTCACATCTCTCGAATGCACTTATACCTATACTTATTACACTGTTAGGAATTTCTACATTTACTAAATTGTCGCACCCCTCAAATGCCCATTTTCCTATACTTGTTACACTGTCCGGGATTATATATTTTGTTTCAGGCTTTCCTTGTGGATATTGTAATAACTCACTTTTGGCCTTATTAAATAAAACTCCATTTTCTGAACTATAGTTAACATTATCTTGTGATACCTTTATTTCTATCAAGCTATCACAAGTATGAAATGCCCATTCACCTATACTTGTTACACTATTAGGAATTTCCACACTTGTTAAATTTCTGCAACAATAGAATGCATCTTCTCCTATACTTGTTACACTATTGGGAATTTCTATAAGTTTTAAGTTTTTACAAGCTTCAAATGCACTTTCACCTATACTTAATACATTAACTCCACCAATTTTTTCAGGAATAATAACATCTTTTTCATTTCCAATAAATTTAGTAATGCTACCGATAGCACTATCAAACTCAAAACTACTTTCAGAGGTTTGGTTCGTCGTAAATGTAACACTCTCAGTTTCTTCAACGCTTTCATTTTTCTGAACATTTTCAGTTTGTACATTTATTTGATTCTCAGTTGGAAAACTATCATTAGATTGAACACCACACCCTGCAGTCATACAAACAACCATAAATAAACTTGAAATTTTCTTTTTCATAATAAAACCTCCTTTTTTATAGTAAGAAATTTCAAATTAATTTAAAATTTCTTACTATAAAAGTCATTAGAAGAAACTACCAAATTTTATCAAACAATCTTTTAAGCACTATAGCGGCGTCGCCTCTAGTCATTTCCTCATTAGCTCCAAACAAATAGTTTGTTGCCTTAACAACTAAATTAACGTTTGTTGCAAGAGCGACATCTTCTCTAGCCCATTCAGGAATATCAGAATTTTGTTCATATTCATCTAGAACAGCCTCAACATCATCAGGTATTCTGTAATTCATTTCATTTTTCAAAACTCTGGCGGCGATAGTTATAATTTGGCTTTTAGGTATAATAACGTCGCCCCTAAATGTATTATCTTCGTAACCGTTTATCATACCAATCTGTTTAGCACTTCCAGCAGTACCAAAGTACCAATTTTCTTGGGTAACATCATCAAAACCACCGTCAACATTGTTGTCAAGTTTAGAAATAATTCTAAGAGCAATAGCAGCAACTTCGGCTCTTGTGATACTACTGTCAGGAGAAAATTCTTTTTCGCTTGTACCACTAATAAAACCCTTTGAGGCAAGAACTTTTATAGCATCTTGCATTTCTTCACTTTTTCCTTTAATGTCATCAAAATCCTTTTCACTTTCAACAACCTTATAAATTCCACTTTCCTCAATTTTAGCTGATAATTCTCCTGTAAGAGGGTTATATTTACCACCTACAATTTCACCTTTTTCGTTTGCAATAGCAACATATTTTCCGTCACCGTTGATATTAGGGAAACTTATTTTAACTTTATTTACAGTATCTTTTTGTTTTAAATCAATAGAAACTTTGTTATTTTCAGATTTTGCAGTATTATCTGTGTTATTTGTTTTGTCATTAGTTTCATTTTCTGTTGATTTAGAGCTTTCTGTATCAGATTTTTTGGAAGAGCCACCACCATTTGTTTTTTCAGAAACACTATTTGTATTTTCATTTGTTTCCTTTGTGTTATCCTCTGTTGTAGCTTCATCAGTAACCGGCTTTGTTTCGCTGTTATCATCGATATTTACAAAGTTTATAGAAACCGTATTTTCACCAATATTTTTAACAGATAATTCAGAAATATCTTTTGTTGCAAAATTTACTCCAAGGTAAGGAGTTTCAACTTTAATATTGTCAATATCTTTTTTCAATTCTTCTTTCTTTATTGAAACTTCTCCATTATTTGATGTTTTAATTCTAACACCAACCTTTTCATCTCTGACCTTGCCAATACCGTCAAAAATGTTTAAAATACGATTTTTTATTTTGTCAACATCTTTTACAATTTGCTCAACACTTTCGTCATTTATAATAATTTGGTCTGTATCTGTCATAATAGTTGCTGACCTTTCGATTACCTCATCAATGAAAAGAGCAGCTTTTTCCATACCGTCTATGCTATTTTTTGTTTCTTCGTTCATATCTTTAACGAAATCACTAGCAACCTGTTCGCCTTTTTCTTCGTCTTCAACATCAGGTAACTCGTATTCATAAGATACTTCTTTTTCTTCTGTTGTTTCTTCTGTACTGTCTTCAGTAACATTTTCAACACCAGAAATACTACTTATACTTGCAGGGGGAGTTTGAACACCTGAACCACTACTACCGCTGCTGTTATTTGTATTTTTAGCATTAAATCCGGAAATCAAATTAGGTTTATAATCGCTGTGGTACCATTGATACAATCTGCCGTCAGTCTTGAGAGCAAATCCGTCATAGCAACCGGCACCAACACTAAAGTTTTCTGTATCAGCTCCAAATATATTAACGCATTTTGAATTATTGCTGTTGTATTCCCAAACACTTCCGTCTTTTTTAAATGCCACAATAAAGCTATCACCCGTTGCTATATCTTCTGTTCCGTCAAGCTCATCAATTTTAGTGGTATTATCTTCACCATTGTATTTCCAAACAGTACCATCATTTTTAAGTGCAATTATCGCATAAAAAGAGTAATAACTTTCAACTTTTTTAACATCTTCAAGACCGTCTATTTTATGAACAGTATTATCATCTTCAATAATCCAAACGGTTCCGTCTTTTTTTACTACAGACATAGATGTTTTCTCTGTACCGGCATTAATCGCCATAACATCTGTAAGCCCGTCCACTTTTACCGGATTAGGATTAGTTGAATATCTATTCCATCTATAAACAGTACCGTCTTTTTTAAGTGCAAGTGCTTCACTATTTAAATCTCCAAGTGCAACATTTATAATATCAGTAAAGCCATCACCGGAAATCAATTTAAGCTCTTTGCTTCCTATATCCCATTGATAAACACTGCCGTCTTTTTTAATTGCTGCAGCTTTACCACACTTTGCAGTTGCCCTAACAACATTATCCGTAACTTTTAGTGGTGTTTTGCCTCTTTCCCATTGCCAAACACTTCCGTCATCTTTTAAAACAACACTAGAACTTATGCCACCATAAACTGCTTTAACAGCTTTTAATTGTTCTTGTGTGTTGTCTTCTGAATCGCCACCCTGATTTTGAGTTGTGCCTTCTGTTGTTTCATCTGTAGTATCTTCTGTAGTACTTTCTATTGCTCCGTCTGTTGTACTCTCTGTAGTGTCTTCATCTCCAATAATTTCATAATCATATTTATTATTTTTTGCATAACTTTCAGCATAGCTATCTGAATACACTTTTAGTGTTAAATCATTACAAATATCAAATGCACCCTCTTCTATACTTGTTACACTACGTGGAATTATTACATTTGCCAGATTAGTACACTCTCCAAACGCCCAAACTCCTATACTTGTTACCCCATCTGGAATTGTTACATTTTTTAAATTAATACAATTTTCAAATGAATAACTTCCTATAGTCAATAATCCATTCGGAAGTTTATAGTCACTTTCAGCCTTTCCCTCAGGATATTTTATTAATTCCGTTTTTTGCTTATTAAATAAAACTCCGTTTTCTGAACTATAATTTTTATTTTGTGCAGATACATCTATTTTTGTTAATTTACAGCAACCTGAAAATACTCGTTCGCCTATACTTTCCACATTATTATTAAGCATTAAACTTGTTAAATTTTCACAATAACTAAATGCTTTATCACCTATATTAGTTACATTATCTGAAATAATTATATTTGTTAATTCTTTACACTTACTAAAGGCATAGTTAGATATGGTTGTTACACTACTTGGTATTACATAGTTATTTCCTGATTTACCCTCTGGATATTTTATTAACTCTGTTTTTGTTTTATTGAATAAAATACCATTCTCTGAATTATAATTTTTATTTTCTTCAGATGTATTTATTTCCAATAATTTACTATCACCAAAAAACACATTTATCCCTATACTTGTCACACTACTTGGAATTTCTATGCTTGTTAAATTGCTACAATTTTGGAAAGCACCCACCTCTATACTTGTTACGCTACTTGGAATTTCTATATTTATTAAATTTTCGCATTGAATAAATGCATTTTTTCCTATATTTCTTACACCGTTTGAAATTATTACTGTTTTCAAATTATTCTTAAAACTAAACGCATTTTCTCCAATCGCTGTCACACTAACCCCGTCAATCTTTTCAGGGATAACAACATCTGTTTCTGTTCCAATAAATTTAGTAATAGTACCTGTTGAGCTATCAAATTTAAAACTACTGCTTGGGGTTACAGGAACCTCGCCAATAATTTTGTATTTAATGTTATTTTCCTTTGCATAACTTTCAGCATAGCTACCTGAATACACCTGTAATGTTAAGTTGTCACAACTATCAAGAGGTCCTCCAACAAATGTCGCTGCATCTATGTCTACTACACTACTCGGAATTGTTACACTTGTTATGTTATCACAAAATGCAAATGCACCTCCTGCTACGCTTGTTACACTATTTGGAATTATATATGTTTCTTCTGTTTTTCCTATAGGATACTGTATTAATTTAGTCTTTTCTTTATTGAATAAAACTCCATTCTCTGAAATATAATTTTTATTATCATTTGCTATGGTTATTTCTGTAAGATTTTTACAACCAACAAACGCAAAATCTCCTATGCTTGTTACACTATTTGGAATTTGTAAGCTTGTAATTCCGGAACAACTATAAAAAGCATTTGCACCTATACTTACTACACTATTTGGAACAGTCACACTTGTCAAATTAAAACAGCAATAAAAAGCATCATCATCTATAGTTACTACACTATTAGGAATTACATACTCCTTTTCTGCCTTTCCTGCTGGATATTGTATTAATTTTGTTCCATCTTTATCAAATAAAACTCCATTTTCTGAACTGTAATATTCATTGTCACTTGATACAACTAAATCTGCTAAATTATCACAGCTCCAAAACGCACCTTTTCCTATACTTATTACACTATTTGGTATATTTACATTTGTCAAACCATCACACTCACTAAACGCTTCATTTCCTATACTTGTTATACTTTGTGGAATTATTATATTTGTTAATTCATCACAATTCCAAAATGTATTATCCCCAATCGCTGTTACACTAACCCCACCAATTTTATCAGGGATAACAACATCTGTTTCATTTCCAACAAATCTAGTAATAGTACCTGTTGAGCTATCAAACTCAAAACTAGTTTCAGATGTTTGGTCTGCTGCCAAAACAACGTCATCATTTTCGTCGACTATTTCCTCACCGTTATTTTCTGCAACAACTTCTTCGACCCCATTTTCCTCAACAGCGTCAACTATAACGTCTTCCCTTTCTTCAACATCTTCATTGATATTTTCATCTTGCACACCCATTTCATTATCAATTAAAAAATCCTCATCAAGTGCAAAAGATTGAAAACCACTTCCTGTAGTCATACAAATAGCCATAAATAAACTTGAAATTTTCTTTTTCATAAGTATTCACCTCGTATTAATTATTTAAAGTTGTAATATGTAAATTTAATAAACTTTAACATTCCAAAAACCAGCATAACCACTTGCTGTAAACTTAAGTTCGTCAACACCTGTCAAAGACAAACTAACGCTTTTAACATCACCGTCTTTTGGGGTAAAAATTTCTTGAACAACTTCTCCGTCTGCGATAACCTGTATTTTACCGTCAACATCATTAGAAATACAGTCAAAGTTCAAAACATTATATTTACTATCAAGCTTAAAAATAACATATCCACCATAATCAAGCTTAAAACCATTTTTACGTTTTTCTCCTGCATAATCAAAAGAGTTGTTTCCTATAAATTGGCGATAATGACCACTTTCAAAAGGTTGTATTATGTCAAAAATATACCCGTCAGACCCTGGGTGACTGCCAATGTAAACACTTTTGTTACTTCCATTCCAGCTTGCCTCTTTTCCAACTGCCTCGCTTACCTTTCTGATTGGTAAATAAGTTGTCCCATTATAGATAAATGGCTCGTTTCCGTCTGTATTAAGCTCTTTACCATCAACAAAAACTTTAATATCTTTGTATGCGACATTGATAGTTTCGGTAATGTTTTTTGCCATAGTTGGAATTGCTGTTGCAACTGCAACACCGGAAATAAAGCAAATAAATCCATTTTTCAACTTAAATTTCATAATATAACCTCCCTTAAAAAATAGTAATGCCTATAACCCCCATACCCACCCTTTAAAACCATAAAACTTTTTTTATTTAATGCAAAAACCCTCCTATAACTCTAAATAAACCCTTATAAACTTTGATAACAACAGCAGTTGCATTATCTTTAGAACCATTTGAAACAGCCTTTTCAACAATTTTTTTAGCAAAATTATTTTTCTTTTTTAAAATTGAACAAATTTCATCATCAGAAACCCCGTTACTAACTCCGTCAGAACAAATCAAAAATATATCTCCATTTTGAATTTGTCCAACATCACAAGAGTAAGGTTTTATAATCATTTCGCTTTCACGAATACCAAGGCATTGAGAAAGTGAATTTTTAAGTCCAAATTTAGAAATATCATCATTAGTTAAAACACCGGATTTTAACATTGCCGATAAAGTTGTATGTTCTTCGCTAAGCTGTAACAGTTTGCCTTTTCTGAACAAAAATATTTTGCTATCACCGATATTAGCAACTGTTGCCTTTTTCCCCTTAATAGAAACGATACAGGCTGTTGTACCAATTCTTTTTTTTGTATTTTCTTGATATAGCTTACAAATTTCCTCATTTGCTCTTTTAAAATAAACATCTGAATCAAAATTTTCTTTAAATTCAGAAAGTGTTTTTGCTGCAATATAAGATGCCGTTTCTCCTTTGTCTTCTCCTCCAAGACCGTCAAACACACCAAAAAGACTTGCTTTATCTCCAAAAACAAAAGTTTTATCTAAGTTGTCTGTGTGTTCTTCTTTCATAAACTTGCCATTAATATAATAGTTATCTTCGTTATTTTCGCGATAGTTTCCCTTAAATGAATAAGCCAATGCTTTAATAGCATACAAAACAAAAATCCCCCCTCTTTGGTTTTATATCATTCAAAATATCTAAAAATAGCAGTAACAATAACTCCTGCAAATATAGCAATCCCAAACGGAAAATATCCGTCAGAATTTTTATCATCTACCATATATGCCGTTATTTTGTGAAAATAAAAAATATTTTTAAAATATTCAAATAAATATTTAATTCTTGAAATAAAACAATGTCTTTTTATAGCCACAAAAATCGCAATTATGCCTCCGGCTATTAAACTCATAGCCATACACCAGAGTCCCCATTCGACTCCCATAACAGCACCTATAGCCATATAAAGTTTAACGTCACCGGCTCGTATAATTTTCAAACAATAAAACAAAAGACATATTAAAAATGGTACAATAAGACCTAAAACTGAACTTTTAAAACTAAATTCCGGTATAATAAAATTAAATAATAACCCTGCAAGTGCAGTTCCTGCCGTCAAACGATTTTTAATTTTTTGAGTTTTATAGTCGCTATATGCAGCAATTCCGGAAACAATTGTAATCCAAACAACACTTATGTAATAAAGCATATAACCCCCCTCTTACATCGAATAAACTCTAATTTTAGTATCAGCAAGGTACAATGTTTCTCCGGAATTTATAGCTATTTCAGTATCTTGTTTAATTTTCTTTCGGCTTTCGCCGATGTAAACACCGTTTAAAGAGCAAATATCACGTACAAAAATATTATTTTCTTTTAAAACAATTTCTGCGTGAATTTTACCAATCATTAAATCTTTAATCTGCAAATCAACTTGTGATTTAAGTCGCCCTATAATCGTTTTTTCTTTTGTTATTATAAATTTGTTGGTGATATTATTTTCTTTGTCGTAAACCTCTATATATCCCAAAGGTACGTTTTGATTCATCAAAACAGTTTTTTCCATTTCAATATCTTCAATTTCGTCTTCCTGTTCAATAGGCATTAAAACAGTTCTTTCAAATTTGTCATCGTCTTCCTCGATTATTAAAGGCTTTTCTTCGATAGGTGGGTTTTGTTTCACCTCTGTTTTTTTAGTTTCAATAGGTATTTCTTTCCTTGGTATTTCTCTGTCAATCGGTTTTTGTTCTTCCCTTGTCTGAATATGTGGAACTTCCTTTTTAAGGTCTAAAATATCTTTAGGAGGAACTTCTTTATTAAAATTTCTTTGAGGTACATTTTGAGGAATATTATTATTAGGTACAGTCTGTGGATTAAATTGTACATTCTGTTTTCCGGTGACCTTATCCTTAACCTTTTTCTCTTTAACTTTTCTTTCCTTCGCCTTTTTTTCTTTAACATTTTGACCTTTATTTGCATTTTTTAAGAACAATTCTTTTGCAACAATAAGGTCTATAACAACGAACGCAACAACCAAAGCAATAAGTTGTTCTTGTTCAATATCTGCCATAGCAACTTTAGCAATAATAGCAATCGCTAAAACCTGAACACCAATGAATACAGTTATTTTTGTTGAAGAGCTTTTTTTACCATTTGTTTTTTCGCTTTTATTATTTTTATTAGCCTGTTTAGTCTGTTGTTTTGCTTTGGGTTTTCCCTTTTCTTTTTTAGTTACTTTTGGCTTTTGAGGTATAGCACTGTTAAAGTTGTCACTATTTTTATAAAAAGACGGTATATCATTTGGAGTTTCATTAGTATCCATTTCATCTTGAAAATCATCATAAGTATTTTCTCTTATGTTATTTTTAATTTTTCCAAGTATAGACTTTGAATCGTATTTGCTTATTATTTTTCGTATTTCATCTATATTTCTGTTTCTTGAAACAGTATCTAAAATCTCTATCGAAAAATTATCATTCAGATTATCATAGTAGTTTCTAACAGTTTGTCCAAAAAAGTTCAAAATCTCATTATCAGAAAAATCTTCATTCTCTGTTGGAATATGTATGTACCTGTAATCTTCAGCAGAATTATCATAAAAAATATAATTATAATCAAGCAAAATTCCTTTTGACGAAAGTAAGTATCCCTCAAGTTCATCAATCATATATAAAAAACTTTTAAAGAAAACGACAATATCAGAAATACTCATTTTTCTGTTAGAAAACAGTTCCGCAAAAGTAACCATATTTTCATAATCATAATATAAACAAGACTTGTCCTCCGTTCGCATAAACTTTGTTGCTAAAAGACAATTAATATCATTGTTTACTATCATCTTTAGTTGACTTTCTTTAATTTCTGATAATGAATTAAATGTAACAGATATATTTTTTCTGTTATTAGAATATTCTTTGTTAATAGTAAAATTTTTTTCCATAATCGAACCACCCTTTTAAAAATTAATAATATTTAAACTCACACTTAAGAATAGAAATGGCAAAAAAGGAATTTCCGTTTTAATTTTTGCTTTTTTTAAAATCAAAAGACCAATACCATAAAGCATAGATATAAATAACGCTGTAAATAACACGTTAAAGATATGTGGATAACCGTAAGCAAAACTAAGAGCAATTATAACTTCTATATCACCAATACCAACGCTTGACTTTTTGACCTTATAAAACACAAGTAGAACAATTGCTATAACAACGCCCAAAATCACGCAATTAATTAGTTTACAATATGGATTAATAAGCATCATAATTGCACATATAAAAGCAAATATGTATATGAATACAATAGGTATTTCCATATCTTTTATATCCCAAAAGCTAAGTAACAAAAGTAGTAATTGCATTGCCGATTGAGTAATGACGAAATATAAATCCATATCTTTCAAGAACAGCATTACATAGTTCGAAAAGCCAATAAGTATTAAAATAGGCAAATATAAAAGTTTTTTATTTAAAATCTTAAATTTTATATCTGCAAAAATGGCACAAGCCATAAAAACAACAGTCAATAAGACACAAATAACATAATCCATAATACCCTCCTTAAAAATTATTCCTCATCAGGTTTACATCTGCTACAAGCAGTAAGTTCTTTTCTCTTTGCTTCTGATATAGTCCCATATGTATAGTTTTCGTTCTTTGTTTTATCTAAATAGAAGCAGCCATCTCTATGATATTTTTTACCTGCTCCTGATTCTGTCCAACAAACAGTTTTACCTGCTGCCACATCATCTAACTTTAAACCCTCTCGTTTAGACGGTGTAACGTGATTACCACCTTTAAGCCAAGCCTGTTCAATAGCCATACTTTTAAGTTTGACATCAAAAGCCGGAAAAAAAGGCAGTGTAATTTTATAGTTATATTCAACAGCTAAAATAACATCATTTTTGCTAAGTTTATCTTGTGCAATTCCTGTACGTTCAGAAATAATCTGTTTTGCGTTTGCGTTTTCAAATTCTGCTTTAGATTGTGGAAATGTAAAATATTTAACTGTAACCTTTGATTCATCAATATATATTTTATTTTCCGACAGAATTTTTTTGTATATATTTGCTGCAAGTGCTGTTTGCTTATCACTTTTAAAAGTTTCAAGTTTGGTTAAAATATTTGATACAAAGTTGTCCTTTACCTCACTAATCGTATTAAGTACATTTTGAAGATTTCCTGTACTTGTTCCAAAATTAAAATTAAATCCCAATTCCTGAATAATAGATGTAGAGCCTCCGTCACCCAATTCTGATAATATTAATCCATTTTCAACATTATCCACTCTTTTTTGAACACCTTCAGCAAAATCATCAATCTCATTATTTACGTAAGAAATTGGGTAAGACATACCAGCAACTTTTTTAACGGTTTCGCTAGTAACATCATTAAGTGTAATATAGACCATAGACAGCTTTACGATTGACATAAGTATAAACATAAAGCATAAGAACACAGTGAAAGCGATAGTTGCCTCAATAGCCAAAGCACCTTTAACTTTTTTCATAACCTCACCACCTTAAATTAATAGCCGTATGTAATTGAACTTTGAACTTTATATTTTCCATTGTGTATATTTCCAAAATTAACAAAGTCAGGTAATAGCAATGGAATAAAATATAAATCAACATCAACTTCAGTATCAGCCTTTATTTGAGTTGCATATTCGCTCAAAAAGTCCTCTGAGCCTAAATTTTCCATATTAGCTAAATTTTCATTATAGCTATTTTTCATAGTTGCGTGTATACATCTTTTAAGTGCGTCGGCACCGCCATTACCGTCCAAATGTAAAAGTAACAATATTCTTAAATGGTCAGAATATGACAAAACTTTGTACTTGCTTAAAGACGGACAAATAGCAATAAGACCTTTACTATTAGAGTCACCACCATCTAATAACATAGTTGTCATATCAACAGCAGTTCTCGCAAGTCCACGAACAACAGCGCCAACTGTTCTTGCGATAAGTTCACCCGGTGTAGTTATCCAATAATTAACGGCATTTATTGCGAATCTTATAAGTGCAATTTCACCAATGGCATATATTGCATTATCAAGTTGCGTTTTTTGTCCGAAAATAATATATTCAACCTCAGTATGGTCAAAGTAATGTTTTCTTGTTGTTTGTGACGTTAAATATGTACACTTACTCATAATATAGTCAACAAGATAAAACTTATTTCCTGGGTTTGTAACTATGTTTTTAAGTTGATTAAATTTATCTTTGAGCTTGTTAAACATAGAAATTTTTCCACCTGAAATATTGTCTATGTTATTAACATCAGAAGCCCCCGGCATTGTCTTTCCAACCCAAGTTCCAGCTATTTTTTCAATTTCATCTTTAATCTCTTTAATCTTTTCATTATAGCTATCTGTATCTAAGTTAGAATCTTTATCACTTTGTACACCAGCATTAAAATCAGGTATATTAGCGATTCCCATATCATTGTATAAATTTATATTTTCGATTTCTTCAACCTTAGCGTTGTATGCATTTGCTTTTTCAGCAGCCTCGTCCCTTGCTTTCTTTGCAGCAGCTATAGTTCCTTTATTCTTAACAACAAATTCATATAGACTATAATTTTTATCTAATAAATTTTTTAAATCGCTAAAATTTTTTAAATCGGTTTCTATTTCATTCAAAGTTCCTTCAGTATCTGGTTTTATTTTTTCTTCATAATATTCTTTAAAGTTTTTTCCCTCTTTGTTGTCGCAACAATCCAAAATAAGACTCTTTATATCTTTATATGTATCTCTACCAGCACCATTATCTCCGATATACTCTTTAAGAGCTTCCGTATTATAAACATCTATATTGGTATCTTCATTAATAAGTTTATCAAAAAGCTCTAAAATATGCTTTTTTTCTTTCTTTTTACTTTCTAAATCTTCTTTATTTTTTCCAAGCAATAACCCTTCTAATTCGCTAACCCTTTCAACTGTTTTTTTAGCATCATTAACATCACAAGCCAAAACATCTTCAACTGTTTTTCCAATACCTGCTGAACTTAATTCTGTTTCTATTTCTGAACATTTTTTGTCAAAAGTAGCAACAGCCTTATTATATTCTTTAGCAAGGGCTCGAGCCTTTTCAATTTCGCTTGCAATAGTTGCTTTAACTGAGTCTTCCTTATCCGTTGCCTCCTTTGCTTTCTTTTTTATATCGTTGATTAATTCTGTTTCTTCGTTAGCTTTAGCTTTTTGTTCTTCTCTTAATGTTATTTCGTCATCGCTTTCCCCCTCATATTTATCTGTCGCACCTGTAGCATAAGGTTTTTTCCCGCCTTCTATAATATTTTCTCCATTATTACCGATAATACCGTTGTTCTCTTTAGAAGTTTCAAAATTTCCAAACTTAGTGGCTTCCTCTTGTGCTTTTCTTCCCTCTTCCTGATAGTCTTCGACACTTTTTTTATATTCCGAAATTTGGTTTACAACCGAACCAACCTTGCCATTAATATCATCTTTCCAATTATCCAAAGCCCCTAAGTCAATCGCTTGTAATTTTCCACCATTAGAAGTATTAGCCTTTACATCTGTAGAGGCACTGCCCAAAATTGTATTTTTAGTCAAATTTGTAAATGCCCCTCCGATTTTTCCTGTAATGTTATTAACAGTACCCTCAACATCAATAGAAATATCCTTCATATCCTTTGAGAATATCGCTTTAAATTTATCAATAACCCCCAAACATAGACTAACAGGGGCTCTATATTTAGAGTATTCATTAATTTTTTCTTGAAAGACATCAGCTTTACCGAGATTTTTTTCACCATCAACACTTGCGTTTAATATTTCATAATTTATCAAATTACCCATATTTTCGCTATTTGCTGTATTAAGATTATTTTCAAGATACTTTTTAAAAATACTATTTATATCAGTACTTTTAGTATTAATACCAAATAACCCCCACTCTGACACCAAATTTTCGCTATATTCAGCAAGAGTAGACCTAACAGCAGACTCTGTTGCTGTTCTAACTCTGTTTTTGGCAACAAGAATCCTTGTCATATCAGCAAACACGCCACCAAAGGTAACGGTCGCAACGACTATTATAATCAAGAAAATACTTATTCCACCCTTATGTTTTTTCATATAGACACACCCCCAAAATTCAGAATTTTAGTTATCAATTTCACTTGTTTTATCACTAATTGCGTCAATTTTTCCCTTTACTTCATCAATAATTGATTTAGTAAGTTCATAAATATAGTCAGCATTTCGGATAAACTCATCTGGGTCATATAGACTAGCTGAACTCTGTGCCGATATGCTCATACCGTCCCCGTTACCAAAATAAACCATAATATTTCTAAAAGGAGCGTTTATTTCTTGTGTGGCACTAACGTCAATGCTACTGCCTAAAAAACTGGAATTATACACTGCCTCTACTGTAACATTTCCGCCGATAAAAGTTAAAGAGTCAACTATTTCCTTTGTTTTTTCTTGAATATATTGAACTTCACTTTCTTTACTTCCAAATAAATCAAAATATAAATCCGGTCTGCCCTTGTTAGTTTTTCTTTTATCTCCAACCGTACCGTCAATAAAATTTTTGCTGCTGCCGTCATAATCCCACATCATTGCCCCTCTTGATGAGCCATACGACACAGCATATTCAAGAACAGCATTTTGATATAAAACCTGAAAGGCATATAATACAGCAAATATAGCAATTAAAATTGTAGGAACAACAATAGTTGCTTCAAGTGTAAACATAGCCTTTTGTCTTTTTCTTTTCATAAGTAAACACCACCTTAATTAATAAATATAATAGGATATACAAACACAGTTACAAATCGCAACTGTGCTTGTATATCCCCTCATCTTCAAGATGAGAGGATACGTTGCAATAGATACAGATTATTTGCTACTTAATCCAGTTCTATCTTTAATTTCTCCTGGCTTTACATCTATCGTATCTGCATCGCCATTTGTTTTAAAAGCGTTATTTATTAATCCTTGTGCAAAGTCTTTAATAGCGTCTTTAAAAACCATTGCAATAGCAACCAATATAGCAATAATAATAACTATTTCAATAGTTCCCATTGCCTCCTCTTCTTGCCAGAAATCCTTAAAAAACTTCATCATAGTAATCTCCTCCTTTCTAAAATATTTTTAATTTTTATATTAAAGGTACTTTGCAAAAGCGTTTCCCTCTAATGACATAAAATAACCCTTTTTTTGAAAAAATAAAATTTCAATGCAAATTATGCCCCACTAATACTAAGTATCGCTGGAAGTACAACAACCATAATTATTCCGATAAGCATAATAGCCATAGGAATCATAAGTTTACTACTTGCCTTTTCCCCTTGTTGCTTTGCAGCAGCCTTTCTAAGTTCCCAACAATCGTCTGCTTGTTCTCGCAATGCCGGAACAACTTGAGTACCACCTTTTTTCAAGTTCAAAACAATTATAGAAACACATTTAATAACTTCTTTTATTTTGCAACGTCTTGCAAATTCCTCATAAGCCTGTGCTTCACCCTTGCCGGCTCTAATCTCCGACATAGTTATGGTGAGTTCTCTATATAATGGAGTATCTTTTCTGTTGTCCTCAACAATTTTTTCCCAAGCCTTGTTTATTGTAAGTCCGGCATTAACAAGCAATAATAACTTGTTTACAAATTCAGGAAAATCAATTTGTATAGACAATCTTTTTTCTTGAATTTTGTCTTTTAAGCTCTTATCTAATAAAATAGGCACAGCAATTAAACAAATAAATGCAACTGAAAAGAATAATTTAACATTGCCCCCATCGTTATTAATACAAGAAATGCCACTTAAAAACATACATATAAGAAAAGCTGCAACTGCACCAAAATATTTTGTTGCCGTATGTATTTCATAATAGTAATCAGCATATTTATGTGTATATAGCTCTGTAATATCTCGCTTTATATTTTCGTTATATCTGTAATAAGGTTCAGAAATTTTTGAAAAAACGAATTTTCTAATTGGTAAAACCTCATTAAGATATAGTCCGATAGGCAAATATTTTTTTGCCTTAAATTCCTCTTCGTCAAGAGGTTCGATATATTCATCGTATACCCCTTTAGATTTTGTATATGCAATCATAAACACCACAAAAGCAAGTAAAAAGAATATTAAATTTAATATTTTAACAACCCAAAATGCAATAGTCATAAACATACGCTACACCTCAATATCAACAATTTTTTCAGAAACAAGAAAAGCAATAGTAAACATAACAATTGCGATAGTCATAACAACGTTACCTGTAATTGTCGAAAAAACAGGCTCCATAAACTCGGGAGATGACATAGATAATATAAGAATCATAAATACAGGCATAACAGCCATAATACGACTTTCAAATTTCTTGCTTGTAATAGTTGTTTCGATTTCTCGTTTTGTTTCGATTTTGTCGCCGATAACTTGAGATGTATTTCTAACAACCTCTGCCAAGTTTCCCCCTGTTCTTTTACAAACACTAATGATGTCAGCAAAATTTTCAATATCATCAATGTGCGAACGGTCGGCAAATTCTTGTATAGCCTGTTCAACTGGTTCATTCATTTCAATTTTTCTTACGATAAAGACAGCCTCTTTCATAATAGCTGTGTCAGGGTTTGCATAGATAATAGCTAAATCCCTTAAAGCGTCTTTAAAAGCCATTTCAATAGAACGACCGGCCTCCATAGAAGATGAAACAGAATACAATAAATCTTTAAATTGAATTGTTAAGTTGTTTTTTCTTTTTTTGATTATGGATTTTGTTCTTATTTTGGGATATTTAAAAGCAAATAAAGCAAGTAATGCCGAAAGTATTGGGTTGTGATAAAATATCATTCCCACAATAAAAATGACGATATAAGCAAAAATAATATTTATGATATTTTCTTTTTTGCTCATTATGTATACATCATAGTCTATAATTCCTGCTTCTTGCTGTTCCCACTGTTGACGTCTAAGTTCTTTCTCTGCCTTTTTGTCTTTTTTTTCTTTTGCCATAAAAACCACCTCTTTCACACTTTGTCAGATAAACCTGCCATTCTAAATTTAAAAGTATTTATCATAGGATTTTCTGTTCGTTGCAAATTACCGATAATTTTGTTGTTTTCATCTTCACCAAGTTCAATAAATTTATAAAGTGGGTTCATTTTAATTTCACCATTTTCATAATTAAGAACTTCGCTTATCTCAACAGTTCTTCTTGATTTATCACGCAATCTTGAAAGTTGGATAATAACGTCAACAGCCGATGCCATTTGGTGTCTAATTGCATCAAGTGGCATATTTGCACCGGTTAAAACCATTGTTTCAAGTCGACTTAACATATCACTTGTAGAATTGGCGTGACCTGTTGAGAGTGAACCGTCGTGACCTGTGTTCATAGCTTGAAGCATATCAAGAGCCTCTGCCCCTCTAACTTCGCCGACAACAATTCTTTCCGGTCTCATACGCAATGAAGACTTTATGAGGTCACGCATAGTGATTTCACCTTTTCCGTCAGTATTTGCGTTTCTTGTTTCCATTCTAACAAGGTTCTCTACCCCCTTTATTTGCAATTCTGCTGAATCTTCGATTGTTATAATTCTTTCATCTTTCGGAATAAAGTTTGATAAAGCATTTAGAAAAGTAGTCTTTCCAGAGCCTGTACCACCACTTATAAAGATGTTGTATTTTGCCTTAACCATTCGCTCAAGAAGTTCAGCAACCTCGGGGGTTATTGACTTATAGGCGATAAGCTGACTAATAGTCATAGGATTTTCAGGGAACTTTCTTATTGTAACCGTTGGACCGTCAAGGGCAATCGGTGGAAGTACAATGTTTACTCTGGAACCGTCTTTAAGTCTTGCGTCAACTATAGGTGATGATTCATTTACAATTCTGTTTACTTTGGAAACAATATTTTGAATAACGTTTTCGAGAACAGCCGTACTAGAAAATGTATTAGGTACTCTTGATAATCTGCCTGACCTTTCAATAAAAATGTTATCAGGTCCGTTAATCATAATTTCTGTTATAGTTGGGTCATCAACAAGAGGTTGAAGTGCGTCAAGTCCTCTCATAGAATTAAAAACATTGTTAAACAAACTTACTTTCATATCTATTGTCAAATAGTCCTCTAATGACATATTTGTAATAACCTTGTAAATAATGTCTTTAAGTTCATCATCATCAATATCTCTGCTTAAATCCATAAGCTCAGCAACTTTAGCTTTTGTAGAATAAACCAAAGAATTTAAATCATTATTCATAAAGAACCCCCAATTCTATAGTAAACGTATAATTGGTTCAAGGTCATCAAAACCAATGTTTTGATTTTTAAGAACAATTTTTATATTTTTGTAACTTTCATTAAAAGGAATTTTCAAAACATCATTATCAAAATTTTTTTCGTATGCCATATTTTCGATAAATATAGTTTTAGATAAAATAGATTTTTCATATTTGAGTTTTTTCATTTCCGAAACAAATAGATTAACCTTTTGCTTTGAGAGTTCATTATTTAAATAAGGGAATAAAACTTTTTTACTTTTCTTTAAGATGTCAAATACACGTTTGTTAAATTCACCAACAAAATCAAGAACCACATAGTCAAATTCTGTAAGTCCCTCTGCTGCGTTAATTATGTCCATAATTTCATCATCAGACATTTGAGCATATTCCGTACAGCTTTCGGCAGGATTTATGTAATAAATTTTACTTGCTTGATTTTGAACAACATTAGATAAAATTTTTGTAGGAATACTTTTTTTGTTTGTTCGTGCAGCAAAGAACACGTCTGTTAGATTGTTTATACCGTCATTGTTAAAAATTCCGGCCATTGAAGAAACTCTTTCAAAATTCAGATATAATACTTTTGCCCCACTAAGAGATAGATTTTTTGCTAATAGAATAGATAAAGTTGTTTTTCCACTGCCACCGACAGGCGAATATATAGAAATAATTTTCTTTTCTCCGTCATTAGATAAAATATAACTGCTGTCGCCGGTTTTTTCAGAATATATAAATAAAATATCATTTACAAATTTGTCAAGTTTCTGATATTTTTTAATTGTTGAATACTCATCGCTTTCAGCTTCAAAAGTTTCGGTCATAAGTATTTTCACAACATTGTCTTCGTAAAATTTAATATACTTTGTATATTCATCAGAAAAAAGTATAATATCCTGTTTTGTGTTTTCCGTGAACTCAGTAAACTTTTGGAAATCAGAAAAAGATAAAACTGTAAAATTATCTGTTTTATTTATAAGATAATTTGAAATTTTTTCTAAAAAACCCTTGTCACTGTCCAAAATAACAATATTTAATTTAGCCATAGAACCCCTCCAGACATCTTGTAGCTATACTATATATAAAAATAGCTACAAAATTTTTTGAACTTTTTACCTATAAAACTTGAATACCTTTTATATAAATTTTAATATATATTACTTGACATTTTTTTTCAATATGTGACAACAAGAATACAAAATAAAATATAGTTGTCACATATTTCATTTATTTAATAAATATGCTATTATTAATGTGATAGATTAGTATTTTTGTTAAAGAAAGGGTTAATTATGGATAAAAAAGAGGCAATTTTAAATACATTAAATACTACAATTTCAGAAAGAGGATTAAAGATTTACTCACTTGCAAAAATAACAGGGATAAATCGTTCGACTTTACAAAAATCATTGCAAGGTACAAGAACATTAAATTTAAGGCAATTTAAAATTTTAATAAATGCTCTTCCTTTCTCAATTCAAGAGAGGAAAAACCTATATGATGATTTTTTGGAATGTATTTGGGAAAAAGAGAGAATTATAAGCAATAAAGCTATATTAGATATAATTAACGTATTAACCAACCTAACCGTAGAAAATACTGGAAATTCGGGGGGAGGGGGGGTAGAACGGCTAAAACTCAGTATTTACAATATTACTTTCCCTGAACTAAAAAAAGTATATACAGGAGAGATAATTTTTGATGTTATAAAAAATTTAATTATAGAAGAAATTGAATTAACTAAAGATATATCATCAGATATACGTATATATCTTCCGTTTGATAATGACTTTTTTAATAAAACAATTTTGCCGTGTGTCAATAATCTAAAAAATTCTTTACAACTTTCAATATTGTTTGAATTTTTTAAAAGCACACAAGCAAACAATCCACAAAATATATTAATACTAAGAAATATACTTCCGTTACTACTCGACCCAAATAATCATTATAACATTTATTATCTGTATTCAGATTTTACAAATAGTAACAACTTAACGTTATATCCTTATTACATAATTTTAAGTAATAAAATTATAATGATAAGCTATGATTTGAATAGTATATCTATCATTGAAAACGAAGAGTTTTTGACAAAATACATAGACCACCATAATAACAAAGTAAAGTTTGGAAATCCATTAAAAGTCGATATTTTGGAGATTGAAAACACAATAAAACATTTATTAACTGATACAATATATGATGACAATATGTATGCAATAGCTTATGACCCTTGTATCTCTGCCTTTGTTCCGCCAGATATGTTTAATGATTTAATCACAGATGAATTTCCAGAAAGAGAAGAGTTTTTAAATATAATTAATCATCGACTATCACAAATGTCAAAAATACCAAAAAAATATGCTTTGTTTAATAAAGATTCAATTGATGATTTTATAAATGATGGGTATATAGTAGCTTTTAGACACCCAAACCTAAGACCTTGTACATTAGAGCAAAGAAAAATAATATTGTCGAATATATTAAATCTGTTAGATAGTAATAAAATCTTTCTTCGAGCGTTTTCTGCTGAAGAAATAAATATCTCAAGAAAATATGAAATAACTAATATACAAAATCACTATGATTTTAGTATAATGATTTACTCTGAAACATCAATAAGGGTAATAACAATACACGAAACAATTATAAGTAATTGCTTTATACAATTCATCAACGATATTATGGAAACAGATAAAGTATACACGTTGGAAGAAACAAGAACTTTATTCAAACAAGCAATTAATAAATTAGACAATTTATTAAAAAAATAACAAAACCCAACCTATATTAGATTCTCCTAATATGGGTTGGGTTTTGTTTCAAAAAAATTACATTCAATAAAAATAAACACAAATAACACAATCAATTTTACAATAAAACAATATAACAAATCTTTATAAAAACATTAAAAATTCAAAATCCTATTCATTTTCAAGAACGCTTCTTGTTCTTTCAATAAGACTATCTATTTTATTTGAAAGGCCTTTAACATTAGTCATTGACTGATTTATAAGCATACCATTTTCAGAAGTATCTTTTACATCTTTTATTGTATTGTCAACAACTTCCATAAGGCTTTTTATTCTTTCGCTAAAATTTTTTATAGTTTTATTTATGTAAATAATAGATTCATTTATATTTTTATTATTACTTGTAGCATTTTGAACTGAACGGCGTGAGTTCTCTGATAATTCACGTATACTATTAGCAATAACAGCGAACCCTTTTCCAAGTTCACCGGCTCTTGCAGCTTCAATAGAGGCATTGAATGAAAGAAGATTAATATTTTGAGAAATCTGCTCAACATCATCAGTAACTTTTTTATAATTCTTCACATCTTTTTTGATTCCCTCAACGCTTGAATAAATATCTTTTCCGATGTTGCTAAGCTCTTCCATATATTCATTTACAAGTGTCATATCTTCTACATTTTTTTCACCAAGTTGTCGTATATTTTCAGAATCTTTTGTAGTATCGTTTACGCTAGTATTAAGAGATGTAAATACTTGTTGCAATTCCTCCATAATCTCAACAACGCTTTTGTTAATTTCTTCAATACGTTTAGTTTCTTTTTGAATTTTATTCATTATGTATTGATTACAGTTATCAGGAACATTTACCCCTATAGCAATAGCCTCTGCCATTTCTCTACAAGATTTATAACCACAGGCGTGACAATTAAAGTTCTTCTCGATTTCTTTTGTTTTTCCAAGAGCTGAAAAGGCGTCTTGAATTTCTCTTTCAGACACGCTTTTATTTGATTTATATCTTGATTTATAGATTCTAATAAAATCGTCTACCCTAAGTTTTTCATCAAATTCCCTAAATTGACTATCCTCTGTTTCATTTCCATTTTCATCAATTTCAACTGTACTGTTTCTTTTATCTACAGTATATCGTTTAACATCTCTCATAATTGCTTCCATTTGGAAAGGCTTATAATCTTGACCTACGGCAGGGCCATCATTACAACCAAACTCACAATTGAGTACGTCAAACACATCTGGAAGATTAGACTCTTTTTCTTCAGAATAGTCATTAATTTCTTTATATACTTTTGAAATACCTTCAGAATTTAATATATGAACATTCGGTACGTGAAGAAGTATATTTTCTTTAAGTCCACCAGGCTTAGGGTAAATTGCACCTACACTTCCCTGTGCAGCGTCAAATTCAAATTCACTAAAAATCTTAATTTTAGGAAGGTCAACACCAGTTGCGTCAAAATATTCTTTAAGATGTTTAAATGTAACATTGTAGTCAATATATCCTGTCTGTTCAAACTCTTCTTTTTTAGCTATACAAGGTGATAACGCAGCAATCTTACAATTTTTGCCTAAATATTTCTTTATATAAATAGCAAGACAAAGCATAGGGCTTTGAACAGGAGAAAGTCTGTTTATAAGTTCTGGTTTATGCTGTAACACATAATTTACTATTGCAGCACAAGGTTGTGAAATAATTTTTTTATTTTTGTTTTCTTTAAGATATTTAACGTGAGCCCAAGTACATATATCAGCACCTAAAGAAACATCATAAATTTCCTTAATACCGTTGTTTCTAAACCATTGTAAAACGTAACGCCAGTTTCCGTCAAAAGCTATTTTCACGGCAGGGGCAGTAATAATTATTATGTTTTTACCACTTTTAACATCTTTTATAAATCGGTCTGTATCATCTCTGTAAAATCTTGCTCCGTGAGCGCAAGCCTTTATACAAGCACCACATTTTATACACTTGTCACTGTCTATGTCAATTACCATTTTCCCATTTTCATCATACCTTGCAACATTCGCTTCTGGAGCTGGACATACCCTAACACACGAATTACAACCAACGCATTTTTCTAAACTAATATCAATTATATTCATAATGTTACACCTTCCTAAAACAATTATACTAAAAACGCATTATAACATAATGATACTAAATATATCCATATTTTGCAATATATTTTTCCAATAAAAGAATAATTTCGACAAATTTATATAATAAAAAGACTTAACAAAATAAAAAACCAATATCTTATCTATAATTTAATTATACATAAAGTATCGGTTTCTGCATTTTGCTAAAGCGAACAAATTAAATACAAAGTTCAAATAACTAAAATTATCCAGAAATCTTACTCATACAATTTAAAATAACATCTCCAATATCATCATCAATACAAATAGATTGTTTTTTTATTTCATCTGGACAAACAGCTTCTCCATAATTAATACAAGCATATATTGCTTTTTTATTTTTTGCTGTCATTTGCCAAAAAGGATATTTTATAATAATCGGAGTATTATATCCAACACCAAGTTCAAGAAATAATACATTCATATTTTTCCTTGTTCGGATAAAATTCTCATATCTGTAAGATGCCTCATACCAGCCGTCATCTTGAACAAAAGTGTCATCAGAGCGTAAATTCATAGTCATTTTTTCACCACAATGAGGGCATATAGGAATAAGCTCTGACGGAATACGCATATTTTCTTGTTGTTCAAACATATCCTTTATAATTTTCTCATTGTCAAAAGTTTCTTGACAACAAGGTTTACTACATTGAAATAAACCATAATCACCTTGTGTATAAAACAATCTTTTTTTATCAAACCCTGCTTTTTGGAAACAATGGTCAACATTCGTTGTAATAACAAAATAGTCTTTATCTTTAACCAACTTTAATAAATTTTCATAAACCGGCTTAGGTGAATTTAGGTAACGGTTGATATATATGTACCTACTCCAATATGCCCAATATTCCTCAAAAGTATCGTATGGATAAAAACCACCGGAATACATATCATTGAACCCATATTTTTTTGAAAAATCAGAAAAGTATTTTTCAAATCTATCTCCTGAATACGTAAAACCAGCAGACGTTGAAAGTCCAGCACCAGCACCGATAACAATAGAGTCAGAATTATCAATAGCATAACATAACTTATCAATTTTCTGTGAGTAGTCGTTCATAGATTTCTTTGTCAATATCTTTGAAAACATTAAAAATTACCCTCTTTATAGTTGTTTCCTTTTTCATAAAGTTCTTTACAGTTTCTACTGCAATTTGAGCAGCAATATCATTAGGAAAACGAAATGCACCTGTAGATATACAAGAAAAAGCAATGCTATTAAGTCCTTTTTCGTTTGCCAATTCCAAACAAGATAGATAACATTTCTTTAGTAAATCACAATGTTCTTCTGTCAATGTCCTTCTAACAATAGGTCCTACTGTATGAATAACGTTTTTACAAGGTAAATTATAAGCATTTGTAATTTTCGCCCTACCTGTTGGCTCTGGGTATCCTTGTTTTTTAATCAAATTATCACATTCAAGACGTAACTGAACACCAGCATAAGTATGAATAAAATTATCTACACACTTATGATTAGGTATATAACAGCCCGTCATATTACTGTTTGCAGCATTAACAATAGCGTCACAATCAAGTGTAGTAATATCACCCTGCCAAACATAAAGCCCCTCTTGAATTGGTTGCAACGTATCAATCTTTGTTATTCCCTTTTGTGTAGTAACCTCTTTTAAGTATTCATCTTGTATATCCAAAAAGTTTTTTGAAATTTCTTTAGGTTGACGTACATTCATCAATGCCCTTAAAAGTTGACGTTGCTGTTCAGGATTTTGAGGTATTTCAATATATTCACGCTCGTCACTTTCATCAACCAATGTTCTTATCAAAAAATTTCTTTTTTCAGAATTATTCAAACTATCAACTCCCATAGTACATAGTATATTAAAATTTTTATTTATATAAATAAATTTTAACATTGACAAAAATACGCGTCAAACTTTTTAGATTGTAGTTTACTCTCCAATTCTAATTACACGGTCATTTTTTCTAGGTTTGCCTATAGGGTGTTTATCACCCTCTTTAGGATAACCAAACATAAGTTGCATTACTGCGTAATAATCCGTTCTAATATTTCTCTTTCTAAAATTTTCTTTTTTATCTTTTAATAAAGTCAATGGAAATATGGGGAAAAGCATATAAAGAAAGATTATAAAAAATAGCTGTTTCAGTGGTTTTAAATCCTTGAAACAGCTATTTTCATTTTATACTAATTTACAAAAAAATCAATGACCTTTGGCAAGATTGTCAACATTCTCGACAATCCTTTGTATATTAGAGTCTTGACATAACATTTTCTTCAAAAAACTCTCTAGCGTTTTCCGGTTTAACAGCAAAATAATCATCTTCAACCTTAACAGAAACATCTTCTGAACAATGTCCAAGACAAAAGCTACCACAAACCTCAACTTTATCATTTAATTTTTTTTCTTCTATAATTTGTTGAAAAGCGTTAATAACGTTATAAGAGCCTTTTAAATGACAGGCACTTCCAATACAAGTATATAATTTTATCATAGTTATTCCTCCTTAGTATAATCCACGTGAAGTAATTTGTGTACCTTTCCTTTAAGTAATCCGTTATAAAGACGCATAATAACAGGATTTTCTTCGCTTCGCTTAATCGTACAAAGCCTATCGTTATTATAAAGTCTTTCACCTCTTTTAACTTTTTCATCAAAGTCAGCAAAAGGCTGTCCGGCACCGGAAACACAACCACCTGGACAAGCCATAACCTCAACAAGGTCATAGTGTACACCATTTTTAATTTTTTGAATTAAGTTATCAGCATTTTTAAGTCCACTAACAACAGCGATTTTTATATTCTTACCGGAATATTGAATAGTAAGTTCTTTCACGCCTTGCATACCTCTAACACCGTTAAAAGCTAAAGCACGCAAGCTAGAAAGAGATTTATCCGTTGAAATTCTTCTAATAACAGCCTCTGTAACACCACCCGTAACACCAAATATAACACCGGCTCCGGTGTGTGTTTCAAAAGGCATATCAACTGCCTCTGGTTCAATTTCAGAAAATACAATACCGGATTCACGAATCATCTGTATAAATTCCTGAGTAGTAATGACATAATCTGTTATAGGTTCACCGTCAACCTTAAATTCATCTCTTGCAGCCTCGAATTTTTTAGCTGTACAAGGCATAATAGCAACATTTATAATTTTTCTATTGGAATTTCTATTTTCCTCTTTTATAACACTGGAAAACATTTGCATTGGTGAACGGCAAGTTGATACATTAGGCAAAAGCTCAGGGTAGTTTTTTTCAACATAATTAACCCAAGCCGGGCAACAAGATGTAAATAGAGGTATATTTTCACCTTTTTCAATTCTATTAAGAAATTCGTTAGCTTCTTCAAGCACAGTAAGGTCAGCACCTGTAGAAGTATCATAAACCTCATCAAAACCCATACGTCTTAAAGATGCAATGATTTTACCCATAACGTTTTGTTCATCACAGCCAAACTCTTTTGCAACAGCCGTACGAACAGCCGGAGCAATCTGTGCGATAATCTTAACATCGTCTTTGCTTAAATCTTGCCATAACCTTTGACTGTCGTTTTTAATAACAATAGCACCTGTTGGACAGACAGCAGCACATTGCCCACAATTTACACAAGGTGACTCGGCAATAGGCATACCAAAAGCAGGGGCAACTTTCATTTTAGAACCTCTAAACGCAAAATCAATAGCACCAACGTTTTGAACTTCATTACAAACACGAACGCAATCGCCACAAAGAATACACTTATTAGCGTCACGCACAATGCACAAAGATGAATCGTCAATATCAGGTTCAGTTGCTGTATTAGGAAATCTAACACTAGTTATACCAAATCTGCTGGCAAGCTCTTGAAGTTTGCAGTTTCCATTTTTAGCACAAGTTGTACAATCTCGGCAATGGTCAGCAAGTAATAACTCAAGAATCATTTTTCTATGTTTTCTAAGTTTAGGTGTGTTTGTATATATTTCCATACCAGCTTTAGGTGGTGTTGAACAAGATGCTTCCATACCACCCCATTTATTTTCAACCATACACATACGGCAAGCACCATAGACAGAAAGTTCAGAATAATAACAAAAAGTAGGTAAATCAATCCCAGCCTTTCTAATAAGTTCAAGGATATTTTTTTCGCCATTTATTTCAACAGGAATGTTGTCAATCATCATAAAATTATCACTCATTGTTAAACCTCCCTTATAGCCTTGAAATTGCAATTATCTTTACAAGTTCCACATTTTATACATTTGTCATTATCTATAACAAACGGCTCTTTTATTTTTCCGGAAATAGCACCAACAGGACAGACCCTAGAACATTTTGAACAACCTTTACAAATTTCAGGGTCAATTTTATAAGTAATAAGTTTTTTGCAATTTCCGGAAGGACATTTTTTGTCATAGATATGAGCTTCGTACTCATCTCTGAAATTTTTAATTGTACTAACTACAGGGGCAGCAGCCGTTTTTCCAAGACCACATAAAGCAGTGGAACTAACTGTTTCGGCAAGTTCAAGAAGAAGTTCAATATCGCCGTCTTTGCCCTGCCCTGCGACAATTCTTTCAAGAATTTCAAGCATACGTTTAGTACCCTCTCTGCAAGGTACGCATTTGCCACAAGATTCATTTTGCGTAAAGTGCATAAAGAATCTGGCAACCTCAACCATACAGGTATTATTATCCATAACAACAAGACCACCAGAACCAATCATAGCACCAACTTTTTTAAGAGAATCAAAGTCAAGAGGTAAATCAAGGTTAGGAGTTATCAAACAACCACCAGACGGACCACCGATTTGAACAGCCTTAAATTCAGTACCATTTTTCATACCGCCACCGATGTCAAATATAATTTCACGAAGTGTAGTACCCATTGGAACTTCAATAAGACCTGTGTTTTGGATATTTCCAGTAAGAGCAAAGGCTTTAGTACCTGGGCTTTTTTCAGGTCCGATACTTCTGTACCAATCAGCACCTTTTACAATAATTTGTGGAACATTAGCATAAGTTTCAACGTTGTTTAAAACGGTAGGTTTTTCAAAAAGGCCTTTTTCAACAGTACGAGGTGGCTTAACTCTAGGCATACCTCTTTTGCCCTCAATAGATGATGTAAGAGCGCTACCTTCACCACAAACAAAAGCACCTGCACCTCTGTTTATATGTAATTTAAAAGAAAAATCTGTACCAAGTATATTGTCACCAAGAAGTCCATACTCTTCAGCCTGTTTAATTGCATTTTTAAGTCTTTCAACAGCCATAGGATATTCAGCACGAACATAGATATAACCCTCTTTTGCACCGGTTGCAATACCAGCAATCATCATACCTTCAAGCATTCTATGAGGGTCACCCTCCATAATACTTCTATCCATAAAGGCACCTGGGTCACCTTCATCACCATTACAAACTATGTATTTAGTATCGTTGTTTTGACGTTTAACTTGAGACCATTTTTGGCCAGTGGTATATCCACCACCACCTCTACCACGGAGGTTAGACTGTGAAACTTCATTTATAATATCATCTTGTGACATTTCAAAAAGAGCTTTTTCAAAAGCAGTATAACCGTCTATTGATAGATATTCATTTATAGATGTAGCGTCAATATGCCCACAATGTTCAAGTACAAGACGAGTCTGTTTTTTATAAAAAGGTATATCCTCTTGAACCTTATATATTTCACCATCTTTTTTATAACAAAGTCTTTCGACAATTTCATCATTTTGTATTGTCTTTTCAATAATTTCGTCACAATCATCAATTTTAACTTTTGTATATAAATATCCTTGAGGTTCAATACGTACAAGTGGACCCATTTCACAAAATCCGTGACAACCGCTTCTTTTAATGCCAATAGAATCATCGTGAGGCTCTTTTTGCAGTTCAATAGAACAGACAATACCTTTTTCGTTCATAATATCAATAAACCTTTGGTATATATCAAGTGCAGCGGAACGTGACTTTCAAATCCAATGCAAGTGTAGTCAAA
>CABVAP010000002.1 GCA_902496345.1 uncultured Eubacteriales bacterium
AAAAACTTCCACGCCGTAGGCAAATAAATAGATTTCCGATGTAATCGGATTATAAGCCAAAGACTAAAACCACCACAAAACTGGTTTTTAAAATCTTTTTATTTAAAAAGGTTTACCCCTACAACTTCTAATTTTCTTAAAAATCCTTAGTGAAAAATAATGTCGTCAAACTTGCCGCCGATAGCGTCAACTAAATCTTGTGCATTAACCTCAATTTGTAAACCTCTTTTGCCACCACTTATAAAAATTGTATCAAAATCTTTTGCTGTTTCGTGGATAGTAGTAAGATATTGTTTTTTCATACCAAGAGGAGTACACCCTCCTCGTATGTAGCCGGTAACTTTTGTAATGTCTTTAACGTGAATCATTTCAACAGACTTTTCACCAACGCTTTTTGCCGCCTTTTTAAGGTCAAGCTCTTTGTCAACAGGTAAAACAAAAACAAAATAATTTTTGCTTTTCCCCTCTGTGACAAGAGTTTTAAAAGTCTTTTCAAATGGTTGATTTAATTTTTTGGCAACTTCCATACCGTCAACAAAATCATCACACACATAAACCATTTTATTGTATTTAATTTTATTCTTGTCCAAAAATCTCATTGCATTCGTTTTTATTTCTTTATCCTTAGACATAACAAAAACCTCCAGAAAAAACAAGTCAAAAACTCAATTTGCCATATATTTTTATTAATCTTCTTATATAAATTATAGCATATCAGTTCTAGCATTTCAATCAATAAATCAACTAACAAAACTCAAAAACCATAAATACATTCCAAAAAAAGGATTACCTTATGGCAATCCTAAATTCAATGGAGCATTAATAAAATTTATAAAAAATCTTATCTTCACATAAATAATTTATTATAAAGATTTCAAACTTTTTAACCCCATAACTTTTTGTAACACTCATATTCGTAAGTAGCTAAAATAAAGGCACCAACACCTTTTAAATCATTACAAACGATAGGCTCACTTATATAGTAAGAGAAACTTCCGTCACGCTTATTTTTGTTACCAAGTCCAGCGACAGCACAGTTTTTATTAAGATTAATAAATCCGTTATCGGTAATAAGAACAAATTCGTCTATAATACCGTTAAAAGCCATTTCAATAGCCTCTGTATATTTTTCACCAAATACAATTTTTAACCTTAAAGCCTTAAGCAGAGCATATAAAATCATACAACTACAAGAGGCCTCAAGATAGTTACCTTTTATGTGACCCTTGTCAAGGACTTGATACCAACAGCCGGAACTATCTTGAACATTAATAAGTGCGTCAAGGGCATCTTTAAGCATATCAGCAAGCTCTTTAAAATCTCTGTGGTCTTTTGGAATAATTTCAAGGACATCAGCAAGAGCCATAACAAACCAACCCATACCACGACCCCAAAAGTTTTTAGACAAACCGGTTTTCCTGTCACACCAAAATTCTGAGTGAGTTTCGTCATAAGCGTGATAGTAAAGACCGGTTTCCTTGTCTTGCATATTTTTTTTACAAAGTACGAACTGTCGTATAACGTCATTGTAATTTCTTTTGCTGTCAAAAGTTTTAATAAATTGAGCATAAAAAGGCGCTTCCATATAAAGACCGTCAAGCCAGACTTGATTTCTGTATATCTTTTTGTGCCATAAAGCATTTTCAGAAGTACGAGGGTGCTTGTAAAGCTGATTTCGCAATTTAAAAATAGCTCTTCTATATTTTTCGTCTTTTGTTTCTTTGAACATATCAAACAAAACTTTACCATTGTTTATAAGGTCAATATTGTATTCATAAGGGCGATAATTTTTTATCATACCATTGTCATATATATATTCTTCCATATATTCCTTACAAACATCAAAATATTTGCGTTCACCTGTTTTTTTCCAAACTTTCAAAAGACCAAGCATAACGACTCCGTTGTCATAAGCCCATTTTTCGTAATTAAGAGCAGGCCTACCAGAAACAACACAGTCAGCCATTTTTATAGACCACTTCTCCATAAAAGACCTCCGGAAAATTATTTAATAACGCAATCTTTTGAATCAACTTGTTCAATAAGTTTTGCATTTTCGTTTCTGCTATTTTTCATTTTACAGTTAGAGAAAACAATATCTTCACAGTTTTCAAGTTCAAATGCGTTTCCGTCAACACCAACAACAGTAACATTGTTTACAACAAAGTTTTTAGAATTTCTAATAAAGAAACCTTTTTGTTTCATAGGTTCGATACCAGCAAGCATAGCAGGGCAACCTTCGATAGCGTCATCAGCCATAGAGATATAAACGTTGTCAAATGTAATATCTTCAACAAACATTTCAGCAAGACCATAGAAATAACCGGCAGCAGCGTTAACGTTTTTAGCAGTAATGTTAGCAAAACTTAAACGTCTAAAAGCAGGAGTTTCCTCAGTAATAGGGTAAGGATTTTTGTCCCAAACATATTTGTCATCACCTTTAGGGCCACAGAAGTAGTAAAGATTAGCGATAAATGGGCATAAAACATTGTTCATAACGATATTGTTTACACGAATATCTTCAACTTTACCGCCTCTACCTCTTCTTGATTTAAGTCTGATACCTCTGTCAGTACCCTCAAAGATACAGTTGCTGATAGTAACATTTACAATATCACCGCTCATTTCACTACCAAGAACCACACCACCGTGACCGTGAACCATAGTACAATTAGTAATAGTTATATTAGAGCAAGGAACTCTTTGTTCAGTATCTTCAGTACCTGCTTTAACGGCGATACAGTCATCACCTACATCAATATGACAGTTAGAAATGTGAACATTTGTACAAGACTCAGGGTCGATACCGTCTGTGTTAGGTGAATCAGAAGGGTTGTTGATAGTAACGTTGTCAACAGTAACATTATCACATAAAATAGTGTTGATAGTCCAGCTAGGAGAGTTTTTAAGAGTAACTCCGGATATAAGTACATTTGTACACTCATAAGGAGCAATAAGTTTAGGTCTAGGATATTCATTTTCTTTAGCTCTGAATATTTTCCACCAGAAAGCACCTTGACCGTCTAAAGTACCACGACCTGTGATAGAAACATTGTCAGCATTGTCAGCATTGATACAAGAAGCGTAACATTCTCTTTTAACGCCTTCCCATCTAGAAATAACAACAGGATATTCGTCAATATTGTTTGAGAATAATAAAGTTGCACCAGCCTCAAGATAAAGATTCATATTACTTTCAAGGAAAATAGCACCAGTAAGGAATTTACCGGCAGGAACATAAATTTTTCCACCGCCATTTTTAGCACATTCTTTAATAGCATTTTTAATAGCAGAAGTACAAGAAGTAACACCGTCACCAACTGCACCAAAATCTAAAATGTTATAAGTAGACATTTTGTAGTCCTCCTAAATTTTTTTGTTATTTTTTGTCGTATATAAATTATACAATATATTTAGTTATAAATCAATTCTAATTCCAGCTTTTACGAGAGCATAGTAAAAAGAAGCGACAGGGATAAAAGATTGAGCAATCCCTTTAGAGCTTTTACCGGTAACGATAACAGCACCGTCTTTTTCGTATTTGTCGCCATCATAGGCCCCAACGTTTTCACGTATACATTTAAGAAAAGTTTTAATACCTGCATAAAGATATTTTGTTCTTCCTGTAAGCTTGTATGCGTAAGCTAAAGCCTCTAAAACGGTAGTATTGTTACCATTCCTTTTAAGGCTAGGCAATTCTTTATAATAGAATAAACCTGTACTTAAAAGACAATTTTCGACCATATCGTCAACAGCTTCAATAATCATATTTTTTATTTCTATGTTAGGTCTAATTTCATAATATCTCATAAGACTAGAAACAGCTATAGCAATCATAAAAGGCACCCTAATAGCAACGTGGTCTGTATAAGGAGCAAGCCAAAGACCATATTTTTCTTTCCAGCTTTTAAAGTGACCGATTATAAATTCAGCATCATCAAGCCAGCTTTCGTCATTTGTTTCGTTGTATAGAGCTACTAAAGCACGTAAAGCCCAACCGGTTTCTCTAGCGTTAATCTCACCGTTTTTATGGTATCTAGGTAATTTAAGATTTTTCTTTATATTATTGCCGATTTCAATAGCAGAATCATAAGCAAACCTGTCACCGGTCAAATGATAATAGTCAAAAAGACCCTCCACCCATTCGTGGCTTATTTCAACTTTTCCAGAAACGTGTCTTGCAGAGTGAATAATCTGGGCAAACATACGATATTCGTCATCTGTTGCTCTACAAATATCAATATCAAACCAGTGTCTTGCAGCGACAAGCAAGTAGTCCATCATACGTCTTTCACCGGTTCTTGCATACATAAGCATAGCGGTATGAGGGAAATCATATTCATTATTGCACCAAACAAGTTCGCCATTTCCCCTGCCCTGTTTTGTATAGTGCATATCAGGGACATCGCCCCAGTGTAATATACCGTAAGCCTTGCCCCTTGTATCCATTCGTCTAATAAAAGCCTCTTCTATTTCAGGGATTTGCTCAGCTTTGTCTAAAAATATTTCAGGAAAGACTTTTGCACTTCTGTAGACTTCCATATCTATGTAAGGTCTGTCAGGCATTTGAAATTGTAAAGAGCGAATATTAAGTTCTTGTTGAGTTTCCTTACCAGAGTGAAGATGAACAAAAAGTGTATGAGTTTTCGCCATACCTCTTGCAAACTCAATTTTAGAATTTTTAGGCACAATTTGAACAGAGATACCACTCTTGTCAACTTTAAAGGCTTTCGGATAATTTTGGTGAGCCTGAAAAAGGGTTGTACAAATTCCACCCTCACCGTCATTCCAATCAGCGAAAAAAGTACCATAAAATACTTCTGGAAAATGTTCATTAGCCTCATAAATAAGTTGTTGTGCGTCAATTTCATAAAATAAAGATTGAGATTTTTCACCATCAATAAAATCAGTTTTATAATTAGATTTTGCGATACAAAACTTAATATCATTTATAGACCTTTTGGTAAAGTCCAAAGTCAAAGATTTAATATCAACAGACTCTTCTTTTTCAAAGTTCAAAATTTTATAATCAATCTTAAACCATTCTTTATCTTTAAAAAACTGCAAATTGACAATAAAATTCAAAAGTGAATTACCGTCTTTATCGATGTGTTTACCTTTTCCCTGAATAATAGAGGTAACAGGACCCTCGCATATAATTTGCCAACTTTCAACAACAGCATTATATTTACCGTTGAGCAAAGGACCTTTTATATTTTTTTCTTCAAATCTTATATGTTCAGATTGAATAGAATTAAAGATACTACCTTTTTCATTAAGTTTAACGGTAATTTTACCAGCATCGACAACGATAACTTTTTCCTGATGAATAAATTTTATATTGTCGTAGTCCATTTTTTCTTTTATAGGTTTACAATAATAAGTTTTTCCCTTATTAGCAGGGAGGTCAGCGAAAAAGTTTACAAAGGCCCATTTAACTGAACCGTCTTTCCATAAAGCAGTAGCCTCTGCTTGAGATAAAACCTGTCCGTTGTCATCAGCAACAGATAAATTATCAAGGTCAAAGATTTCACCTTGAGGGAAAGGAATAGCAATTGAACAGGGTTCCTTAATTCTGTCGAAAGCCGACAATTTTTCAAAATATAGCTTATTCAAGTTCATTCCTCCAATCGTCTAAAAAATTATAAGCTGAACCATACCATTTATGACCCCCATCAAAAATAGTATGTGATAAATTTTCAGATTGAAATAAATCATAAGATTTTTTAGTTTCTAAAACTTGTTCAAACACGTTGTCAAGACCACGATTTCCGTTTAACTTATCATCTTTGCCACTTTCGATAAGCAATTTTCTGGGGGCAATCAAGCTACCCAAATCACAGGTATCAATATATCGCCAAACATTGTAAACAAAATTACAGCCACAAAGATTATTTTCAAGGATAGTATCACGAAATCCGTGGAAATAGCCACTAACTGCAGAACATTTAATTCTTTCATCAATAGCAGAAAGCCAAAGGGTACACAATCCCCCGCCGGAAAACCCGCAACAAGCGACATTTTTATCAAAACCAAGTTCTTCTATGTAATCAATAAGTCTAATCAAATCAAAAATCATAATACCAAGCAAGGAAATACCCAAGCTCAAAGAGGCATTATTAAGGTCATTACAAGAACTTTGAAGAATAAATTTATTATCTTGCTGTTTTCTCTCACGTCTTTCGCCAGACCCACATAGGTCAGGACAAAAAACAGTATATCCTCTTTTAACAAGGTCAAGACCGTAAGTATAATTAAACGAATTTATTTTATCTTTTGTAAGTTCGTTTGTAATACCGACAAGACCGTTTTTTCCGTCACTTGCGTGACCGTGTAGTGCAATAACAGGGATATTATTTTTTTCACCCGTTGGCATAAGTATGAACATAGGCATAAAAACTTTATTTTGTGTTTGAATAACAACTTTTCTTCTTGTATATCCATTAAAATTTTGTTCTTCAATAATTTTGGAGTCCAATTCAGATTTTTTCATCTTGTCCAAACCAAGAATTTCAGAAAGTTTAATTCTAGTATTTTTTTGCCAAGAAATAAGTTCATTTTTTGTATTTCCAAAAAATCCAAATTGTCTTTTGTTTTCATCAAATAATTGCAAAAAATAATCTTGCATACTATAGAACTTATCCAAAAAAAATCACCCCTATTTAGTTGGACACCAATCTTTAAATATATTTTCAATTGTATAAATTTTGGCTTCATCATCAGATAATATATGAGTCCAGTCTGCAACACAATCCTTGTTAAATCCCTCACCTGTAGAATTGTATTGAGCATAGTAGCAAGTTTTGCTTCTTTCCTCAAATTTGTTCCATTTGCTAAAACTTTCTCTGTTAATATGTTTGCCCATTTCACAGTTTATAAAGACAGTTTTAGCGAACTCTCTCCAAGGTCTGCCTAGGTAATAAGTTTCATCGTCGGCACAATCTGTGGTGAATTTACAATCAAAAAATACATAACCAAATTCCATATCTTTAGCAGTACAAGCAGCAGTATAATAACCGTTTACATCTTTTTTTCTGTCAAGTCCGCAAATTTCGCAATTTTTAAATACAGCAGTAGCTCCACCAAAAATAAAGTCAACATCACCCTCAATATAGCAATTTTCAAAATACTGTCTGTTAAGTCTTTTAGGTTCTCTTGCAATATCTTCGTGCATAGGAGCAGTTAAAAGAGTATCTTGTCTTGCGATAAGACGACAATTTTTAATAACAGCTTTATCACAATCAAGGTATAAAGCGACAGCTTGACCAACTTCGTCACCCATACCGGCAGAATTTTCAAAAGTAAGATTTTCAGCAGAAAATCCCTCTCCAGTTTTCAAAACGTGAACGGACGCTGTTTTAAAAGTTCCCATAGGTTCATTAGTTTCAGGGTCAATTCCCCAAGCACCGTCATCAAAAGTAAGAATGGTATCGTTTCTATTTTCACCAACAAAAGAAACATTTGGTTTATCAATAATAAGTTTTTCTTTGTAAACACCGTTTTTTATAAAAACTTGAGTTTCCTCACCATTTTGAATAGATTTTATAGCATCAGCGACAGTTAAGAAGTCACCGGAACCGTTTAAATCAACAACTATTTTTTTCATAAGTTTCATCTCTCAATCTCATAAAATTATATAAAAATGTTTCAAATTCTAAAAAAGGGCTGTCAATAGACAACCCCTTTTTGAAATTTTATAATATTATTCTTTTACTGCACCTAAAGTAATACCTGTAACAAAGTATTTCTGACAGAATGGATAAATAATTGCAAATGGAAGAATGTTTACGATAATAGCAGCATTCTTCATAGTTTCTGACATAAGACCTGCGTCTTTTGCTTCAGGGATAGGTTCGTCAGTAAGAACTAACTCTCTAAGTTTAACCTGGAAGTTGTTGTTGTCGTTGCTAGTAACGTATAATACGTAGTGGAAGTATTCACTCCAGTAAGCAACGGCGAAGAACAAACCGATAGAAGCAAGAGCTGGTTTAGATAATGGAAGAACGATTTTGATAAAGATACCAAAAGGAGAACAACCATCAATTTCAGCAGCTTCAAATAAGCTGACAGGTAACTGTTCAAAGAAACTTCTCATAAGTACAAGGTTATAAACGTTCATACCAAGAGTAAAGATAACAGACCAAACAGTGTCATATAAGCCTAAACCAACGATAACGAGGAAAGTAGGAACAAGACCACCGTTGAAAATCATAGTGAACATAAATAACCAACTAAAGATTTTAACACCAGGCATATCCTGTTGAATAAGGATATAAGCACCGATTGTACAAATTAACAAACCAAGGAAAGTACCGATGGCAGTTGTGTAAATAGAAACCCAGAATGGGTGCCATAAAGTTTCTTTCGAGAATATAATACTATAAGCCTCAAAAGTCCAACCGTCAGGCCAAAGGGAAATATCTGTAGAAGAAACAGTCTGAGAAACTGAGTCAACACAAACTTTCCAGATAGGAATTAACATAGCAATCATTATAATAACAAAGAATATAAAATTAAAAATATCAAATATAGTTTTTGCTCTATATTCTTTCTTAAAACTAAATTTCTTTTTCATATTATCAACCAAGCTCCTCTCTAGACAATACCTCTACCTCTGATTTTACTACTCATAAAGTTAGAGAAACCAACTAAGATAAGTGCAACAAAAGATTTAAATAAACCAACTGCAGTAGAATAACCATAGTTGAAAGTACCTTGCATACCGACTCTATAAGTATAAGTCTGGATAACGTCTGAAACTGTGTAAACAGAAGCGTTGTAAAGGACGAATACAGATTCGAAAATGTTCATAATTTTAGCAAGGTTAAGAATGAATACAACAAGGATAGTATTCATAAGACTAGGGATAGTTATGTACCAAGTTTGTTTAAGTCTACCAGCACCGTCGATTTCAGCAGCTTCATAAAGGTCAGGACTGATACCTGATAAAGCAGCGATGAAGATAATTGTTCCCCAACCAGTTTCTTTCCAACGGTTGATGAAGAAGAAGATAGGTCTCCACCAGCTTTGGTTAGTAAGGAAGTCGATTCTTTCGAAACCTAATCTTTCAAGGATAACGTTTACAACACCTGTTTCTGAAGATAAGATAATAGTAAAGATACCGGCAACAACAACCCAAGAAAGGAAGTGAGGTAAATAAATAACAGTCTGAACAACTTTTTTAAGGAATACACGACCGATTTCGTTCATTAAGAGAGCAATACCAACAGAGAAAATCATTGATAAGCAAAGGTTAATGATACTAAGGAATAATGTATTGTTAAAAGCGTCCCAGAATCTCTGAGCTTCAAAAAGTTTAGTAAAGTTATCAAAACCAACCCAAGTTGCAGGGCCGAATGGAGTAAATTCTGTAAATGCATAACGGATACCATACATTGGTAAATAGTAGAATAAGAATAAGATAACTAATACTGGGATAAACATAACATAGAAGTTAGCATATCTAGCCATTTTTCCCAATACGCCTTTTTTCTTTTTACTTTTGAGACCGCTAAGTTGTTCTACATTTTTTGTTGAATTAGCTGACGTACTCGCCACAAATAATCACCCTTTCATAAAACTTAAATACTTAATTAATAAATCAAAACAATGAGAAAGGAAGCAGACTGTCCATAAATAAAATTCTTTGTGTGTAGTCAGAAAAAATACAAATGGAACAAATCTGTCTATCTTCTCTATTTAAAACCAAAAGAAATTAAGATTTTATTTGGTTCAGGTTCACAAAGCTATAAAAGATTATTCATCTTCACCAGCGATTGAACCGTTAAGTTCTTTCATCATAGTTTCAATTTCAAGTTTAGCTCTTCTCTTGTATTCGTCTACACCTTCCTGAGCTGTTTTTTTACCTTTAACAACGGCGTTGATAACTTCTTCTCTGATAGTAGAGATTTCAGTCATAGCATCAGCGATGTTAAGAGTCATTTTAGGAACAGGATTTACTCTAGAAGTTTTAGAGAATAAATCAAGTGAGCAAGTTATGTTGTTTGAAATAGCAATAGGGTCCTGGAAATTAGTGATAGATAATTCAGGAGCATACCACGCTTTTTCAACAAGGTCTTTACTTTCAGGGCTGGCTGGAGGAGTAAGAGCCTCAGCTTTGCTAGGTTTGTCAACCCATTTGTAATGACCAGCAGTAACTTCGCCTTCAACACCACGAGAGAATAACATTTGTCCTTCGCCACCGTCGTGAGAGAATTCGCAAAGCCATTTGAATACACCCCAAGGATTTTCAGCAGCAGTAGTAATAGCAAGTGCCGTTGGAGGTCTTTCGATATATTCAGTTTCAACGATAGGAGGCATAGGAACAGCTACACCGTCTGCATCTTGTTTCTGTAAGTCACGGTTAAGGTTTTTACACCACATACCAGACCAGTAGTTGAAACAACCAACTTTACTTTCGTAGAATTTGTTACGAGCAGTAGAAGTTTTGTTAGTAATAATTTCTCTGTCAAGAAGACCTTTGTCAAAAGCTTCGTGCATTCTTTCTAATGCTTCAATCATTTGAGGTTCTTGCATACCGTCAACATATTTGTCGCTGCCTTCTGGGATATAGAAGTCAGGTCTAGCGTTCTGATAGAACTCTCTTAAATAAATATCATAAGGAGCTTCAGAGTTGATAAGACCAGCGGCAGTGATAGGAATAACGCCGTCTTTCATATTTTTGAAAGCTTTAAGCATTTTAGTAAATTCTTCATAGTTTCTTGGCATATACTGTAAGTACTGACCAAATTCTTCTTTGTAACCATCAGAGAAGTCAATAGGCTGTCCTTCAAATTCGATAGGTTCATCAGCATTGTGGCTGTAACCAAGTTTGTTTTCTTTGCCAAGTTTTTCGAGCCAGTCACCTCTAACGTAAGTAACAGTACCATTACCTCTAGTCATAGGGAAACCGTAAAGTCTGTCTTTTTCGTCATCAGAGATAACACCATCTTTGTTTATGTCGCAAGAAATTTTAAGTGCGTCAACATATTTTTCGTCAACTTCAACAGTAATGTCACCATAACCTTTAATTTTACCGTTTTTAAGGTCAGATTCATTCCAGATATCAGTCATATCGAATAATGCACCGTAGTTAGCGTAGTTAGGATAGTAAGTGTTACCAACTTCCATAGCATCAGGCATTTGACCACCTGCAAAAGAAAGGTTTACTTTTTCATAGTATTGGTTATGAGCTGGCTGTTCAAGGTCAAGTTCAATACCAGTCAATTCTTGATACTTCTGAACGAATAAATCTCTTCTGTTTTCTTCAGTAAGCTGAGTATCAGTTACAAGTTTAATTTTTTCAGGCTTTTTAATTTCCTTAATACTTCCGTCTTCATTATATTCAACGAATTGGTCTTTGTTGTCGTATACATTAGGATTAAGAACTTTTTCATCACCACAAGCTGTTAAGCCAGCGATGACAGACAAAGCTACCGCAAAAGTTGCTGCTCGAGCCGCAAAATTCTTCTTCATGAATACAATTCCTCCTTATTAGTTTTATTTAAAGAACATAAAGTCCCTTTCTATAACTTAGGTCATATTGTATAAATTAGTTCATCATTGTAACAAAAATATATGCAAAATTAAAACCTAATAATAGAATACATTTTTTTGTTTAATTTGTAAAGTAAAATTTTCACATCTACAGAGAGATAATTTTTCCAAAAAACCTTCAAACCCTTGCCAAAAGCCAAACACAAGAAAAAACGGTTTCAAAATTTTTTTTATAAAGAAAAAACAGTTTTTATAAAAATTGTTTACTTTTAATTCATTATACCATAAATTTATGATAAATAAAAGAGTTTTTTTTAAAAAAATTATTAATTTTTCACAATTAAATGAATCAAGTAATGTAAAACATTTTACTTATACGATTTTTATACTTTAATATAGTAAAATATAGTATTAGATTGTGCTGTCTGTATAATCATTTTGTACAGACAGCACAAAAATCGTTTAAAAGAATAGTTAAAATTAACCTCTGTAGAAGTTAATAAGACAACCAGAAAGAATAATCTGTCTTTCGTCATCAGTAAGGTCAGCTAAAGTAACTGTAAATTCTTTAAGTTCATCTTTAACAACATAAGCTTTAATTTCAGGCTCTTTGTTTTTAACAGCGTCAACGATGTTAGGGATATAAACGAAATCACCATTTTCAAAAGGAATTTCCCCATCAAGAATGAAAGGAAGCATACCCCAGTTGATAAGGTTAGAACGGTATCTTTTAGTTGCATATTCTTTAGCAAAGTTAGCCCAACCACCAAGAACTTTTTGACAGCTAGCAGCTTGTTCTCTGGCAGAACCATCACCAGGTTTAACAGCATAAATAGCACTACCGATACCCGTTTCCTTAACACTCATATTAGGGAATTTAGCTTTAATAACATCAACAGCAGCTTTAAGTTTTTCGTTAGTTTCTAAAGGACATTTGCCACTAATTCTAGCTTTTTCAGAAAGTTGAATTTCTTTAGCCTTGCCAACATAAGCAGGGTCTTTTCTAGAAAGAGTAAACTCAGCAAGTCCAAGAGGATTAGAACGATAAGAGCTTGTTTCACCAGAAGGGATAAGCTCATCAGTAGTTGTAACAGGGTCAGTAATAACTGAAGCGATTTGAAGAACAAGGTCATTAGTCAAATGACTCATTTCTGGCCAATCTGTGATGTTAGGACCAAATTTAAGTTCAACAGAACTATCAGCTTTTCCAAAACCTTGGTAAACTCTGTTTTCGTAAACTTTCTTGTTAAAGAAATATTTAGGTTTAGTAAAGTCAACATCGATGTCAGTTGCAGGAGTAAGGAAACCTTTGTTTACAGCTGTAGCAGCGATAGAACGAGCGTCCATAAGGGCAACAGAAGCGATTTGACCGTTACCAGGTTTAGAGCCCTCTCTGTTAGGGAAGTTTCTAGTAGAATGTCTAATACTTAAACCATTATTAGAAGGAACATCACCAGCACCGAAGCAAGGGCCACAGAAAGCAGAACGAACAGTAGCACCGGCAGCCATAAGTTTAGCGATAGAACCATTTTCAACAAGGCTCATAAATGTAGGTTGGCTTGATGGGTAAACGCTAAGAGCGAAATCATCAGCACCGATTGATTGACCGTTAAGAATATCGGCAGCGTCACAGATATTATCAAATGTACCACCGGCACAACCAGCGATAACACCTTGGTCAACATAAAGACGACCGTTTTTAACTTTGTCTTTAAGTACAAGAGAAATGTTAGGATTGTCGATTTGTTTGTTAGCTTTCTTTTCAACATCATCAAGAATGTCAAGAAGATTAGCGTTGAGTTCGTCAATAGTGTAAGTGTTGCTAGGGTGCATAGGCATAGCAATCATAGGTTTAACTTTTGACATATCAACATAAACAATACCGTTATAGTAAGCAACTTCACCAGGATTAAGTTCTTTAAAGTCGGCTTTTCTTCCGTGCATATCATAGTATTCTTCAACTTTGCTGTCAGTTCTCCAAACAGAAGAAAGGCAAGTAGTTTCAGTTGTCATAACGTCAATACCGTTTCTATATTCAACGTTAAGGTTAGAAATACCGTCACCAATAAATTCCATAACTTTGTTTTTAACGTAACCGTTTTCAAAAACAGCACCGATAATAGCAAGTGCGATGTCCTGAGGTCCGATACCTTTTTGAGGTTTACCAGTTAAGTAAACACCAACAACTTCAGGACGATTAACGTCATAAGTTTTCTGTAAAAGCTGTTTAGCTAGTTCTCCACCGCCTTCACCAATAGCCATAGTACCTAAAGCACCATATCTAGTGTGGCTGTCAGAACCCAAAATCATTTTACCACAGCCACTCATCATTTCACGCATAAATTGATGAATAACAGCTTGGTGAGCAGGAACGTAAATTCCGCCATATTTCTTACAGGCAGAAAGCCCAAACATATGGTCATCTTCGTTTATAGTACCACCAACAGCACAAAGACTGTTGTGGCAGTTAGTAAGGACATAAGGGATAGGGAATTTTTCAAGACCACTAGCTCTTGCAGTCTGGATAATACCAACATAAGTTATGTCGTGAGAAGCCATACAATCGAATTTTATTTTGAGCTTGTCCATATTGCCAGAGGTGTTGTGTTTTTCAAGGATAGACCACGCAATAGTGTTTTTAGTTGCGTCATCTTTTGAAACATTAGAAAAACCAGCTTTGGCAAGTTTAGCACTAGCCTCGTTGTCATCAGGTATTATTTCAGTACCGTTTACAACGTAAGCGCCTGTTTTAAACAATTCTACCATAAAATTTCCTCCATTTCATAAAGTTGCATATTGGTTAGAAAAATAGTAATTTTTATCTTTTATAATAAAATTTACATACAACACTGTTTTTTATTATACCACAAAATTAATATATTACAACAAAAATATTATTATTTTTTAAAAAAATCGACAAATTTTATAATAAATAAAATAGATATTTATAAAAAATCTATAAGCTCACAAAAAAAGAAACACAATTATAAATTTTTGTCAATAAAAATTGTGTTTCTTTTCCTTATATATTGTAAATATCTGTTATTTACTTAGACTGCCGACAAAGTTAATTTTTATCGTTATTGTCAATTTCAAAAGCGTCGCAGACTTTTATGCGCAAGCGGAAATCGCATTTTCGCTGAGGAAAACAGATGTTTCAAGGGCTTAAAAGCCTTGTACGAAGAAACAGCTGTTTACTCATCTAGTTTAATTTGCAAAAAATCGTTGATTTTTTGCAAGGCTGTCGATTTTATCGACAGCCTGCGTAAATATCTGTTATTTACTAATTATTTTTTGAATATAAAGTTACCATTGTTAAGAACAAACTGGAGTATTGAAGCTACGTCACGAGCGTCAATGTTTTCGTTTTTGTCAACATCAGCAGCTTTTTCTTTAAAATCAGCAGTTACGTTAGCTTTGTTAAGTACATACTGTAAGACAAGTGAAGCGTCATTAAATTCAACTTTACCGTCACCATTTGCATCACCAAGGATAATAGTTTCAGTTGTTGATTCAGAGTTTTCTTCTGATGTATTTTCAGAAGTATTTTCTGATGTGTTTTCAGTTGTACTTTCTGATGTACTTTCATTTGTGTTATCTCCAGAGCCTTTTGCAAATACAGCAGAGATAGTAACATTTGATTCAGGCATTTCAAAAGTACTTGTAACTTTAGAGCTATCGCTGTTAAGTGTAATAGTGTTACCTTTTTCATCAGTTGCAGTAACTTCTTTTACATAGTAGCCTTCGTTAGGTGTAGCAGTAATCTGAACAGTTTCACCAGGTTTAGCTAAAGTAGAAACAACAGGGGCACCGGAAACAAAAGACACACCGGCAAATCTACCTTTAGAACCAAGAACAGAGATATAGTAAGTAACGCCAGCAGAAACAGGTGTACTTAAACTACATTGACCTGATAAACCTTTGTCTTTACTTGACACAAGAGCTTCAGTTTCAGCTTTTCCATTTTCAGCAATAATAAAGTTTTTAGTAGCACCTAAGTTATGAACATAAGCAGTCAAGATACCATCACTATCAGGCGTAAATAAGAAACCACTTCTTTCCTTGGTAATATCCACATAACCGTTAATAGAAGCAACATAACCTGTAAAATCTTCTCCACTTGTTGTATGTTTAGCAGAAGTATAAGGCATATCTATTGTAGGAACAAGATTCATTTGATTTGAAACAGGAACATCTTTTTGAACATTAGCATTAGCCTTCCACCAAATAGCACCGTCATCAGAAGCAAGAGATACTTTCATATCTTCGTCAAAATCAGCAAGAGAAGCTGTGTCTGTTTCTTCAGAAAGATTCTTAAGACCAATAGTTCCGTTTTTGATACCGGAAACGTTTTGAACTTTGTAAGAACGAACAGGGATATAAAGTTCGTTTCTAACAACTTTACGAGTCATACTAACTTCTTCGCCACCTGCGTTAGTTACAGAGAGTACAGCGTATTGACCTTTTTCGATAGTTGTATCAACAGCAGAAACTTTTCCAGTTGCAGTAATATCAAAGTTCTTTTCAGTTACAATTGAATCATCTTGAGAATAAACTTTAACATTAAGTTTATCACCAGTTGCAACAGTTCCGTCAACAGAAACGCTTAAAAGACCAGTTGTTCTATTGATGTCAACATTGCTAAATAAAACAGTTTTGTCACTCATAATGCTTGTTTTGTCTGGTTTTGCAACATCATTATAAGTTGAACCGTCTTTAGTTATAGTAAGAATTTGATTTTCAGCTTTTACATTGTTTTGACCAAGAACCCATAAGAACCAAAGTTCTTTAGCAGCTTTAGCTCTAGTAACTGTAACTTTAGGTTCAATTTCAGTACCATTTTTCATTTTACCTCTTGCGATGTCTTTTTCGCTTCTCATAAGACCAAGAGTGTAAACTTTGTACATATCATCAGCATATTCAAGAGAAATATCATCTTTGTCAGTAAGGTTTCCCCAACCAACAAGAGGATAGTACTGTGCAGCAGCACCAGTTAAGTTAGGGTCATATTCAGGGTCATCAGGAGAAATTGTAGAACCGTTATATTTAGTCATATAATCAGGTTTGTTGTAATTTCCGTCTTTATCAAAACCAAATCTTAAAGCATAAGCTTTTAAGATAATAGAGGCCATAACTTCACGAGTAAGTTCAACAGAAGTAGAAGAATTACTTGTTTGATAGTTAGCAAATTTAGCTTTAACAGCTTCATCAGTTAAATCAAGACCCCAAAGAGAGCAAAGAGCAGAGATAAATTCTTCAGGAGTCATAGCTTTTTCAGCATAGAATTTACCACTTGCGTCTTTTTCCATAACACCAAGCTGAATAAGTTTTTCAATTTGGTTTCTATAGTAATAACCAGTGCTGTCTTTTTCTGAAACGTCATTAGCTCTTTCAGGGAAAACTTTGCTCCAATCATCGCTTGCAGATGCTTCTTTTACAGTATCTTTAAGATATGAAGAAAGTTCTTTAATAGTATCAGATGCAGATGATTCATTTGCTTGTTTGTAAATATCTTGAGCTATAAGCTGGCACCAAACTTTAGAAGCAGCCTCTTTGTAGTGAGTACCGTCTGTTTTGTTGTCTGGGTGACCGTTTGCGTAAGAACCAGAGTTAGTTTTACCTGGAGTTTCACCAGCTTCAATACTCATATAGATATTTAAAATTCTATCAGGACCCATAGTATCAATATATTTTTTAGCGTTTGCATAAAGTTCAACACATTCAACTTTATCGTTTGCTTTGGCAGCAGCTCTCATAAATCCAGGAGAGTCTGGATTAAATCCATTAGGTTTGCTAGTATTTTCGCTATATTTTCCGTCACCTGTTCTTGGCATAGATGTAACAAGAATAGGGTGAACACCTCTAGAGAGCATAGCAGGGATATAAATATCGTTTAACCATTTAGGATAGAGCTCATTTGTTGAGCCACGACCAAATCTTGAAGTTGCATCAACAGTTTCGTCATTGTGAGCAGAGTGGAGTAAAAGGAAATCCCCCTCTTTAGCAGTTAAAAGTAAATCGTTAAATCTGTTTTCTGTGTAGCAAGCTCTCATTGAACGACCGCCCATAGAATAGTTGATAACGTTTACTTTGTCAAGGTCAAACATTTGATTGATAATCTGACCCCAACCAGACATACTAGCTTCTTCAAATGTATAAGTTTTTTCTGTAGAGTCACCAAGTACAAAAACAGTAGGTTTTTCGCCCTCAGCTTTTGTTTTGTTAGCAACTTTTTCGATAGAAATAGAAGATATACCAACAGTAGCAGGTTTAGCAGAAGTAGGCATAGCTTTTGGCTCTACTTCAATTTCAAGGAATTTTTGACCGTCAACAAAAGTAAATTCCCAAGTTTTGTCGTCAGTCCAAGTTGCATAGTTTTGTTTTGGAACAAGTCCAGAACTATCCCAAGCAGAGTTAGAAGTAAGCTGAGATGCTTGCATACCGTTTGGAGCAACTGTAACATCGCTAGAAGTACAGTTGTCAAGTCTAACAATCATTTTATAAGCACCAGTTTCAGCTAAGTCTGTTCTAAAAACAAGACCACCATAGTTGTAGTTAGCAGCAACGCTGTTAAGATATGTACCAGAACCGTCTTCAACGATTTTAGCACCGCTACTTTCCATTGTGATAGAGTCAACACCAAGTTTTCTTGATGGCATAGCACTGTTTTCAGAAACGAAACCATAACCAGTTTCAGAGTTATAAACAGGAACGCTTGAGTTTAAGTTAATAGCACCGTCGATTTCAGTTGCTGAAAAATTATATAATTTTCCATTTGTAGGAACAGTAGGAACGCTTGAACTTTCTTCACCGTCAGCCATAGCAAAGCTTGTACAACAAGTCATAGCCATAACCACAGATAAAAGAAAACTCAAAATTCTACTTTTTCTGTTTTTCTGCATTAAAATACACTCCTTTTTAAAAGTCTTAATGTATAATATCTTACTTATGGTTGAATTATAACATATTTTTCAAAAAAACAAAAGTACCAGTTTAGAAAATTTTAATAATACCAGTTCATAAAATAAAAAAAGACTGCCGTAAAAAATCACAGCAGTCATAAGTTGTCGAAAAAAAGTCGACAACCTGTAATATCTTAATATACACGTCTTTCTAATATAAAGATGTTTTTAGAAAGCCAAAAATTCTAATATCCTAAATTATTTAAAAAGTCTGTCAATAAACTTGTGACCCTCAGCGATATAATTACCGCTTTCTCTACCTTCTCTTTCGTTGTAGTTCCAAGTTTTGTCAAGTTCGTTTGTGCTGTCATAAATCATATAAGGAACAGGAGTACTTGTGTGAGTTCTACAAGCGATAGGAGTTGGGTGGTCAGGGAGAACAGCAAGTCTAAAATCTTCTCCTGATGCTTTCATTTCGTCATAAACAACTTTAATAACTTTTTCATCAAGATATTGAATAGCCTTGATTTTGTTTTCAACACTACCTTGATGACCCATTTCGTCAGGTGCTTCAACGTGAATATAAGCAAAATCAAAACCGTCATTTAAGACAGCATTAACGCCAGCTTTTGCTTTTCCCTCATAGTTTGTGTGGAGTGTAGCGTCAGCACCGTCAACGATAATTACTTTCATTTTAGCACCAACAGCGATACCTTTAAGAAGGTCAACAGCAGAAACCATAGCACCTTTTTTGTTGTTTTTAGATTCGAAAGAATCAAGGTCAGGTCTAGTACCAGCACCCCAGAACCAAAGTGAATTAGCCTTGTTAAGACCTTTTTTAGCTCTTTCAACATTAAGAGGGTGATTGTTTAAAATGTCATAACTTTTTTTCATCATCTCTCTAAAGTCTTTTTGTTCTGGTAAGTAAGGTCCGATAACTTTGCCCAAAATATCGTGAGGTTGAGCAAGGTCGATAACTTCGCCCTTGTCCCAAATAGTAAGGTGACGATAGCTAGTACCAACATAGAATTTAAATTCATCAGTTTCAAGTTCTTTTTTAACTGCATCGATAAGGATAGCAGCATCTTCAGTTGAGATTTCGCTTGAACTGTGGTCAATGATAGTTTTTTCTTCATAAGGTAAATCATCATCAGAAACAGTAACAATGTTACATCTTAAAGCAATATCAGTAGCTTTCATATCAACGCCAATGCTTAATGCTTCCAATGGTGAACGACCAGAATAATATTTTTCAGGGTTATATCCCATAACAGAAAGGTTAGCAGTGTCGCTACCTGGTTTCATACCTTCAGGGATAGTGTGAACAGTACCAACTTCAGATTTTTTAGAAAGCATATCCATTGTAGGAGTATTAGCATATTCCAAAGGTGTCTTTCCACCAAGTTCTTCAATAGGCTCATCAGCCATACCATCGCCTAAAACAACTATGTACTTCATCGTCAAGTCCTCCTAAGATTAAATTCAGATTTAATTCGGTTTAATTATATCAAAACAGAAAAAACAATGCAACACTTTAAATAGACAGCCAAACAAAATTTTCAGATAGGTTTTGTCGAACATAAGTATGCTGTTTTGTTTTTTCATTTTGTTTTTTCATTTTGTTTTTAAGATTTTATCTTTTAAAGCTCTGAAAAATAAATTTACCCGTTTCGGTTAGGTCGTTTTCGTTCCAGTTTTCAGGGTCTGCCCCACTCTTCAAAATAGCAGAAGACTCATTTTTATCACAAAGTGACCAGTTAATTCGGCTTATGCCCTTTGAATCCAAATAGTCAAGCCACTTGTTAGCCTCATCAAAGTAGTTTCCGTTGTTTCCACTTGCGTCACTTGTACCCCACTCAGTAACAAAAATAGTTGCACCGTTTGCTAAAGCCTTTTCAAGTTTTGGTTTAAAGTTGTCAAGTTTGTGAGTTCCGGCATAGAAGTGGAAAGAATAAGCTATGTTGTCAAATTGTAATAAATCTTCTGAAGCCTCGTCAACGTCTTGACTCCAAGTGTTACTACCAACAATAATAAGAGCATCAGGGTCATTTTTTCTAATAACGGGTATAACTTTCTCGGCATAAGGTTTAATGTCGTTTTTCCAACTAACATCGTGAGGCTCGTTGCATATTTCATAAATCACAGCAGGATTGCCAGAATATTTTTTAGAAACTTCATCAAAAAATTGAATAGCCTCAGCCTTATGTTTTTGAGGGTTTTGGTCGCTTAAAATATGCCAGTCGATAATAGCATACATATCTAACCTTATAGCATTGTCAACGGCACTATACATAATTGATTTAGAGTTTTGTTTTTCGTTTTCACCTGTTGTGTATCCACCATATTCTTCGGTGTATATAGCGACACGAAAGACATTAGCACCGTTATTTTTTGTCATCTGTATGCTGTGATATTTTGTGTATTGAGGAAACCAAACAATTCCGTGTGTACTCATACCTTTTAGAACAAAAGGGGTTCCATTTTGGTCAACAATTTTTCCGTTAAGAGCTTTTATTGCCCCGTGAGCAGATACGCCATTTCCTTTTTCAGAATTTTGATTTTCCTGTGCAACTGTAGCCGATTCAGTTGATGTTTCAGATGTACTTTCTTTAAGTTCTTTTGAGATAATTCCTTGCTCAATATCATTTTTCTTAGGAGCACAACCGATAGTACCGGCCGAAAACAATACAACTAAAAAAATCAAAAATACAGTAACTTTGTTTTTAATCATAAAATCACTCCAATCACTTAACTTCTTCTGCATAAATGATATTATCAAGTAAATTAATTTGAGCCACTATTTCACCGTGGTCAACCCTTTTCTTTAGGTTAATTTCAACGTATATACATAAGTCTTCTTTATTCTTTTTCTTATCAGCTTTTTCGACAGAATATAGAGCAAAGTCATTTTCTGTTATGTATCCGATAAGTTGACTCATTCCAGAATGTTTACTAAGTTCAACATAAAGTTCAATAAACTTATTATTTTTATCAGCAAACTTTTCAAATTTTTGCATAAATGTTGTTGCGATAAAGATAACAAAAAAGCCAAATATAGCACCAACGAAAAAACCACTTCCAACAGCGATACCGATGGCAGCCGTTGCCCAAAGACTAGCTGCCGTTGTAAGTCCCTTAACTCTTTTACCATTCAAAATGATTGTACCAGCACCAAGGAAGCCGACACCACTTATAACTTGAGCAGCCATTCTTCCGGGGTCACCAGTCATTTCATATTGCAAAAATAAATATTCATTAGTAACCATAGCAAGGGCAGCACCGACACAGACAAGAGCAAAAGTTCTAAGTCCGGCAGAACGCTTTCTAAGTCGTCTTTCAAGTCCAATAGTACCCCCCAATAGCACAGCTAAAGAAAGCCTCAAAACTATAGAAACAAAATTAAATTCACTAATGTATGTCAAAAAATTATCCACAACGTCACCTATCTTTTATCTTTGTTGCTTTCAACTCTGTCAAGGAACTCATTTTCCGGCATAGGTCTAGCATATAAGAAACCTTGTGCCAAGTAACAACCAATGCTTTTAAGGAATACAGCCTGTTCTTCTGTTTCAACACCTTCACAGATAACGTTCATATCAAGCTCTTTCGCCATTTCAACAATCTTGCTAATAATTTTTTGTGCCTTTGTAGAGTTTTCAGATTCCGTAAGGAACTCTCTATCAATTTTAACAACGTCAATAGGCATTGATTTAAGCATATTAAGAGAAGAGAAGCCAGAGCCAAAGTCATCGACAGAGATAGAAAAACCAAGGGCTTTAACTTTGTTTACAACTTCAAGGGCAGCCTCTGCATCTATAAATAAATTTTCAGTAAGTTCAAGTTCAACATATTTTGTAGGAACTTTGTATTTATCAATAAGATTTTGAAGACGCTCGATGTAGAAAGGATTGCTAAGGTGAAGTCTTGACTGATTTACAGAAATAACAATAGGTTCTTTTCCGTTGTCAAGCCAGTCACGAATAAGTTTAAGCACTTCCTCAAAAACAAAAAAGTCAAGTTCGATAACAAACCCCTCTTTTTCAAATATAGGGATAAACTCACCAGGGTTCATAAAGCCTTTGTCTTTAGAAATCCAGCGAATAAGAGCCTCTGCTCCGACAATTTCTTCTGTTTCCATATCAACTTTAGGTTGATAATAAACGACAAATTCCCTATTTTGAAGAGCAGGTTCCATTCTTTCAACAATTTCTTTGTATTTTATAATTTTTTCTTCCATAATATTGTCAAAGAAAACAATTTTGTCTTGATTAGCATTTTCAACATCTTTTTTTGCAGTATCAGCCATATCAATAGCGATTTCAATATTAATATCTTTATTTCTGTCGGTTATTAAATATAACCCACTTTGGAACTTAAATTTAAAGGCAACCCCACCGTCTTCATAATAACGAGTTTTTTCATAGAAATTTTCAAGGAACTTAGCACATTCCACTTTTTCATAATAAGGCATAAGTATAATAAAGCCGTCTGTTCTAGATTTAGCAAGCACTCCACCATAAGGTAAGTGGTGAGTAAGGCTTTCAGCGATATATTTCAAAATCCTATCGCCCACAAATTTACCATAGTTTTCGCAAATAAGTCTAAATTTAGAAATATCAAGAGCAATAATAGCAAAACTTCTAGTTTCAAAATCATTTAAGTCTATTTTCTTTGCAGCCTCAAGAATAAAACCATTTACATTCCAAATGTTAGTAATCCTATCAATATATGCAAGATTAAAAATCTTTTCATCATATTTTTTCTTAAAACTGAAAATACGAAATACAACATAAGCACCAACTATAATGAGCAAACAAAGCACAACGATAAATGCCAAAGCGTTTCTTTCTATAAACACCAAAATTCCAACATCTTCTTTTTGAAGTATAGTGTACTTAGCAATAACATCCTCAACCTCTTCTTGACTTAAATTGTTTATAGCTTTGTTAAGAATAGTCATAAGACGTATATCTTCGTCTTTGCTAACGCCGATACTAACCGGATAATTAAATCCAGAATTTATAGTCATTATAACATCGTATAAATTATCTCTTCTTAAAACATCTTCAGCGATGTATGTTGAAACATAAGTTATATCAGCGTCACCGTTGTTTACAGCCTCAATACATTCTTTTTCGGTCTTATAAAAAACAAGTTGTTTACGGTCATATTTAGATGCTAAAAATCTTTCGGTAAGCAAATAATTGTTGACACAGGCAACTTTAAGATTTCTATCTTCTATGCTCTTAATATCTTTGTTTACAACAACAGTATACGGTACAGAGTCCATATATGGCTCTGTCATCTCAATCCCATTGTTTTCAGCAAAGCTATAATCATAAAAGAAACTACTAATTATGTTCGACTTATCTTTTACTTTTTCAAAAGCCTCTTTGTACGTATTACATTCAACAAATTCAACTTGAAGTCCAACTTTTGACATTATACGTCTTACAAGGTCAGGTACAATACCCTCCGCACCATTCTCATCAAAATAAGCTATAGGGTCCCTGTTTCCAAGTAAAAGTGCCTTAACCGTTCCATTCTCCTTAATATATGCTTTTTCCTCATCTGTTAAGTACAACACACTTTCATCGTTATTTCTTTTATAATATTTGTTGTAAACTGTTGAGAAATATGTACTGTCACTAATCCAAATTTGCTCCATAGCTGAATTAAGTTCAGATAAAAGCTCACTGTTATTTTTATTTACAGCAAGATAGTAAGTAAACGCACCAAATTCAAAAAGTGTTTTGTGAGTTTCAGTTTTTTGAATCCCCATAGCAGCGATGGCATCTATCTTACCATCATCTAAAGAATCATAAAGTTCAGCGTATGTTTTAAACTTAACTATTTCAGCAGTAAATCCTTTTTCTTTAACAATGTTATTTATAGACTTTTCCCAAAAATCCTCGTCAACGATACCAATTTTCATACCGTTATAATTTTTAAAATCATAAGGGTTATATTTTGAGTTTTCAGCCTTTACAACGATAGCTTCACTGCCCGTACCCATATTTATTCTAGAAAATTTTACTTTTTCAGCTCTGCTTTGACTGTATAAACAACTGTCGATAAGGTCAATTTCTCCTTTTTCAAGCATATCAACACATTGACTTTTGTCGCAACTAACATATTCATAGTTCCAGCCGGCATATTTAGCAATTTCCCTTAAAACTTCATAGCCAAAACCACTTCTGTTACCCTTTTCATCTTTGTACATAAAACCATCTAAATAATAATCAGGGACTCTAACAACTCTTTTTTCGTTAGTTCTTTTCACATCTGCTGTTATTGTTTTTTCAGCACCAGAAGTTGTAGTTTCAATATCATTAGAAGTTGTATTTACTTCTGTATTTTCTGCAAGACTAAAATTAACAAGTCCTAAACAAATAATAAACGCAAAAATCAAACAACTAACCTTTCTCATATAGTATTCCCCCACCAACGAAATTCAAAATAGAATAATTTATCAAAATATTCAAAAAATACTTATATAATGTCATTTTACAGTTTCATATCTAAAAAATGGCACACCACGAACAATTTTATATTCCTATTATAATAACTTTCTCAAAAAAAAGCAATAGTTAAAAAATTTTATTTAAAATTTCATAAGAGATTTGATTATTTGTAAAATTTTCAATTACAATTTTAATTATTTGTAAGTACAACTAAGGGGCCAAATCAAAAAATACAAAAAAATAGATATATCAAAATAATGTTTTAAGTAAAATTTTATCATTTGCGTCATAGAGTTCAAATATAAGCTGTTGACCGTTTTTAGTTTGCCAGTCGAAAAACGTCTTATTTTCATCAGAAAATTGCTCAAGTATAGCCATAATTGTACCACCGTGTACAACAAAAATAATGGTATCCAAATCTAAATTTTGTTTGATAATGTTTTCAAAACATCGGCAACATCTCTCGCAAAAAGAGCCATAAGATTCACCCTCAGGAAAACCCATTTTACCGCCACTTTCAAGCCACTTTATATATTCGTTGTTATTTTTAAGTTCCTCATAATTTTTGTTTTCAAAATTTCCAAAATCGCACTCTCTAAGGTCTAAGTGTATCTCGTCAATTTTTGAATAAATAAGTTCAGCTGTTTGAATACATCTTTTTAGTGGGCTTGAAATAACTTTTGCACTTTCTGTACTTTCTATGTTGTAGTAATTATTTTTTTGAATTTCAGCAATACCAATTGAGGACAGTTCCTCATCAGTTTTACCTATATATCTTTTTTCGATATTTCCAACAGTTTTCCCGTGACGAATAAAAATTATTTTCATAGTTCCTCCAAGAAATATATAGTTTTATTTAGTCTAAAATATGATAAGATTCATCACAATCCCAATTGTGAAAAGTATACATTTTGGAATAAACATTGTAAGCCATATCTATGAGAGGAAAGAGAGCAACAGCACCTGTTCCCTCACCAAGGCACATATCAGCGTTTATAATAGGAGATAAACCAAGTTTATCAAAAACAAATTTACAAGCAGGTTCTTTTGATATATGTGAGGCAATAACAAAATTTTTAACATCAGGGCATATATCAATAGCTAAAGTAGCACTTGTAGCAGATATAAAACCATCGATAACGATAGGTATTCTACAAACCGCACCACCGATAAACACGCCGACAAGACCGGCTATATCAAGACCGCCGACTTTAGATAAAACGTCAATAGGGTCGTTTTTGTCCGGCTTGTTAAGCTCAATAGCTCTTTTAATTGCATTAATCTTATTTTTAAGGCCGGCAGACGAAAGACCGGCACCCTTACCGGTAACATTTTCAACAGGTTCATCAAATAAAGCAGATATAATAGCACTGCTTGTTGTTGTATTACCGATACCCATTTCACCGGTTGCAATGATGTCATAACCATCATTTTTAAGTTCAATAACCTTGTTTATACCGACCTCAATAGCTGAAATAGCTGTATCCCTTGTCATAGCCGGCTCTTTTGTCATATTTTTAGTACCGTATGCAATTTTAAAACGTTTGTCTGTAACATCAGGAACATCAACAGCAACACCAATATCAATAGGGAAAATATCAGCACCAGCAACTTTACCCATAATACAAACACTTGTAAGACCTTTAGAAAAATTTTTAGTAACAGTTGCTGTCATTCCTTTACCAGTTTGGGTAACACCCTCATCAACAACACCGTTGTCAGCACACATAACAATAACAGCTTTTTTTTGAATATTATATTGTTCAGCTTTTTTAATTCCGGAAATTTGAGTTATAATATCTTCAAGCTTACCCAAACTAAAAAGTGGCTTAGCGACATCAAGCCAATGTTGTTTAGATTTTTCAATTGCCGTTTCGTCTAGCTTTTCAATTTTAGATATAGCGTCATAAAGTTTCATAGAATCACCTTTAATATCAATTGTCATTATTTTAAGTCAATTATTTTTCAATCATAATTCTTGAGCCGATACCCTTGTCAAAAGGGTGTTTTATTTTGATTATGTCAGAAACATAATCAGCATAATCAAAAAGTTTTCTGTCCGGATTTCTTCCTGTCATAACAATTTCAAGACCCTCCGGTTTATTTTCGATAAACTCAATAACTCTATCAAGTTCAACATAATTTTTGTCCACAGCATTAATTAGTTCATCAAGTATAAGTAAGTCAAAATTTTCGTCTTCAGCCTTTTTTGTAACTCTTTCAAATTCGTTGCTGTAATACTCTCTAGCCTCGATGTGTTCTTCATCTGTCATAAATCTGGTAAATTTTGCTTTAGAGTAACCGTCAGTAACAGTAATACCGTCTATTTGTTTTAATACACATATTTCACTGCTAGAACCGTCTTTCATAAATTGAGAAAATAAAACTTTTCCACCGGCACCGGCACATCTAACAGCTAAACCAACAGAAGCCGTAGTCTTACCCTTTCCGTCACCAAAATAAATATGAACAAGACCTTTACAGTTCATAATACCACTCCTAACCGATTATATTATCATCAATAAGTTTTGCAATTTCTTTTGCATAATATGTAATAAGAATATCAGCACCGGCTCTAAACATACAAACAGTACTTTCAGCAACGATAGACATTTCGTCTATGTAACCAAGTTTTGCACCGGCTTTAATCATAGAATATTCACCGCTAACGCTATATAAAGCGACAGGTCTGTTAAATTTATCTTTAACTTTAGTTAAAATATCAAGATAAGCCATAGCCGGTTTAACCATAAGAATATCAGCACCCTCATTAACATCAAGTTCAGCCTCAAAAATAGCCTCTTTACTGTTATGGAAATCCATTTGATAGCTTTTTCTATCGCCGAAAGAAGGGGCAGAATCCGCCGCATCTCTAAAAGGTCCATAAAAAGCAGAAGAATATTTAACAGAGTAGGACATAATTGGAGTATTTACAAATCCGTTTTCGTCAAGGACTTGACGAATTTTAGCAATTCGACCGTCCATCATATCAGACGGTGCAACCATATCAGCACCAGCTTGAACGTGAGATAAAGCAGTTTTAGCGATTACCTCAAGACTTTTATCGTTGTCAACATATTCTCCACAGAGTATGCCACAATGACCGTGAGATGTATATTCACACATACAAACATCAGTAATACAATAAAAGTCAGAAAATTCTTTTTTTATATATCTAAGGGCTTTTTGAACAATGCCGTCTTTGTCCCAAGCACTACTGCCACATTCATCTTTTTTGTCCGGAATACCGAATATAAGAACAGACTTAACGCCACTTTCAGAAAGTTCAGAAAACAACTCGCCAAGTCGGTCAATACTCCATCTAAATTGATTTGGCATAGTTGGAATTTCCTCTTTTATGTTTTGACCTTCTGTAACAAAAAAAGGATAGATAAGGGAATTTTTAGAAATCCTTGTTTCTCTAACCATATTTCGTAAAGTCTTTGTTGTACGTAATCTTCTAGGCCTTTGTGTAAGTTCAAAACTCATTTTTTAATTCCTTCTTTCAATATTTTATAAATTTTATTCATATCAATATTTTGACGTATTGTATCAGCAAGAATATCATATTGCTTTTCTTTATATTCTCTCATATTTAATACCTTAATTGATGTATTGTCAAGACCTTTTTGCTTTGCAATAGATGATATAATTTTTTCAAGTATATTTTGAGAGTCAAAAAAGCCGTGTACGTAAGTACCATATACATTTTCAGAATTAACTCCGTCAGTCTTTTCTTCTGTAACACCTGAAAATTCTTCACATAGGACATTCATATTTTTAGCCGTACTGTCGGTTATAAAAGAATTTCCGTTGTGTATTTCATACCCCTCAAAATGTTCACCGGAAAGACTTGAAAGCACACCGGAAATATTTTTCACAATTCCGTTTACTCTGGTTCTGATTTTATCTTTTTGAAAAATTGTTTCTATAGGCAAAAGTCCAATTCCCTGAAACTCGCCTTTTTTGTCGGTTTCTTCAAAGTCAATAATTTTTTGCCCAAGAATTTGATAACCACCGCATACACCGAAAACTATTTTACCTTTTGATGCAAGTTTTTTAATTTCAGCCTCTAAACCATTTTCCCTAAGCCATAATAAATCGCTAACTGTGTTTTTTGTTCCAGGAATAATAACCATATCTGACTGCCCAAGTTCATAAACATTTTTAACATATCTAAGGTTTATAAGTTCAGAGCTTTCAAAGACGTTAAAGTCCGTAAAATTTGATATTTTAGGCAATTTTATAACAGCGATATTTATAATTCCTGTTGTTTTTTTGTTTTCAAATCTTTCAGATAAACTATCTTCATCATCAATATCACAATTTACATAAGGAACTATACCGATAACATCTTTTTTTGCCTTTTCCTCAAGCATATCAATTCCGTCTTTTAAAATTCCCTTGTCACCTCTAAACTTGTTTACAATAAGACCCTTTACATAATCTTTTTCATCGTCTTCAAGTAAATCAACTGTACCGATAAGTTGAGCGAAAACGCCCCCTCTGTCAATATCACCAACAAGTAAAACAGGAGCTTTAACAAGTTTAGCCATACCCATATTAACAATATCATCTTTTTTAAGATTAATTTCTGCCGGACTTCCGGCACCCTCTATAACTATAATGTCATATTTTTTTTCAAGTTCATTAAATGCGTTTAAAATATCCGGTATAAACTTCTTTTTGTTTTTATAATAATCTTTAGCCGACATAGTTCCGATAACTTCACCATTGACAATAACTTGTGAACCAACATCATTTGTCGGCTTTAGCAAAATAGGGTTCATTGAAACTTCTGGTTCAATGCCGGCTGCTTCAGCCTGCATAACTTGCGCTCTTCCCATTTCAAGACCATTTTTTGTTATAAATGAGTTAAGTGCCATATTTTGAGATTTAAAAGGAGCAACTGTATAACCGTCTTGTTTAAAAACTCGACATAAACCGGCAGTAATAAGACTTTTGCCGACATTTGACATAGTTCCTTGAATCATAATAGTTAAAGCCATAGTATCACCTATTTTCATTATATTTTTCTAAAATCTTTTTTATAGAAATAATAAATTTTTCATTATCGTTGTGAGTTTTTACCGCAATACGAAAAAATCCTTTTGAAAGTCCACGATAATTTTTACAATCTCGAATAATGATGTCATAATCAAGTAACAAAGCCGTTAAATCAATGTCAGATTTAAAAAGTATGTAGTTTGCCTTTGACCCAAAAGTTTTAAATCCCAATTGTTTTAACTGAGATAATAAAAACTCCCTTTCCTCTTTGATATAAAGCCTTGTTTTTTTCGGAATATCCCTATCCGATAGAGCAGCAATTCCAGCCGTTTGGGCAATAGATGAAACATTCCAAGGCTGTCGAATTTGATAAATCTTCTGTATAACATCATTATCCCCACAAATAGCATATCCAAGTCGTAAACCGGCAATAGCATACATTTTTGTAAACGCTTTAAGTATCATAAAATTTTGATATTCATATATGTATTCAATAGTGGAATATTTTTCAAAATTTTCAACAAAGTCCATAAAACACTCATCTATGACAAGAAAAGCATTACACACCCTAGCCTTTTTAATAATTTCAAGAACAAAATCTTTTTTTATACATTTGCCGGTAGGATTATTAGGGTTGCATACAAAAATCATATCAACATCAGGATTTATATAATCAAGTAAATCAGAAGAAATTTGAAATTCTTTTTCTTCCTGTAAAAAATAAAATTCTTTTTCACATTCAATAGAATTAAGAGCATTTTCATATTCAGCAAAAGTCGGCTGTACTATTAACGCTTTTTTTGGCTTTAAAGCAAGCACAATGTTAAATATAATATCCCCTGCCCCATTTCCGCAAACTATATTTTCTTCTTTTACATTTTCAAATGTTGCTATAGAAGATATAAGTTCTGAACATTCAATATCCGGATAATTAATAACACTGTCAATATTTTGAATAATTGCATTTTTTATTTTTTTCGAAAGTCCAAGAGGGTTTATATTTGCCGAAAAATCTATCATATTTCTGTCATATCGGTAAATATCTCCACCGTGTATTTTTTTCAAAGCACACCAACCCCCAATAAAAAACGAATAAGGAAAGCCAAAGAGCCAAACAAAATAACAGCCAGAATAGATGCCATATACATAAGTCTGTTTACATCAATAATATTTTGTGGTTGAATTTTTTTAATTGGTTCACCAATAAAAGGCTTTTCGTATAGCTTTCCAAAATAATAGGCATTACCAGCAAGTTGTATATCCAAAGCACCGGCACAAACGGCCTCAGTTTGAGCCGAATTAGGACTTGCGTGTTTTAGCCTGTCCCTTTTAAAAATTTTAAAAGCATTTTTATAATCAAATCCAAGTAAAAAACTTGATAAGATAAGTAAAACAGCAGAAATTCTTGACGGTAAAAAATTAACAAAATCATCAATTTTAGCTGCACATCTGCCAAGATATATATATTTGTCATTTTTGTAGCCAACCATAGAATCCATAGTGTTTATAGCCTTGTAGAATACACCAAGGACACTACCGCCGATAAATAAATAAAAAAGAGGAGCGATAACACCGTCAGATAAATTTTCAGCGACCGTTTCAACGGTAGCTTTAATAATGCCTGTTTTATCAAGCACTTTAGTATCTCTACCAACAATCATAGAAACAGCATATCTAGCCCCCTCCACATCATCATCAGAGAGCTTTTTGTAAACTTTCATACTTTCTTTTTTAAGAGATTTAGTTGCAAGCATAAAGTAGCAAATAACGCTTTCAAAAGCAAGTCCCAAATAATTGTTTATTGAATAAAAAATATAATCTATCATAAAAATAACTCCTGTAGATATAAAACAGACAAATATAGCAAGAAATCCACCACCTGCCAAAAGACCATTTTTACTATTAGGGAAAATTTTTCTAGTAATTTTTTCAGATACTTCAATCAACTTACCAATAAGGCATATAGGGTGATAAATCCAATATGGGTCACCAAAAATCAAATCTAATATAAAACCGATAAAACAAGCATATAAAGAATATTCAAACATAATATAATCCTCAATTATTTAATTCTGTCACTTAATCCTAGTACCTATTCCAATTTGTACTCGCCAGACCTCGTCACATTTTTTTACAATCTCACATAATGCTCGACCAACTTCTTCTCTCCAAATCCTCTCGCCTTTGTCAATAGGAACAATTCCGGAGCCAATTTCATCACTAATTATAACATCAAAACCAGAATTAAAAATATAATTTATAAATTCATCAACACTTTTATTGTCATTTATTATTGACTTCATTTTCAAATGAAAATCCCTAAAAATTTTATTTTCTTCAATTTTCAATTCATTAATAACAAAATCAACTTTACCTTGAAACGCACCACCAACGACTAAAATCATCAAATCACCACCAAAAATAAAATAACCTCAACTATAATTATTGCCAGTTCACAAACTTGCAAAAAGAAACCTGCTAAATCGCCCGTTATCCCACCAAAATTTTTTTTACAATTGAAATAATGGTATAAAAAGCAAATTATTGCCGTTAAGAGCAAAGCGATTCCACCGAATAAATTTACATAAACAGCGATAATTTCGACAATAACAATAAAACTTATCATAGTAATTCTAACAGCTATCTTGTCAGCATTTTTGTTAAACATAACAGCAAGACCTGTTTTTTTAGCCATAGGAAAGACAACAACGCTAAAAGCACTAAAAGTTCTTGAAATAACATAGCCAAATGAAATCATTTCCAGAGCAGGAATATTAGCTTCGCTCCAAAATCCAATAGATAAAACAAAATAAGAAATCCCCCATATTATAGCAAAGGCACCAGAGTTAGGGTCTTTCAATATTTCTAATCTTTTTTCTGTATCAGCATAAGAATTTATACCGTCAGCAGTATCAAGAAATCCGTCAAAATGTATTCCACCCGTAATAAAAATAGGGATAATAGACATAATACAAGCAAATAATAGCTTTCCACAGTTATATGTAATCAAAGTTTTACCGATTAAATAAACAATAATCCCAATAACAGCACCAATCAGAGGAAAAAAGCAAAAAGCATATTTCATACTTTTTTCGTTCCAATCAACTCTGGGAACAGGGATTTTAGAATACATAGAGAAAGCTATAAATAAAGCATTCAATAAATTTTTAAAAAACATAAACTCACTCACCCAAATTATTTTTTCAAGAAGATAGGTATACCAAAAACAACCTCAACCACAGAATTAGCAAACTTAGCAAGTTCAACATTTACTTTCCCAAGTTTTTCGATATAATCCATAGTTTCGTTATCATATATTTTTCCATCAGAAAACACATCGTTTGTGACAAGAACCAAGTTGTCACAGTTTGAATTAATATTTAAAATTCCAGCTAAAATATCTGAAACAGCATTCACATTTTTATCAGAAAAAATTTCATTTGCAATAAGATTAGACATACATTCAAGAATAATAGTAGCCTTTAAAAAGTTTTGATTTTCCGAAAATTTTTTAAATTCCGAAAAACATTCTAAAGTTGTAAATCCTTTACCTTTTCGCAACTTCTTGTGTCTTTCAATTTTCTGTAAACTTTCATTTCCAAATGGAATCATAGTAGCTATGTATATAAGTTTTTGCGACTTTGATTTATTAAATAAATCAACTGCCATTTTTTCAGCATATTCGCTTTTTCCGCTACCGCTTCCACCACTAACAATTAAAAACATAATATCACCAATTACTTTTTGTGTCTTTTAATTTCCTGTAAACTTTCATTTCTAAACAAAATCATAGTGACTATACGTAAATTGTTCACATTTTTGATTTATTAAATAAATCAACAGTCACTTTTCAACATATTCACACTTTCCACTATCGCTTCCACCACTAACAATTAAAAACATAATATCACCAATTTATTTTTTGTACTTTATACACATATCCACAAAATTTTTAATAAAATCAATATTTGAGTAATAAAAAAGGTGTGGAAATCCACAAATAACGTTGTTACTGTTTATAATGCACTCCCAACTTTTATTTTTGTTAGGTTTCTCAGCAATAAACAAATTTCCATTACAAGTGCTGTCCCAATAATGAAATTCGTGTCCGTTTATTTTTTGACCTTTTTTTAGTATAAAACTATCGTTTTTAGCTGTCAATTGAATATATCCAAATCGTGTAAGTTTCCCTGTATAAAATGCATTTGCCTCAATAACTTTTGCCATATCAAAGGCATTTCCGTCTTTATCAACTATAGAATTATGCAGATACATAAAACCTCCACATTCAGCAAGAGTCGGCAAACCGTTTACCAATTTTGTTTTTATATCAATAAGCATTTTTTTATTGTTACTAAGTTGTCGGCAATATAATTCAGGGTATCCACCACCGATAATAACACCAGAAACATCATCAGGTATTTTATCATCTTGTAACGGGCTAAAATACTTAATTTCACAACCCATTTTTCTTAAAAGTTCTATGTTATCTTCATAATAAAAACAAAACGCTTTGTCCCTTGCTACAGCAATTTTTATGTTATGATTTGCTTTATAGTTCAATACAGAGCAATCATCAAAATCATCATAAATTTTACTAGTATCTTTGGCTATTTCAATAATTCTATCAATGTTTATAGTTTGCTCTACAATTTCACTAAGTTTTTGAATTTTGACGTTTACACCACTTGTTTCTTCAGGAGTTAAAAGACCAAGATGTCGGCTTTCAAAAGCAACCTCTTTGTTGTGAGGTAAATATCCCAAAACTTCGATATTAACTTCATTTTCAATAATAGGCTTTATTTTTTCATAAACTCCACAAGAAACATTGTTAAGTATAACCCCTTTTATGTTGCTATCTGGTTTAAAATCAACAATTCCTTTTATAATAGCAGACAAAGTCAAAGCCATACCTTTTGCATTAATGACAATTATAGTAGGCATATCAAGCAATTTAGCAACATCATAAGAGCTTGCAAAAGAGCTATCCATAGAAATTCCGTCATAAACCCCCATAACACCCTCTGTTATAGCAATTTCAGAATTATTTTTAACACAATGCTCACAAAATAAATGTTTTAATAAACTATCGTCACAAAAAAATCTATCCAAATTTTTTGAACAGATTCCAATAACTTCTTTGTGGAACATAGGGTCAATATAATCAGGACCACATTTATACGACGAAACAGATATATTTCTGTTTTTAAGTGCCTTTAATATCCCACAAACAACTGTTGTCTTTCCGCTGCCACTACTAGCACCGGCAAACATAACTCTAGGAATATGAAAAGATTTGTTATTTTGCAATATGCCACCACCTAAAATTATTTTGTTAGAGTAAATATATAAACAGGATTTTGTGCAATCATAAGGTCATATTTTCCGACCCTTTTATTTTTAGATACATTCATACAAACTATATCTAAACTAAATCCATTTTTTTCAGCAAATTCCGTCACCTGACCAACTGTATTAATAGCGATTGCATTAATAACAATTTTAACATCAGGATTTTTTTCAATACAGCAATTTATTATTTCTTTAAGATTGCCAGAACTACCACCGATAAAAATGTGTGTAGGTGGAGGAAGTTCCACAAGTGCAGACGGTGCAACTCCGTTTATAACAGAAATATTATCTACAGCGAATTTCTTTTTATTTTTTTCGATAAGGTCAACAGCTTCTGTATTTTTTTCGATAGCAAAAACTGTACCGTCAATTATATGCAAACCGGCTTCAACAGATATAGAGCCTGTTCCGGCACCAATATCGTATAAAACAGAATTATGTTCTAGGCAAAGTTTGGCGATACTTATAGTACGAACTTCACTTTTAGTCATTGGTACACTACCACGTAAAAATTCGTCATCATCAATAGCAGTATATATATTATTTACAAAATTATTATTTTCAATAATCATAACAACAGGACTGTCAAATTCAAAATCATTTAACTCATCAGCACGAGAAACAACTATTTTTTCATCAAGATATGAGAGTCGTTGTCCGATATACAAAATAGTTTGACCCATACCATAATAGCAAAGTTTTTCACAAATTATTTTAATATCTTCTTTGCCATTTAGGAGCAAAAAAACTTTTTTATTTGTTCTAACATATCCGATAACATTAGAATTTTTTCCGTGAACGCTCAAGAGTTTAATATCTTCCCAACTCATTTTTAATTTAGAACAAAAATAAACAACGGACGATATTCCGCACACAACGTGAACATCAAATTCTTTTAATGTTTGGATTAATTTTTTAGCACCGCTGTAAAAACCGCAATCGCCAGACAACAACACTGCGACCGTTTCAAAATTATTATTTTTCAAATAGTCATAAATTTCATCAGGCTTATAAGAGTTAAATATTTTTTTATTTTTAGCGACAAGCTCTGTCATTCTTTTTGCTCCAACAACAACATCTGCTTTATCAATAACATCAACAGCCTTTTCTGTCAATGTTGAAAAGTTGCCCATACCTATTCCAACAAGATAAACTTTCATAGATGCCTCCTTTTAAAACCTTTTAAAACCTTGAGACTCCGTCTCAAACTCTGGCCACCTCAGCACTTTTGCTACGCAAAAGTGCTGACCTAGTGGAACGTGGATAATACCCAACAGCATTTTAAAAACTTTGAAATATTAAGCTTTTGCAAAAACTTTATTTTAGCTACCTTTAGTCGACAACAAGAGAGGAAACGATAGTTTCCGGTAAAAGTTTTTGCCTAGCTTTTTTTAATAGGCATCGGAAAGAAATCCGACAAGCATAGCTTGCTTTTGCATAGCAAAAGTGCTGAAAGCTAGTGGGGTGGTGGGGCAATGCCCCACGGTCTTAATCTTTTTGAAAACCTAGTTTGGTGTAGGGCAATGCCCCACGGTCTTAATTTTTTCAAACATATCCGAAACGTTGTCACTTTGACCGAGTATGCCGTAAACGTTTGAGAAAGTCAAAAATCCAATTTCAATATCGCTTTTCAAACGGTTTTTAACATAAAAAACAGCCTTCTCAACAATTTTTTTCATAACCTCATCACATATTCCATAGTCTTTCATAATTTGGATAGCTTCATCAGTTACAACACAGTTCATAATTTTTCTGATAACTTCTAAATCATCACAAACTAAAGCGGAATTAGACGCCAAAATTTCCATACGACAGTCAGCATTTTTGCTGTGGGTGTTCATTATCCCACCGGCTAACTTAATAAATTTGCCAATGTGTCCAATAAGTAAAAGTCCTTTAAATCCGGCATAGTTTGCAAAGTCAAGTGCCTCACCGATAAAATTACTACACTTGACTGCCTTGTCAAGGTCAACATTAAATTCATTTTTAATAAACTCAAAGCCATAGTTTCCGGGTGCAATCATAATATAGTCACCTTCGTTTGCCTTTTTGATGTTTATTTCAACCTTGATAGTATCAATAATAGCCTGTTCACTCATAGGTTCAACAATGCCACTTGTGCCAAGAATAGAAATCCCACCGACAATACCAAGTCTAGGATTAAAAGTTTTTTTGGCAATCTCTTCCCCTTGAGGGACAGAAACTATAATTTTTGCCCCACCGTCATAACCATAATAGTCAAATAATTCTTTGGCATTGTTTAAAATCATACTTTTAGGGACTTTATTTATTGCAGCCTCTCCTATATTTTGTGAAAGACCAGCTTTTGTAACTCTGCCGACACCAACACCACCGTCAACAACAATATCTTTGTCGTCCGTTAATGTAACCTCAACAAAAATCAAAATTCCATTTGTAATATCAGGGTCATCACCGGAATATTTTTTTATAGCACAGCTTGCATTGCTTTTTGTAAATTTAGATTCCAGTATATCCGTTTTAATAATAACACCTTTCGGTGTCAAAACTTCTTCACTACTTAAAATCTTTTGTTCAAAAATCATACGTATAGACGCTCTTGTTGCAATAGTTGCACAAGTACCAGTTGTAAAACCACTTTTAAGTGCCATAAAAATCATATCCTTAAATAAAATTTAACCAGTTATTACTTTAATTGCATTTATAATTTCGTTGTTAGTCACATTTCTGTTAGGTTCAAACTTACCACCGTTCAATGAGAAAACACCGTTATCAACAAGGATTTGAATAATCCTTTGATGTTTACTTTCAGAAATATCAGAGATTTGAGTATTTTTATCATTTGAAGTAAAATTACCCATAATAAAAATAGCTTGTGCAAGCTCATCACGAGTAATATTGTTGTCAGGATAAAAATATTCTTTGTTGTCCTTATCTTTGTTCCATTCAATATATCCAAATTCAACACTTGTTTCAATTGCATCAAAATCATCATCTTTCCAATTAACATCTTGAAAAAGACCAAAAGTATGACCTTTTTGTTCACTTTGATAATAAGAAGATGAACTAGGCACAAATACAGGTAAATTTTTCATTTTGAATACAATATTTGCGAAATCACGTTTTGTTGCCAAGTTGTCGTTTATATATTGAGAAATATCATTCATAACATCGGGATATAAATATCTAGCAATTTCTCTAACACCTTTAACGTATCTAAAAGTTGGTGAAGAAATCAATTTTTCATTAATTGTGTAAAATCTGTCATTTTTCAGAGCCTTTATAATATCAAATCCAGCTCTTTCAGATATACCTTGTTTGCTTGCACCGCTGTTCATAGAACCTCTTTGAGAAACATATACATCGATGTTATCGGCATTCATAAGGACTTTTTCCTCACCAAATTCAGCAATAGAGCTACCGTCTTCAGTAGGTGTTGCCCCTTTAGCGATATTTTCCCCACCTGCGAGAGTTATAGCAATACCTGCCATAGAGTCATCAGTAACAGTACGTATATTTGTTTCTGTAGACTCAAAAAATATTTTTTGTTTAGGAGAAATATCAGCAGTCTTTTTAGATATTTCATCAAGTTGGTTATGGAAATCAGATAATAAAGTTGTAGCATTTTGTTCCGTTCCGGTAAGTAACGCCAATTTGTTAATATAATCATCAAACTTATCAAATTTATCCGGATATAAAGAAACAACTTTTATTCCGGCATTTTCTATTGTAGAAATAAAATCAGGAGCTTTTCTCCTTATAAAAGGACGAATAAGGACTAAATCTGGATTTGCGGCGATAACCTTTTCAGGGTCACCATTGTAGTCATATTTTTCAAGAAAAGCAGCTTCCGGTGGATAAGTACAAGTCTTATGCCCACCAACAACTTTATCGCCAGCTCCAAGATAAAATAAATTTTCTGTATGTGCCGAATAAAGAGAAATTATTTTTTCAACGGGCTTATCAAGGTTTATTTCGTTACCGTCATCATCAATAAAGTTTATAGCACTTTTTTGAGTTTCAGCATTTTGTTCAGCCTCACTGCACCCTGAAAAGGGTACAGCAAAGCAAACAATAATTGCAACAAAAATTGCACTATTTAAGATTTTAAGATATTTACTTATTTGTTTTTTTAAGAAAGAAATTAAATTCAACATAATTTTAAATCACTCAATTCTATTATTCTTCGCTTGAGTCTTCAGTCATAGCTTCTTTACAATGTTCAACAAAAGCGTCTTGAATACCGCTGTATTCACCAAGACCTTTTATAACGCATTCAACTTCATAGCCTTCTTTTTTAAGTTGAGTTTTCCAGCTATCTTCTTCATCACCAGCCATATCGTTGTTAGCGTGGTCACCAGCAACAATCATAAGAGGGATAAGAACAACTTTTTTAGGTTTGAAGTTGGCAAGGTCAGCTTTAATTTTGTCAAGGTCAGGATAACCCTCAACAGTACCAACGAAAGCATTGTTATAACCTAATGCTTTAAATCTGTAATCAAGAGCAGAGTATGTAGCATTAGCAAAATGTTCAGTACCGTGACCCATAAATACAACAGCACAAGTTTTGTCTTGAAGTTGAGGAGTTTCTTTTGCGATAGCTTCAATAACAGTAGCATAGTCATCACTAGAAGTAAGTAAAGGTTGACCGTATTTGATAGAAACAAAGTTTTTCTCAAAAGGAGCAATAAGTTCTCTCATTTCGTCATACTCTTCACCATTCATAACGTGAGTTGGCTGAACAACAACAGTACCATAACCTTCATCAACAAGTTTCTGCATAGCCTCTGTTACGTTGTCGATTTTTTCGCCATCTCTTTTAGCAACTTTGTCGATAATAATTTGGCTAGTAAATGCACGTTTTTGGTCATAATCAGGGAAAGCCTCTGCAACTTTCTTTTCAACTGCACCGATAGTTTTTTCTCTAGAGTCGTTGTAGCTTGTACCAAAACTAACTACTAAAACAGCTTTTTTGTTTTCATCACCTTTTTTGTCGCCATTGTCAACAGTTGCGTCAGCTCCTTGAGAATTAGCCTCAACAGCAACATCAGTTGTAACTTCGCTCACATCATCACCCCCTGAGTTTCCACAACCACTTAATACAACAGAAGTAGCAAGTAACATCATACCAGTAAAAGCAAAAATTTTTTTCTTCATAACAGAAAATCTCCTTTAAAATATAAATTTATTTATAAATTATACGGAAGTATTTTTTATAATCATCAATTTCCACCTCCACATTAAACACTTCCCGGAAAAAATCAATATTAAGCAAATCTTTTGGAGTCCCAAAAGAATACACTTGACCATTTTTTAAAGCGACAATTTTGTCGCTAGTTTCAAATGCGAGATTAATATCGTGAGTAACGATTAAAACAGAAGTATTATTTTTTTTACACTCATCAGATATAAGCTGCGTCATTTTTATTCTAGCGGATATATCAAGACCACTCATAGCTTCGTCAAGGAACAACAGTTTTGGTTTTTGGGCCAAAGCACGAGCCAACAAGACACGTTGAGCCTGTCCACCGCTAATAGAATTTATATTTTTATATGCAAATTGCATAGTGTCTGTCAAATTCATAATATATTCAATAAAATCAATATCTTGTTTTGAAAGAGAGGAAAACCCTTTTTTATGAGGATAAAGCCCCATAGCAACAATATCAAAACAAGTAAAAGGGAAATCACATTCAGTATTTTGATAAAGCACAGCAATTTCCTTAGCCTTTTGAGAAAATTTTAATTTTTTAATATCATTATCTTTATACAAAATTTTACCCTGATAACCATTTAAAAGTCCATTGATAACTTTAAAAAGTGTTGATTTTCCACTACCATTTTCACCAACAACAGAAACAATCTCCCCAAATCCAACATCAAACGAAATATTTTTCAAAAAATCCTCTTCAGTATATCCAAAACACAAGTCATCAACTTTTAAAATTTTCTCCAACTAATTCACCACCTAAAATTTACACCGTGGGTCTTTGCCCACACCACCCCACGGTCTTAACGTTTTCTTCTAGTAAAAATAAAAATAAAGAAAGGTCCGCCAATAATAGTTGTAATAACACCAACCGGAATTTCGCCGGAAGAAAAAATTCTACTTGCATTGTCCGACACCATAAGTAAAACAGCACCAAACATAGCCGAAAGTGGGATAAGCTGGCTGTTTTTTGCCGTTATCCAAAAACGTAATAAATGTGGAACAATAAGTCCAATAAATCCAATAACACCACAAATAGACACGCAAATAGCCGTCATACTTGAACCAATAATCAAATATATAAACCTAACCCTATCAGCATTGACCCCAAGAGATTTTGCGTTGTCATCACCAAGTGCCATAATATCAAGTTTTTTTGCAAGTAGCGTTGATATTATAGTCCCAATAGTAACCGTTGGCATAATAAGTGAAACATCGCCCCAACCTTTTGCGGAAAGACTGCCCATTATCCAGAAAACAATTGCACTAACATTTTCACCAGATAACATTTTTGTAAAACTAACACCAGAAGAAAGAATTGAACTAATGATGATACCAGCAATTATTAAATTGCTACTTTCAAAGCCGTTCCCCTTTCTTGCAATAATTATAACCAGAAATAAGGTAGTAAAAGCACCGATAAGAGATGCAATTGTAGTTGGAAAATAAATTCCGTTTAATATATTTAAAATAATAGCAATAGACGCTCCAAAACTAGCACCGGTAGAAATACCAAGTGTATATGGGTCAGCAAGAGTATTTTGTAAAATTCCTTGAAAGATAACACCGGAAACAGCAAGTCCGGCACCAACAAAACAACCGCATATAATCCTAGGTATTCGTATGTTCCAAATAATAGTGATAACGCTTTCTTGCAAATTAGAATTAACTCCAAAAAGTTTATTTTGAATCACTTCTAAGATTTCACTAAATGATGTTTTCATTTCACCCATATTTACGCTGAAAAAAGCAACGACAAAAATAAGTGCTAACAGTATAATAAAAACCGACACATATTTAATTTTATTAATTTTTATTATTCTTCTTATATCATTTTGCATAACAAGCTCCTATATTTGAAAAATACTCTCTGCGGAATTAATCGTTGTTTCTCTGTGAGCAATAACAATTACCGTCTTACCAACCATAAGATTTTTCATACTTTCGATAACAATTTTTTCGTTGTCATTGTCAAGAGCAGATGTTGCCTCATCAAGTAGCAAAATAGGTGAATTTTTAAGTATTGCTCTTGCTATAGCAATTCTTTGCCTTTCGCCACCGGAGAAATTTTTACCCCTTTCGCCGGCGACAGTATCATAGCCGTTAGGTCGTTTAGATATAAACTCATCTACATTAGCCATTTTAGATGCAATAATAACTTCATCATCAGAGGCATCAGGCTTTCCGTAACGGATATTTTCCATAACAGAAACATTAAATATATAAGGTTCTTGTTGAACATATGAAACAATATCACGTACATTTTTAATTCCAATATCTTTGGCATTTTTTCCATATATATAAATATTACCTTTTTGAGGTTTATAAAAACCCAAAATCATTTTAGCAATAGTAGTTTTTCCTTTGCCGGACTTTCCAACAAGAGCAGTAACTTTTCCACTTTCAAAATCAATGTTCAAATTTTGAAATATTTTTCTGTCAGAGTAGCTAAATTCAACATCTTCAAACTTAACTGCAACTTTTTGCTCTATATTTTGTAATGAATAATTATTTTCTAAATCAGCTAAATTTTCTTCTTGCTCATCTAGCAAACGAAAAACTTTTTCAGCACTGACAAGGCAGGATACAAGTGACGGAAAATATTTACAAACAAGCATAAATTGAGAGCTAAAAACACTGTAAAGTGTATATATTCCGGCAAGTTCGCTTATAGTTGCAAAACCTTGTGAAACAAAAATGATACCAACAGCCAAAAATATAATTGACGCTGAAAAATCAAAAAAAGTAGTTGACGCTTCAGAAAAGCTAGTTATCTTTGCATTTTTTTCTTCAATATGCATATATTCGTCATTTAACATTTTGTAATCTTTAATCATTGTTTTTTCAAGACCAAATATTTTAATAACTTCAATACCAGAAATAATATTGTTAATTTTTCCGGTCATATAAGCATTTTTCTTTGACAATCTTGAATTTAATGTCTTTATCTTTTTAGAAAAAAACAAATTAACTATAACAGCAAAAACATTGTTTAAAATAAGGCAAAATGTAAGAGGAACATTTATAAAAAACATAGGCACTATATAGACAACAATAGATATAATAGGAGCAACAAATCGACGTAGCTTTGCAGAATAAATATCTGTTGTCTGTTCAGTATCATAAAAAAACTTTGAAATCAAATCACCACTTTGTGTTTCGTCAAAATACTTGATAGGTAATCTAAGAATTTTCTTAAACACAATCATTTTAAAATTTTTATGCCCTATTTTAGAGCTTACTTTATAGATATAAGACGTAAAAATGTAAACAACAAGACAGATAAAACCAAAAGTAACGTTACTTATAACTACATCAGCAAGGGTTGTACCACTGTTTTTTTCAAACATCTGAAAAATATCTTTAACAAGGAATGATTTAACTACATCAAAAAGTTTTATAGAAATCGTCATAGATATAATTCCAAAGAGATAAGGGAATAAGGTTTTTCCCATATATCTAAGAACTTTAATAAGTAGCAAAAAATCACCTCATTTCCTCATTTAAACCTATTATCATAAAGTTTTTTGTATATTCCCTTTTTATTCAAAAGTTCGTTATGCGTTCCTTGCTCAACAATTTTACCATTGTCCATAACAAAAATTTTGTCACAATCAATAATGGTACTTAATCTGTGAGCAATTATAATAACTGTTTTTTCATCACCGATATTTTTCAAATTTTGTTTAAAAAAGTCTTCGTTTTTAGAATCAAGAGCAGAAGTAGGCTCGTCCATAAGTAGGAGTTTAGCATTTTTCAGCAAAGCTCTGGCAAAAGAAATTCTTTGTTTTTCCCCACCGGATAGTTTAACACCCCTCTCACCTGTTTGTGTTTCATATCCATCGGGAAGACTCTCTATAAATTTATCTATGTTGGCAAACTTACAAGCATTTTTGATTTCATCAAAGTTTTTAGATTGATTTCCATAAGATATATTTTCTTTTATAGTTGTTGGAAACAAAAATATATCTTGTGATATAACAGCAATATTATTTCTTAAAGCAGTAATATCAACATCATCAAAATTTACACCAAATGCCTTATAATCGCCGGAACGTATTTTATAAAATCCGGAGATAATTTTAAACAGTGTACTCTTTCCACTACCGGAAGCACCAACGATAGCGACTTTTTGACCATTTTTAATTTGAATATCAAGTCCGGATAAAACATCATTTTCGCCATAAGAGAAATAAACATTTTTCATATCAACAGCATATTTATCGGGCGAAAAATCAAAATTAGAAATTCCACCAACTTTTTCATTAGGTTCTAAAAGCATTTCGTCAATTCTTTGAATAGAAACAATAGAATCAACAGACTCATTTATATAATAAGGTATAGAGCTAAGTTGTTCAAATACTCTTTCTGTAATAAGTATAAAAGCCATAAGCATACCGACTGTAATATCACCATTTTGAGTAAGGATTGAGCCAAAACAAAGACAAATTATAGACGGTATCCACTTTAAAATCATTCTAATAGCCTCCATAACAGAGGTAATTTTAGCTCTTTTAACTTCAACTGAAAAAATATCGTTCATAGCGGTTTCCATTCGGTTAATCATAGTGTCATATAGATTATAGCTTTTAACAGTTTCAATACCGGAAGTTATATCATAAATAGTTTTGCTTTCAGTGTCGATAAATTTTCTTCTAAGCCTTGCAAGCTGAACAACTCTTTTGCTTATCAACTTAACGGCGATAAAAACAAAAGGATAACTTAAAACTATAGCGACCAAAAGCCACTTATTTATGTTAAAAACATAAACCAGCAAAAAAACAAGTGTAATAACAGCATTAAAAATTTCAGGAAGTGCTTCCGCAATAAACTTTTGTAATGCTTTAATATCCGATAGAAGTTTTGCGACTATTTCACCGGAAGCATTTTTATCATAATATTTATATTCAATATCAACTAATTTCTGAGATATAATGAGCCTGATAGAATACATAATTTTCACACTAAACATTTTGCTAAAATAAGACTTTGAAAAAGAACTTACGACAGCCAAGAACATATAAAAAACAAGTTTAGGCAAAAAATCATAATCAGTAAGCTGTTGATTTTTCAAAAATTCATCAATAACCGAAGATATAATATCAAGTCCTCTTACCAAAGAAAAAGTAAAAACAACAACAGATATAGTTGCGATAAAAAAAGCAAAACTATATTTTTTAAATAGTCTAAAAAATGTACTGTTTTTCATAATATCGCCTATCTTTTGAGTTTATATATAAGGGCATTAACAATAGCAGCAGCGACATTACTGCCACCTTTGTTACCTCTTGCGACGATATAAGGGATATTGCTGTTTATAATAAGTTCTTTAGATTCAATAACATTTACAAACCCAACAGGGACACCGATAACAACACTAGGGTTTAATTTTCCCTCTTTAACTAAATTATCTATAGCGATAAGAGCAGTAGGGGCATTACCGATAACGAGGATAATTTCACCGTCGATTGTAGAGGCTTTTTCCATACTAACCATAGCTCTTGTTATACCTCTTTTTTTAGCCTCATCAGCGACATCTTTATCGCTCATAAAACATTTAACTGTTCCACCAAGTTGTGTAACGATTTTTTTATTTATCCCAGAAAAGGCCATATTGGTGTCGGTTATAATAGTTGCCCCTCTTTTAATAGCAGACAAAGCCTTATCAACGACACCTTCAGAGAAAACAAGGTTATCAGCATAATCAAAATCAGCAGATGTATGAATAACCCTTTTAACAATATCGTCTTTACCGTCACCAAAAGTTCGACCATTTAGCTTTTCTGTTATAATCTCAAAACTTTTTCTTTCAATATCCATAGGTCTAACAATTTCTATTGACATTTTGCCACCTCCGAGATAAGAGCAGAAACCATATCATCAATAGTTGCATTTTTACTTACAATAGTTTTTATACCGTGTTTAACAGCTTCAGCATTAGTTTTTTCACCGATACAAAGCCCGACAAATCTGTCATAATTTCCTTTTATCAAACTTGTAAAGGCTTTAACCGTTGACGCTGATGTAAACGTAATATAGTCAACTTCATTTTTTTCTAGTTTTTCTTTTATTTTTTCATCAAAGTCACTTGCAAATTTTGTATAGTAAACAGTCAAGTCCTCATATTCAATATTATTTGACGTAAGTTCGTCTATAATTTCTGATGAACCCTCTTTTGCTCTAAGCAGTAGAACCTTTTTACCTTTTGCAAATTTTCCGAGCATAATTCCAAGATTTTTGCCGTCATAAGTTTCAGGCATTATATCAGGAAATAATCCATACTTTTCAAGTTCTCTACCTGTTCCGCTTCCGATAACGGCAATTTTTTTATTGTAAAATATTCGACCGTCAATTTTTCGTCTAAACAGTTCATCAAAAACGGCACTAACGCCAAAAGGACTTGTAAAAGCTATGACATCATAATCATTTATTTTTTGGATAATGTCATCAATAAGACTTTCGGTTATTGTGCTAATAGTTTCTATACAAGGAAACTCAAGAACTTCTGCCCCATTTTCACGGAGTTTTTGTGAGATTTTACCACTTCTGTTTTTAGGTCTTGTAACGATAACTGTTTTGCCTTTAAGGGGCAATTTATTGAACCAGTCAAAGTCCTCACTTAAAGTACAGACTTCACCAACGACAATAATAGCAGGACTTTTAATTTTTTGTAATTTACATTGTTGTTCTATTTCAGAAATAGTTGAAACAATTTTTCTCTGTTTAGACCTAGTTCCTTTTTCAATAACAGCACAAGGCATATCACTTTTCATTCCATTTTGAATAAGACCGTTCATAATTTTACCGATATTTGCAACGCCCATAAGGAAAACAAGAGTTCCACCTATATCAACACAGCTTTTAAAATTTATCTTCAAAGGTTCATCGTCTTTTTGATGACCTGTTATAATATGAACAGATGAAACGAAATCCCTATGAGTTATAGGGATACCGGCATAGGCCGGAACAGCAAGAGCAGATGTAATACCTGGAACAACTTCAAACTCAACGTTGTTTTGTTTCAGAAGCTCAAGTTCTTCCCCACCTCTGCCAAAAAGGAAGCAATCACCGCCTTTAAGACGGACAACATTTTTACCTAAAAGAGCTTTGTCGAGAAGAATTTTATTCATTTGATATTGAGGTATTTTATGGTTAGCACTTTTTTTACCGGCGTCAATTTTTTCTGCATTTTCAGGTATAAGGTTTAAAATATCGTCACCAACAAGCCTATCATAAACAACAACCTCTGCATTTTTAAGTGCATAAAACCCTTTTAATGTCAGTAGTCCCAAATCTCCTGGACCGGCACCGACAAGAGTAACTTTTCCTTTTAATTTTGACATCAGAAAATCACTTCCTTTATTCTTCTGGCAAGCTCAAGCCCGAGCGTTTCACCGTCATTTATATTTCCGGAAATCTTTTGAATTTCAGTAGTTTTATCATCTGCAAAAAGACCGGTTATAGTAATTTCATCACCATTTATTTTAGCGAAAGCAGCAATAGGAGATGAACAACCGCCGTCAAGCTCTCTAACAAAAGCTCTTTCAGCCTTGGCACAAATTTCAGAATTAGCATCATTTATATATCTAAGGAAGTCATAATTTTCGCCTTTTCTAGCTTGAACAGCGATAACGCCTTGTCCGGCAGCCGGTATAATTTCAATATCTGTAAAAACTTTGCTAATTCTATCTTGAAAACCAAGTCTATTAAGACCGGCTTGTGCAAGAACAAGAGCCGAATACTCACCGTCATCAAGTTTTTTAAGTCTTGTAATGACATTTCCACGTATAGGCTTAATATCTGCCATAGGATATATTTTTTTTAGTTGTATAGCTCTTCTCATACTTGATGAACCAATAGGTTTAGAAAAATCAATTTCATTTTTATCACGAGGAAGCACCAAAACATCATAAGGACATTCACATTTTGTATATGCTGAAATAGGTATTTCGTCATTAATTATCATAGGAACATCTTTGAGAGAGTGAACTGTTATATCAACTTCTTTTTCAAGTAACGCTCTGTCAAGTTCTTTAACAAAAAGACCTTTTCCACCGACTTTGTCCAGAGTTCTGTCAAGAATTTTGTCACCTGTTGTTTTCATTGTAACGAGTTCAATTTCATATTCAGGGCAATTTTTTTTAATTATGTCAATAACAATTTGACTTTGTAAAACAGCAAGTTTACTCTCCCTGCTGCCTACTCTTATTTTTTTAGTCCCCATTGATAATCCTCCTTATATTTTCAGCTGTTTTGCTAACAAGTTTGTGGTTATTTCCGTCAGATACAATACCTATACTAAGTTCATCATTTGTGCAAACAGCAGGGAAGAAAAAGTTACATTCTTCCTTGCAGTCAGCTATACTATATAAAACATTTTTATCTTTGCATAGTTCATAAATCAAATGGTTTATATCTCTGTCGTTTGTTGCACCAATCACCATAAAAGCACCGTCTAAATCATTAATATTAAATTTTCTTTTTATATATTCAACGTTACCATTAACTTTTTCCTGATTAAATTCAGGGGCAACAACCGTCACACAAGCACCGAATTTAAGTAATGTGTTTATTCTTCTTATAGCGATTTTTCCCCCACCAACAACGACAACTTTTTTAGAATACAAATCTATGAATAAAGGGAATTTAAGAAAATTGACATTATTTTCACGAAAAAACTCTTCATCAATAATTTTAGTAACTTCATCAAAAGATAATCCATTTTTTTGGTCAGGTCTTTTTATAACAATAATGTTAATACCAAGTTTTTTAGCAGCCGAAATTTTTTCATCAAAACCACCTGTTTTACCGGAACTTTTTGTAACAAGCCATTTAGCATTATATTTTTCAAATTGATTATAATTTTCGTCATAAGAGAAAGGACCCTTTTTGTAAATAACATTTTTAAGTTGTAGTTCATCACATTTTTGATGTGCTTCAGGAACAGGCAAAACTCTTGCAATAATTCTGTTTTTATAATCGATAATAGTAGAATACTTGTGCAACTCTTTACTTCCTGTGGAAACAAAAATATTTCCGACTGTATTTTCAAGAAAGTTTATAGCCTCTTGAACATTTTGAACATAAGTTATATTTTCGTCAACATCTATAGACTCATCACGCAAAAGTCTGATATATCTAATATTTTTTAAATTACAAGCATTAAAAATATTATTTGTAACAATTTCTGCAAAAGGGTGAGTTGCGTCAACAACGAAATCAAAGTCAGAAATAAAATCTATCATTTGATTTTCGTCAAGTCTACCGGCGTGTATAGATACATTTTGTAAATTGGGCATAACCTCTTTGCCATATTGTGTAGCAACACACACAGTAACGAAAGCACCTTTTTTACTAAGATATTCAGTTATTTTTTTACCCTCACTTGTTCCAGAAAAAACTAAAACTTTCATACATTCATATAACCTCTAGGAGTAACCAGTTTTCCATTAATAATTTTTGTTTGGCTGTTTCCGATAATAACTGTTGTGAACATATCGACTTTCTCGTCTTTAAGTTCATCAAGTGTTAAAATTTTGTATTCTTCTCCCTCTCTGCCTATGTTTCTAACATATCCGCAAGGAGTTTTTTTGTCTTTAAACTCAAGCATAATCTGGCAAGCCTTTTTAAGATAATCGGCTCTTTTTTTGCTAGACGGATTATAAAGACATATAACAAAATCTGCATCAGAGGCAAGAGAAAGTCTTTTTTCTATTTTTTCCCAAGGGGTCAAAAGGTCACTAAGACTTATAACGGCAAAATCGTGAGTAATAGGAGCACCAAGGATAGCGGCACTACTACAGCAAGCAGTTATACCGGAAATAACTTCAATTTCAACTTCTGGGTGGTCTTTGCAAACTTCGTATATTATGCTAGCCATACCATATATACCGGCATCACCGCTAGAAACGATAGAAACAGTTTTTCCAGCTAAAGCATATTCAAGAGTTTTTTTACATCTTTCAACTTCTTGTTTCATAGCAGATGAAAATATTTCTTTCCCTTGAATTTTGTCTTTTATAAGGTCGATATAATAGTTGTAGCCGGTTATAACGTCACTTTCTTCAATAGCTTTTATAGCTCTTGCAGTCATCTGTTCAAATCCAGCCGGACCAAGTCCAACGACATAAATTTTTTTCATAATCTCGAACGCTCCTCAATTTTTTTTCTACAAGCCTGTACATTTTTAGGAGGTATAGCATTGTTAAACCCTCCAAAAATCATATCAGTTGTTTTTTTAACGGTCAATGCAATAAGTTCTTCATCATTTTTATCAAAGTTTCCACTTTTAATAATTCTTTGAGAGATAATTTTCTTTATGCTGTCCATATCATTTAATGATAACTTATAATTTTTCCACCTATAGAACTTATCAACAAATTTTTCAACAATATTATCAACAATAATACGTTCATCTTCATTTATTTGAGTTTTAAAACCAAGCTCATCAATGTTGTATGTTTGGCATATATTTGATACATCAGGTTCAACATCTCTAGGTATAGCAAGGTCAATAATAATCAAAGGTTTATTTTTCAATTTTTTTAACTTATCATACGTAATTGTATAGTGTGGGCTTCTTGTTGCAGTAATAACAAAGTCAGCATTTTCTATGAACTCATATCTATCAGAATAGTTTATAGTTTGACAACCTTTTATAACTTCATTATTACCACTTTTGTAGCTCCTTAATGTAACAAGCACTTTAGCACCACTTTTAATTAAAAGTTCCTGAACAATCTGCCCCATTTTTCCATTTCCGATAACGACACATTTTTTATCAGAAATATTTCCAAATTTTTGTTTAATAAGTTCAACAGCAGCATAAGCACTTGAAAGAGGTATATTGCTAAGTTTGGCATTTGTAAGTGCAAATTTTCCGGCAGAAACAGCAATTCTAAAAAGTGTTTCAAGGATAGAATCCGTACAATTATTTTCCCTTGAAATTTGTAGAGCAGAATTTATTTGAGATACAATTTGACCTTCTCCGACAATTTGAGATTTAAGACCACAAGCAAGCTGGATTATATGATAAACAGCGTCAACGCTTTGTTTTTTTTCAAATTGTCCTTGAAAATTTTGAATACCGGCAACATCAAGTAAAAGTTTATCAACTTGTAAATCAATTGCACTACTTATATAAATTTCAGTTCGATTGCAAGTAGAAATTATTATACAGCCAAAAATTCCGTCTATGAGGCAAATTTTTTTTATAATCTCAGAAATTTTTTCTTTATCAAAAGATAACTTTTCTCTTTGATTAATAGAGCTGTTTTTATAATTCACACTTGCCATAAAAATTTTCACGAAAAACACCGTCCTTGCTGTTTTTGTTTCATTGCGATAGAAACAGTAACACCGTTTCCCTTTGTTTTTTTAACTAATATCTTACCATAATCAGACGATAAAGTCGCACATCTTTCACACACGTTATCTGTTCCGGTAATTTTCTTCACAAAATCCGATTTTGTAAATTCACCAACAACCTCATTAAGTTGTTCATCACTATAGCATTGTAGTTTAATTCCAAAGTGCTGACAAAGTTTAATTACAGACTTTTCATTTTCCTTGATGTCTATAGTTGCTATGTTGCAAATTGCGTATTTATCAATATTGTTTTGAGCCAGTACACTTTCAACAAGTTCAATAAGTGCATTTTCATCAGCATTTTTTCTACTTCCAACACCAATATAAATACATTTAGGTACTAAATTCAAGGTGTTAGGAAACACCTTTTTTATAAATGGAGAAATGACAATGCCGTTTTCAAGGTTTAAATCATTCAAGACAACATTTTCCGGCAAATCAAAATCAAGTTCAATATCTTTAACAATACCAACTTTTTGTTTATTTAAAAGAGCTGACGAAATACATTTTATATTTTGAATATTTTTTATTTTAAGATTATTTTTAACTGCCCAACTATCGACAGCCCAAACACCATTTATATCCGTGGCGGTTGTTATGATAGACTGTGCCGATATTTTTTGTGCGATATAATTTGCAGTATCATTTGCCCCCCCAATGTGTCCGGATAATATAGGAATAACGTAATTTCCAAGTTCATCGCAGACAATAACGGCAGGGTCTTTATCTTTACCATTTAATAAACCTGAAATTGCTCGTACAGCAATGCCAACAGCCCCAATAAATATAATAGCATCAGCGTCGTAAAAGGCGTTTTCAGTCCATTTTTTTATATTTTCCGTACGTTCTGATTTAAGATAAGACCTAACATCAGAGTCAATAAAAATATCAGAAATTTTTTTATTTAACAAATCACCATTAGCAGTAAAAGACGTAATATATAGAATCAATCTTTAGCACCCTCTCTAAATTCGTGAGAGAACATAGGGTCATATAACTTTGACCTATCATATATAGAACCTAAGAAGTCACCGACAGTTATAAGTGCTGTTTTTGTGATATTGTTTTCTTTTGCACTTTGAGCAAGTTTAGAAACGGTAGTTTTAACAACCTTTTCATCTTTCCAAGTTGCTTTATAAACGATAGCGGCAGGGGTATCTTCATAATATCCACCGGCTATAAGTTTTTTAGATAGCTCCTCAAGCATAGATGTAGATAAGAAAATAACCATAGTTGCATTATGTGACGCAAGCAATGTAATATCCTCTTTAGGAGGAACAGGGGTTCTACCTGACATTCTGGTAACAATAACTGTTTGACTTACATTAGGTAGAGTATATTCTGCCTTAAGTGCAGACGCCGCCCCAAAGAGGGAACTAACCCCCGGACAAACTTCATACTTTATGTTGTGTTCATCAAGTAAGTCCATTTGTTCTCTTATAGCTCCATAAATAGCAGGGTCACCAGTATGAAGACGAACAACGTGTTTGTTAAGTTTTTCACCTTGAACAATAACGTCAATAACTTCTTCAAGGGTCATTTTAGCACTATTGTAAATTTCGCAACCCTCTTTAGCAAAGTCAAGTAGTTCAGGATTTACAAGAGAACCAGCATAAATTATAATGTCAGCATTTTCAAGTAAACGTTTTCCTCTTAATGTAATGAGGTCAACTGCTCCAGAGCCAGCACCAACAAAATTAACCATAAAACCTCTCCTTACTTGTGTTTTTCATCTTTAACAATAATAATTGAAAAATAACTCGTTTTTTCGTCTATTTCATTAAGGTCTTTGTATACCTTTTCGTTTTCCATACCACAGCATTCAACAAGATAACTGTTATCAATTAAATTTTCTTCCCTAAGAATATCACGAACATCGAATATTGCTCTATTGGCTTTCATAAGAACTTTTGTACCCTTTTGTTTTATTCCGTCTTTAACATCTTCATAAGACGCCGGAAGTATAATAAGTGGCTCATCTCTGGTACAAAGAGGCATATTAAGGCTTGCAGCGGCGGCACAAAACGAAGTAATCCCGGGAATAAGCTGAGTTTCATATCCTCTGTTTAATATAATTTCATTAATTTGCATATAGGTAGAATAAACAGTAGGGTCACCAAGTGTAATAAATGCGACATCTTTCCCATTTTTAAGATGTTTTTCCACTTCATCAGAAATTTTATTGTAGTTTTTCTGAAGTTCATCAAAATTTTTACTCATAGGCATTACACAGTCCATAATTTCTTTATCAGAAACATAATCTTCAATAATTTGAAAAGCTGTTCTTTCACCGCTTTTCATAAGAGGTACAGCGACAACATCAGCCTCTTTTAATATTCGTAAAGCCTTTAAAGTAATAAGTTCTTTATCTCCAGGACCAACCCCAACTCCATAAAGTTTTCCAATTTTCATAATAAACCTCCAAAAAAAATGCTTCTTGCCAAAAGCAAAAAGCGAACACCAAAATAAAACGAACTATATAAACAAAAAAATACAATTCATAGAACTGGTTTCTGCTTTTCATCACCCAAAAGCATTGACCGACACTATGAACGGCGACCCGACTTATAAGCAAAATGTTATATCCAGCTTAAATACGGTAATGGCTGTTGCAACGGACTCTAACCGTTTTCTCCTTTTGTCAGAAAACATTCTAAACAATCATAGCATCAACGATATTTAATTTAATACTTTGTATTGTAACACAAAAACGAACATTAATCAACATTTTTTTAATATCCAACTCACGTGAATCTAATTTAGTAATAAACTTGCAATATTTATTATTTTTTTAATCTA
>CABVAP010000003.1 GCA_902496345.1 uncultured Eubacteriales bacterium
AGACAATACCTTTTTCGTTCATAATATCAATAAACCTTTGGTATATATCAAGTGAACCACCGGCAACGCAACCTGTTCCACCACATACAAGTATTTTTTTCTTTTCAGATTTTGCAGAATTTTTATAAATTTCTCGTAAAGATTGAAGGTCTTTTCTTGATTTTAACATATTATTCAACCTCCTTCAATTGTTTTATTAATTCTGTAGCCTTTTCTGGGGTCATAGATGGGTGAACCTTATCATTTACAGTAAGAGCAGGGGCAAGACCGCAAGCACCAAGACAGGAAACAGTTTCAACAGTAAACATAAGGTCATCTGTTGTAACTTTTGTTGCAGAAAGATTTAATTCTTCACGAAGTTTTTCAAGAATAGGGATAGATTTTCTAACGTGACAGGCAGTGCCGTCACATACTTTAATAATATACTTACCTTTAGGTTCAAGAGAAAAATTTTCATAAAAAGTAGCAACGCTGTAAATTCTGGCTTCACTAACGTTAAGTTTTTTTGCAACTCTGGGGAAAATTTCTCTTGGCAGATAATGATAATGTTCTTGCAAAGCTTGCAATATAGATATAATTGCACTTTGTTTGTAGTCGTGTTCTTTCAAAATACTGTCAACTAAAGAATAATCAAAATTATTATCCATTTGTAACCCTCCTTATTTTAACTTTTAATCCAAAAAGAGCTTAAATAAATATATGATATAAAATCAAAAATAAGATATGTATAATTTTCACTCAATTGGAAAAAATAATAATAACTAAAATTCAAAACAAAAGAAAATTATATTCAGACTGTTTAAAAAATAATATGAAATTTCATAAATGACCTAACTTAGATTTATATAAAGAGATAACTATAGTTAGTATTATACACAATTCTTAAATATTTTGCAACTATTTTTTGTTTATTTTGCAAATTCAGCAACATTTTTTACCAAAATAATTAGTTATAACCAACATAACGCAACTGCTTTTCAAGAAATTTGTTATATTTATTTATCAAATTTAATATATTAAATAAAATATAGTCATAATTTTATATAGAAAGGAAGTTTTTTATGTCGACAACTGATAACCTAATGATTAAGTTTTTAGAAAAATTTGACGAACAGCCATTTATAATCAAGCTAAAAGACAAGGAATATAAAATCGGCAAAGGAAACCCAACATTTGAAGTAGAGTTCAAAAAAACAATTCCATTATTAGAATTAACAAGAAGTACATCTTTGGCATTGGGCGAAGCATATATGCAAGGTGACCTAATTATAAAAGGAGATTTATATAATGCCTTTGACCATTTTTTGAGTCAACGTGAAAAATTTTCCACAAACAATAGTCTTTTAAAGAAGTTGATATTTACATCAAGTAGTAAAAAAAATCAGAAAAAAGAAGTTTCATCACATTATGATATAGGGAACGATTTTTATAAATTGTGGCTTGATGATACATTAAGTTATTCTTGTGGTTACTTTAAAGATGAAAACGACACATTACACGATGCACAGATAAACAAAATAAATTATATATTAGATAAGTTATATTTAAAAGAAGGAATGAGCCTTTTAGATATAGGTTGTGGCTGGGGATATTTGCTCATAACTGCAGCAAAAAAATACAAAATAAAAGGTACAGGAATAACGTTGAGTAAAGAACAATATAAAAAGTTCAAAGAAAGAATTAAAGAAGAAAATTTAGAAGACTATTTAGATGTAGAGCTTATGGACTATCGAGATTTACCGTCATATAATAAAAAATTTGACAGAGTTGTAAGTGTCGGAATGTTAGAACACGTTGGACGAAAAAATTACAAAACATTTATAGAATGTGTAAAAAAGATATTAAACCCAAAGGGAATGTTTTTACTTCATTATATAAGTGCATTAAAGGAATATGACGGTGACCCTTGGATAAAGAAATACATTTTCCCGGGCGGTGTAATCCCAAGTCTAAGAGAGATAGAGGACCTATTTGGTGAATATAATTTCCATACAATTGATGTCGAAAACTTAAGAAACCATTATACAAAAACTTTGCTATGCTGGAATGACAATTTTCAAAAACATACAAAAGAAATTGCAAAAATGTTTGATAAAACATTTATAAAAATGTGGGAATTGTATTTGTGTTCTTGTGCAGCTATTTTCCATAATGGCATTGTTGACTTACATCAAATATTAGTAACAAACGGAATAAATAACAACCTACCATTAACACGTTGGTACTAAAATAAATAACCCCTTATTTTCCATATAATCAATTCTAAAATTCCAGTTAAATTCCCTTTATTAATCATATATCAATCCCAAGCAAAAAAGGGCTGTCACAATCGACAACCCTTTTATACGCTGTATAATCTTTTTTAAATAATCAAGTCTAAAAGAAAATCACTTAATATTTCCTTTATTCTGGCGAGAAAGCTGTTTATATAACATTTCAGCAAGACCAATACCGTTACCACTTCCAGCAGCCTTTTTGCTGTTTTCTTCATCAAGCATATCTTGAAAAATCTTTTCAGCATTACTTTGTTTCATAAAACTACCAGATGTATCAACAGTATTTCTCATAGACTTGTACATCATCTGTAAAAAATATCCCTCAAATGTTTTACAAGCGTCCATAAGTTTTTTATCTTCAACATCTCCATCAGAAATTTGTTTTTGAAGATTTTGAGTTTTTTGAACATTAAGATTAAGACTATTTATATTATTCATATATGGGTTAGCCAACCCTGTCAAACCGTCTATACTCATTTATAATCACCTACTTAATTATCTCTTAAGGTTACTAGCCTGCTGAAGCATATCATCAGAAGTCTGAATAGCTTTTGAGTTAAGTTCATAAGCACGCTGAGCAATGATAAGTTTTACCATTTCATTAGCAACGTTTACGTTTGACATTTCAAGACAGCCTTGAACGATACGGCTAGTAGTTGAAGTATCTCCGTCAGCCTCAGAAAGGGCGTCACCAGATGCAGGTGTTGTTGTATAGAAGTTGTTACCAATAGCCTCAAGACCTTGAGTGTTAGGGAACTGAACTACACCAAATCTAACACCTGTGTCCTGTGTAACACCGTCTTCGTCAATATATGTAATGTTTCCATCGGAATCAACAGTAACGTCAGACATCAAAACATTTTCAGGTATAGTAACAGGTTCACCATCTGTATCTAAAACAGCATAACCTTCAGAAGTAACGATTTGTGATTCCCCATCAGTTATACTTATTTTGAAGTTACCATCTTTTGTGTAGACAATATCTCCGTCACCTCTATCAATAGTAAAGAAACCTTGACCTTGTAAATAGAAATCAAGAGGGTTATCAGTAGTTTCCATACTTCCGTTTGTGAAAACTCTTGAACTAACGATAGGTCGAACACCGTGACCAACCTGTAAGTTTACTGGTCTACCTGTATCATTTGCATCAAGAGTAGCTCTTTGCATAGTTTGATATAATAAAGATTTAAATTCAAGTCTTTCCTGTTTAAAACCTGTGGTATTAACGTTGGCAATATTGTTAGAAATAGTATCAACGTTAAGCTGCTGAGAAGTCATACCAGACGCAGCAGTCCATAAGGAACGCATCATATTAAATTCCCCCTAATTATTTTTTAGCAATATCATTTACGGCACGACTTAAAGTAGAGTCGTGAGTTTGAACCATTTTCTGGTTAGCCTCATAATTTCTTGCAAGAGAAATCATTTTAACCATTTCTTCAACAGAATTTACGTTAGAAGCCTCAAGTCTACCCTGAATAATGCTTCCTGTAAAATTCTGAGTTTGACTTTCGTCAATAGTTTCGTATAAGTTATCTCCAACTTTTCTAAGAGTTTCTTTATTAGAAAAATCAACAATTTTCAATTTATCAACAAAGTCATTATTAGAAAAGATATTTCCATTATCATCTATAGTAATGTTTCCGTTAGGGATAGTGATATTTCCACCCTCTCCAACGACATAATTTCCTTCGCTTGTTCTGAGCATATTGTTAGAGTCAAGAGTAAAAGAACCATCTCTAGTATATTTTTCAGTTGTATTTCCATCTTTATCAGTAACGCTTATAGCAAAAAATCCGTCACCAGAAATAGCACAATCGAGAGCCCCTTCAGAATTTTGCAAAGCTCCGGCAGAAAAATCAGTAGAAACTTCATCAACAAAAACACCAAGACTCATATTTCCAATACCCTGATTAAACTTAATAAGTTTATATTTAGAGTCATCAAGTCTTTTAGCAAGTTCTTCAGAAAAAGAACGAACAACAGCAGTATCTTTTTTAAAACCAGCAGTATCGCTGTTTGCAATGTTGTTTGATACAACGTCCATTTTCTGCATTTGAGTCATCATACCAATAGCAGAAGTATATAAACCTCTAACCAACTAAACTACCTCCTTTTTCTTGCAGGGTTACCTGTTTCAAATTCAATATATTTTCCAGTTCCAATAGCAACACAAGAAACAGAATCTTCAGCAACAAAAGCGTCGATGCCTGTTCTTTCTTTAATGAGCTTATCTAATCCAAAAAGTAAACTTCCACCACCAGTCATAAGGATACCTCTGTCAGCGATGTCAGCAGCAAGTTCAGGTGGAGTTTTTTCAAGTACAGAATGAACTGTTTCAACGATATTAGTAACGGCTTCGTGTAAAGCTTCGTACATTTCGTCAGAAGTAACTGTAATTGTTTTAGGAAGACCCGTAACGAGGTTACGACCTCTAACGTCCATACAGACAGGAGGCTGTCTGTCGAAAGCAGCACCTATGTTTATTTTCAAATCCTCAGCAGTACGTTCACCGATTAATATGTTGTGTTTTTTTCTCATATATCTAACGATAGCACTATCAAAGTTATCTCCAGCAACTTTAAGAGATGCACTTACAACAGTACCACCAAGAGAAATAACCGCAACATCAGTAGTACCTCCACCGATGTCAACAACCATACTACCACAAGCTCTTGAAATATCAATTCCAGCACCGATAGCAGCAGCAATAGGTTCTTCAATGATAAAAACTTCTCTCGCCCCAGCTTGTTTAGTGGCGTCTTCAACAGCACGTCTTTCAACTTCAGTAACACTACTAGGAACGCAAACAGCAATTCTAGGTTTTCTAAAGAAATGTCTGCCGACAGATTTATCAATAAAATAAGTAAGCATTTTTTCAGTTATTTCATAGTCAGAAATAACCCCTTCACGTAAAGGTCTGATAGCAACGATATTACCAGGAGTTCTACCTAGCATTTTTCTAGCATCTTCACCAACTGCAAGAATTTTTTTTGTATTTTTTTCAATAGCAACAACAGATGGTTCTTTGAGGACAATCCCCTGACCTTTTATATAAACGAGTACACTAGCAGTACCTAAATCAATACCTATATCTGAACTAAACATATTAAAATCCTTTCATATTCAAACTAAATCTCTTTATACTACTTATATTATACAAAAGAATTTTTATTTTGTCAAAGCATAATAGAAAATTTATATTTTAAAAAATGCAATAAAATGCTATGCTTTAAAGCCTCTTTTTACATCAGTTTCAACATATTCTGACAATCTACCACTTTTGTCATAAGTAAGACCGGCATATAATTGTTGAGTATTTTCCATAACCGGTGTTTTGTCGCTTTCTTGACTTTCTATAGTTTTCCAGCCGTCTAAAAGTTCGTCCATAACTTTTTTAATTTCAGTAACGTGTTCTGTATTTCTGTCAAACATATAGTATGATATTTGTTGACCAACATAATTATAAAGTGACATAAGGTTACCAGAAATTTTAAATGACATATCAAGTGAATTTTTCAAGTCATCTAAAAAAGCCCTAGCCTTTTCAAGGTTAAATTCAAACATTTTTTTGTTATCAATACAATCTGTTGCATCATCGATGTATTTGTCAATCAATTCGTAAGTAATAATAACGAGCTGTAAAGGTGTCGCATTAGCGATTCTTGCAACATAATCTTCTATTGTAAGTTTTTCCATATCATCATTCCTTTTTCATAAAATTATAAGAAATATATTTTAAAGCCTATAGAAATAAAAACTAAAAAGCAGAGCATCTGAAAAATTCAGATACCCTGCTGTCTAAAACACTTTATATAAATATCTGATAAAAACATTTTATCAAGTGCGAATATATGTAATATTAAGCTAATAATTACTGAAGTAAAGAAAGTACCTGGTTTGGTCTTTGGTTAGCCTGAGAAAGCATAGAGATACCAGCCTGAACAATAACGTTGTTCTTAGTATATTCAGTCATTTCTTCAGCCATATCAGCGTCCTGAACACGAGATAAAGAAGTTTCAGCATTTTCAGAAGAAGTTTCTAATGAAGAACTTGTGTATTCAAGTCTGTTCTGAACAGCACCAAGTCTTGAACGAAGTTCAGAAACATCATCGATAGCACCGTCACAAACTAAGAGAGCAGTATAAGCACAGCTTTCAACAGTTGTGAAACCACCTACACCGTTAGTATCTCTAATGATGAGTTTAGATTTGTCATCAGATAAAGAATACTGGAACTGTTTAGAGTCGTCTGTACTAAGAGTGTATTCAATGCTGTTTTTAGGTAAAGTTTCAGGGTCTTCAGTAGCTAAAGAAAGACTTGTAAGAGATTCTTTGTAAATAGTTGCACCTGACTCATTAGTAGTAGAAGTTACAGTAATAAGCATAGGTTTAGCTGTAGTTGCACCAGCATACTTAGCATCTGTTTTATCGAAACCAATATTTTTGCTATTAGTGTCACCTGGAACAGAATATTTTACAAATTTATCAGTTACATCGTTACCGTCTGAATCGTATAATTTTTTACCATCAAAGATGTAAGAACCTGTTTCTGTAATCTTTGTATCAGCTGGCATAGTAGATGTACCTTTAGCATAAGTTTTTACACTAACATATTCTTCATCTGCATATGTATCTTTACCATATAAAGCAAATGTAAGACGTTTTTCAACATCACCATTTCTATCAACACCGTCAGGAACGTTTAATTCAATACCAATTTTAGTAGCAGAAGTTGGTTGACTTCTCAACTGACTTAAACTAGTGAAAGTACCTTTTTCATCAGTGTAAGCACCAATTTTATAAGGTGTAATTTCCTCCATATCTACAGTAAGAGTAAGACCAGAGTTAGGACCTACCTGGAAAGTAAATGTGTCATATTTACCATCAAGAAGTGATTTTGTATTGAATTGAACTTTACTTGCAGTATCAGTAATTTCATCAATAAGCTGGTCACATTCATCTTGAATTTTTTGACGGTCAGAAGTTGTTAATGTATCACTTGCACCTTGAACAGCAAGCTCTCTCATTCTTTGAAGCATATTTTGAACTTCTGATAAACCACCTTCAGCAGTCTGGATAAGGCTGATTGCATCGTTACAGTTTCTATCAGCCATTTTAAGGCCTTTAACTTGAGTTTTCATTTTGTTAGAGATAGCAAGACCAGCAGCATCGTCAGCAGCTGAGTTAATACGAAGACCTGTAGAAAGTCTTTTAGAAGCCTTGTCTGTTTTAGAGTTTGCTCTGTTTAAAGCATTGTTAGTTACTAAAGCTGGAATATTATGATTGATTACCATTTTTTATCACCTTTCTTCTTTTTAGTTTTTATTTTATCTACTTTATCAACAAAAGTCAACACCTTAGAAATAATTTCATAATAATCTTGATTTTTAGAATTATCATTTTCATTCAACTTTTGCTTATTTTCAACGTCCATGTTTTTCTTCTCCAAATCCTTATACTATTATTTCGTACATATTATCTAAAAACTTAACCCCTTTTTCAGAATTTTTTTCAAAAACTTTTTCATCGGTGATTTCTCTAGGTTTTTCCTCACCAATTTTTATATTTCGAACATTAAATCCAGAAGAGGATAGCATATTTTTAAGTTCAAAGCTGTATTCAGAGAGAGCCTCTGCACCGTCATTATATTCAGAGTTCAATTCAAGGGAAACATCATTTCCATTTTTATCCATATAAACTTGAATAACACCAAGGCTTTCTGTTTCGAATGACATAAACGTTTTGTTGCTGTCGTTTATACCATTTTCAGAAACATACATATTCAAATTAACGATGTTACCCTCGCTCATACGAACAGGAAGCTGAAAGAATCCACTGTCACTCTTATTCACTTGATTTTGAATAGTAAGGGATTTTTTAATATTTGACGCTTGTTTAAGTAGTAAGTTAATTTCATCAACACTAGCTATTTCTGTAATTTTACTGAAAGCATTGTCAACGTCATCAATAATTTCACCAACGACTTCATCAGGAGTTTTGCCGTTTTTAAGTTCTTCAAGTTGAGCCGATGATATTTTGCTACCAAAATCAATTTTATTGTTTTTAGACTCTTTCTCAAACTTTTCAAGGTCTTTACCAGGTTTAAAAGGATTTTTAACAAGTCCAGCAGCAGCCGTAAAGTTTGACATAGTCAAAGGAATATTGTTTTTATTAATCCAAGAGATAACGTTAGTAGGCGAATTACTAATCTGTTTTATTTGCTCAAAGACTTCTGAAACTTTTTCCTTGTTAAAGTCAATATTCGTATTAGTAGCTTTAGCCTTTTTCAAGTTTTTAAGAACTTTTTCGATGTTATCTTCAGAAAGATTTAAACCACCTGTTTTAACAAGTTCAGTTACTTTTGCAGGTTCAGCCATTTTCACAATTTCCTTAAAAATCATTTCAGAATATTCTTTTTCTTCTGTAGCAACAAAAGATTTTTGGAGTCCAAATTGATTTTCATTTTGAATATTGTTGTCAGAAAATTCATTGACATTGTTTTGGCGTGCTTGAGGTGTAGCGTTAACAGCACGTTGTATAGAAGCCCTAATATTTTTTTCAGGGACAACAACATCTTCAACTGTACCAAAATTGTCATTTACCTCAACATCAAAATCTTGTTTACTCTTCGTTTTTTCAAATACCTTAGACGCCTCCATTAAGTTTCCAAGGGTAAGCTCAACATTATTTTTAATAGCTGTACCGATAGCAGCACTACTATGTTTAGAAACCATATCAAGCATACGATATACAGAAACAACAGCTTCTTTTTCAGTATTAGAAATCTGGTTATTTTCAACAACCTTTAAAATATTTTCAGCAATTTGAGATTTTGAATCTTGAGAATATTCATCATCAAATTTGTCTATGTAAGATATAACGTCATCAATATTCATATCGACAGGATTAAGACCGTCTTTAATCATTTCAGCAGCAACAATCGGGTGTAAATTGTTGTAAGTTTTTGAAACTTTAAAATTAATTTCTTTAGTTTGTAAAATATTGTCGCTAGTTATATCCATATCATTAAGTGACAATATCTTTGCAGCGTCAATATTATCATCAGTAACAGTAATGTCGTTAAGTTCAAGCACGTGAGCCAATTGGTCTGAAACGGCAGCGAATGTATCCCCAAACTTTTGGCTTGGAACAGTCGCAAAAGCATCAAATGTATCGATAATTTTATCCATTTTAGCATTAACAGCAGAATTAATACCGTCAATAGTAAAATCAGTATCGTGAGTAATAATTTCACGATAAACATTATCAGAATATCTAGGTGCAAGCGTTTCAACTTTGTCATAAAGTTCTGTCATCTTCTGAACATTTTCATCAGAAACCTCTGCACCAACTATATTAAGATTACTTTTGTAAACTTCCGTTTCAAGTTCTTTAAGCTGTTCAACAGCCTCTTTAATAGGCATAACATTAATATCAAGCCCCTTACCGGCAAGCCTTAAAGCTGACTCTGTAGTAAGTTTAAGTTGAATTTCTGCAAGCTGTCTTTTTGCAGTAACAACTTCAGGAGTAAGATTTTGGTCGTTTTTGTATTTAGTATTATCTGTTTTAGTAGTATCTACCCTATTTTCTAATGCAATAGAATTATCTTTAACATCAACATTTTTTACTTCTGAACTTTGTTTACTTTCAATATCTTGAATATCCTTGTCAACTTCTGTTTTAAGATTTTCAAGTGTCAAAATATCATTTTTATCCAAAACAGTTTTTATTGTATCTGTGTTAATCTTAGGGATAACTTTTATAATTTCTTGATAATCTTCAAATAATTTTTGAGGTTCTTTTACCTCTACATCTTTTGATGAATTAAATAAGTCAACTTCGTCTGATTTTTTATCAAGTTTTATATTTTTAGCAGCTTCAAAGGCAACCTTATCCAAATCAATACTGTTTTCTATGTCTTTCAACATAGCAACTTTTTCGATATTTTCCTTAGTTATAGGAATATCATTTTCAATAAATGTTTTTGCAACGTCAATATTTTCCTTAGTTTGTTCAATGCCCTCACGTTTAAATAGCTTTAAAACCTCCGGTTTAAGCTGTTCCCATTGTTTTTCTGGCATAGTATCTTTAGCCAAAACATCACTTTTAGAGGTATGCTCAGCAATATAGATATTTTTGATTGTAATATCCTTATCATTTTTAATAAGATTAAAAATTGTTTTATCGTCTAATGTGTCAATTTTTTCAGCTTTAGAGTATGCTGATGCAACAACTTCAACATTTTTTTCGTTAATAGGCACATCGGCCTTTATAATATTTTTAATAACCTCTTGCATATCATCATCAGATAACTGGTATTTTTTCTGAATTTTTTTAATGTCAACTCTTTGATTATTCTGGTTATTATAATCATATTTCTGTTCTACATTATTTTTACTAGAAACCTCATTTTGAGAATTGTCCTCTTTAGAATTATTGTCTTTAGAGTTGTATTCAAAATTCTTTTCATTAGACTTGACATCAGATGTTATATTTTTATCAACTGAACTATAAGAACTATCCTCGTTCTTGGATACTTGGCTAGTAACCTCTTTCCTTTGGCTACTTTCTTCTCTGTTTACTCGGCTAGTAACTTCGTTTTTTAAGCTTGTTTCTGTTCTGTCCACTCTGCTACTAACTTCGTTTTTAGAGCTTGTTTCTGTTCTTCCTACTCTGTTACTAACTTCGTTTCTTGAACTGTTGTCTGTTCTATCCACTTTATCACTAACTTCATTTTTAGAACTATTTTCGTTTCTATCTACTCTGTCGCTAACTTCATTTTTAGAACTATTTTCGTTTCTATCTACTCTGTCGCTAACTTCATTTTTAGAACTATTTTCGTTTCTATCTACTCGGTCACTAACTTCATTTTTAGAACTATTTTCGTTTCTATCTACTCGGCCATTAACTTCGTTTTTAGAGTTCGTTTCTGTTCTGTCCACTCTGTCATTAACTTCGTTTTTAGAATTGTTGTCCGTTCTATCTACTCGGTTATTAACTCCATTTTTAGAACTATTATTTGTTCTATCATTTTTGTCACTAACTTCATTTTTAGAACTATTTTCGTTTCTATCTACTCTGTCACTAACTTCATTTTTAGAACTATTTTCGTTTCTATCTACTCTATCACTAACTTCATTTTTAGAGCTGTTTTCGTTTCTATCTACTCGGTTATTAACTCCATTTTCAAAACTATTTTCGTTTCTATCTACTCGATTATCAACTCCATTTTCAAAACTATTATTTGTTCTATCATTTTTGTTACTAACTTCATTTCTTGAACTGTTGTCTGTTCTATCTACTCGGTCACTAACTTCACTCCTTGAACCTGTATATGTCCTGTCAATTGCATAATTAACATTGCTTCTAGAACTGTTATCGTTTCTATTCAATCTGTCACTGACTTCATTTCTTGAACTGTTGTCCGTTCTATTTACTCTATTACTAACTTCACTCCTAGAACTCGTTTCCGTTCTATCTACTCGGCTACCAGCCTCATCTTTAGAGCTATCATCAATATATTTTTTAGCAACAGCATCTGCCTTTTCATCATCAACATAGGCAAAATCTGGATTTTCACCCACTTCTGTATCAAAAAGCAAGTCATTATTTTTTATTTCAAAAACAAATTTAGATAACACATCTGGTGATAATTTTCCAGTATCTATACCACTTGCTTCAATTTTACCGATAATATCTTCATCAGCATTTTTAACGATATAATCGATATTCTTTTTTATTTCTGCCAAAGATTTAATATTTTCAGCCTGAACAGCGACATTGTTTTCGTTTAAAAATCTAGCATAAGTAGCATTTTCCTTTGTGTAAGCCACGTTTATTTTTGATAACAACGTACGATAATCAGCAGAAACCGTTTTATATGTCAAATCAACATTTTGAGTTCCACTATCTAAATTTGAACCTGTTTTCTCAGAAACTTTGTTATCAACTTGTTTAATAACAAGCTTACCACCATTATTTTCTTTTATTTCAACAGATATTTTTTGTCCAACATCAACTTTGACACTGTTTTTTTCAACAGAAATAGATTCACCGTTTTCAAACTCAAGACGAACCCTGTTTGCGTTTGAGTTATCTTCCTTAACGGTAGCCTCAGCAACTTCGCCTTCTTCAATAGAAATAGGCTTGCTATCAATATTTTCAAAATCAACATTAGTTTTTATAGGATAATCATTTGTAATATAGCTGTTATTCAATCTGGTCACCTCCGTATACATTCAAAAAAGAATGTATATCCATTTTCATTTATTCGTTTGTCATATAGTATATATCGACATTTTAAAAAATTAATTAACACCATTTAAAAATTCAGGCATATATTTTCTAAATTTCTTAGGCAACATTTGATTTTGCAATTTAATGTTTCGCCTGTTTTCGATAGCGATAGCAGAGAAAAATTCTTTCCATAAATTTTGCCAAAGCTCCTCATCGTCAGAATTAGATATGTTAAGTTCATCAACATCATTAAGTATAATAAATTCACCGTTTGCATATATAGCACATTTTTTTCGTTTAACGTCATTTATAATCCATTTTTCATTTTTAAACCTGTCGGCAAAATGAACTGCAACAACTTCAATAACATCGTTGTCCGGTGCAATTTTAGAATATAAAACTTTTTCTTTAGTTTCAGAAAATCGCATAAATCCTGTAAGTAAATGAGCCTCTTGAGCGACTGTTCGCCTTGCCTTTAAAACATTTAAAACATAGTCATAACTTTTATAATTGTCAACACTTTGTCCAACTTTAAAACCAAGCCTAATATATTTCAAAATATCAGTAAACCTATTTTCATTAGTCCCAAGAAAAGCAAAGTTAATATTTTCAAAGGCTACTTTAGAAATTTTATTTTTTATTCCATTGGCGACCCTTTCAGCCTTTGTAAAGTCTGCTTCTATTTTCTGATATTCATATAATAGACTTTCTTGTATCATAAATTCATCTTGTATTTTGCAATCAAAATTTTTTTTAGAAAAACACTCAAATACAACTGAAAAAAATCCAAAAAATGTCCCATCAAAAACATATATTTTATCATTCATAAATAACTCCTATAAATAAAATAACGTTATATATCGCCAATATAACAACAGTTATATAAATTTAATTTATAAATTTCTTTTTCCAATCTCCTTTGAGATAGAACATATAAGAGAGAACAACAGCAATAGACCAACCAACAGGCCAAGCAAGCCAAATTCCCTCTGCCCCAAAAGGAATAGAGAGTATAAAAGCAAGTATAACTCTTAAAAGGAAATCCGTAAGGGTTGAAATCATAAATTGAAGCATTAGCCCTGCACCACGCAAAATACCATCAGAAACAAATTTAATAGCAATAACAGGATAAAAAGGTGATGTAATTAATAAAAATTTAGAGCCTTCATCAATAATTTGATAATAATTTTCATCAGTAGAATTAATAAATATACCAATCATTTCATCAGCGAACCAAACAAAACATATTATAAAAGGAATAGATACAATCCATAACATAATTGTACCAGATTTAAAGCACTTTTTAACTCTGTCAATTTTGCCAGCGCCAAGATTTTGAGCAGCAAAACTAGATATTGCATTACCAAGAGTTGTAAGTGAAGTTATAGAGAAAGTATTTAGTTTAATTGCTGCCGTATATCCGGCAATAACGTTTGAACCGAAGCTATTAACTTTGTTTTGAATAAAGAGGTTTCCTATGGATATAACACTTTGTTGTATGATACTAGGTATAGCAACGTAAGAAATTTTAGCAAGCATAGCAAAAGAGAATTTTTTATATTTGTCACATTTAACATTAGTAATTCCTTTTAATAATATAACTAAAGATACAATAGAGCAAATCCCTTGTGCAATAAATGTTGCCCAAGCAACACCTGCAACACCAAAGTTAAATTGAATAACAAAAACAAGGTCAAGTATAATGTTTAGTATAGAAGACACAATCAAAAGATATAAAGGTGTTTTAGAATTTCCAAGTGCGACAAAAATACCATTACATATATTGTATAAAAATAAAAAGAACATACCAAGTATGTAAATCGAAAGATATAAGGAAGCTCCCTCCATAAGTTCATAAGGTGTATCTAATATTTCGAGCATATAGTCACAAGAGAAAAGACCAACAATAGTAATAATAAAGCTAAGGATAGTTGTCGTTATTATAGAAGTAAATATAGCTGTTTTCATTTTTTCAAAATGTTTACCACCAAAAAGTTGAGATATAATTACCGATGCACCTATGTTTATACCTGTTGCGATAGCCATAAAAATCATAGTAATAGGATATGACGCACCTATAGCAGCTAAGGCATTAGAATTAACATATTTGCCAGCTATAACCGTATCTGCTATGTTGTAAATTTGTTGAAATATAACGCTTATAAACATAGGTATAGAAAATTTCCATAAAATTTTAGTTGTCGAACCTTCCGTCATATTTGTCATTACGAAACCCTCTTTTCAAATATAATATAAAACAATGGGCTGTCACACAAAAATCAATTATAAAGCCTTTTTATAATCAAAAGGGCTTTAAGATTTTTAGTGCAACAGCCACCAAAATAAATAATTATTCAAATTATTCTATCGTTGTAAGTTTGCTTTCTCTTCTGTTTTTCTGTCTAGCATAAAATCTTTCGGCAAAAAGTTTTATAGTAGCAAAAACAGGCACAGCAAGGACCATTCCCCAAAGTCCAAAGAGTTCAGCAGAAACGGTCAAAGCGATAATAACAAGAACAGGACTCAACTTAACATTTTCCCCAACAACTTTAGGGCCAATAACAACTCCGTCAAGCTGTTGCAAAATTAATATTATTATTGCAGCATAAAGAGCCTTAATAGGCGTACCACTCAATAACGTAACAAAAACAGCAAGAACAAATGCAACGAACGCACCAAAATAAGGAATAACATTAGCAAATCCTGATACGATACCAATTATAATAGCAAAATCAACATCAACAATACTAAGACCAACACTTATAAGTATTGACATAATAGAAGCATCGATAACTTGCCCTCTGATGTATCCAGAGAATACAGCATCAACATCACCAATAGCATTTAGTAACATTCGGCTAAATCTGTTAGGGGTAAAAGTTTTAAATATTTCAGAAAATTTATGTTTAATAACTTCTTTATCTCTAAGGAAATAAAAAGCAATTACAAATCCAATAAGTACATTCAAAAATCCTGTACCGAAAGAATAAATAAAATCAACCATACCGTTACCGATGTTTGAAACAAATTTAGTAAATTCGCTTGTAAATGAATGAATATATTTTTCAGCATACTCAAATACTCCATAATCTTTCATCTTTGTTTCAAGATTAGCATAAGTTTTTGAAAAATCATTAAATGTATCATTTACAAAATTTATTGTACTATCAATAACATCATTACCCTCTGTATTATTAATTTCACCAACAATATAATTAACAAAAATGTAAAGTATAAAAATTATAACTAAAAATGTAATAACGGTTCCGGCCGTTCTTTTTTTATATATAATCTTATTTTTAGCATTATTTTCTTTTTTACGATTTTTAACTCTGGATTTAAGTATAAAATCTTTAATTTTTTTGTTATTCTTAATTTTAGGCAAAATATACCTGTTTGAGATGTAGTCATATTTGTTTTGAAACATATCAACAACAGGGTCAAGTATATATGATATTACAAACGCAATAACAAGTACAGCACCAACAGAAAATAACCAATCAAAGAAATTTCCAACGTGCATAAATATTTGGTCTAAATTAGTAACCGTGTAGGCCAAAAAATCAACACAATATTTAAGTGCATATATAATAATAACTGTCACAACGACGTGAAAAGCAATTTTAATATAATTTTTATCCCAAGGTAGTTTCATAGAATCACCTACACTTTTATCCGAATTATTTTATTTTTTTAAGGACTTCAAGTAAAAAGTTCCAACATCTCTCAATAGATGAAATACTTGCTCTTTCTTTAGGTGTATGAATATCAAACAAGTCAGGTCCAAAAGAAACCATATCTAAGTCAGGTTTTTTCTTAGCAAATATACCACACTCAAGACCGGCGTGTACAATTTCTTCTTCAGCCTTTTTATTAAACATACTTTCATAAGTTTGGATACAAAGTTCTCTGATAAGAGATTTTTCTTTATATTCCCAAGCAGCGTAATCTCCAACATAAGTAAATGTTGCCCCTGCAAGTTCAGAAATTCTTTTTATTTGATTAAACAAGAAATATTTTCTGGAAGCGACAACGCTTCTAACTGCACAAACAAAAATAACTTCATTGTCAATAGTTTTAACTGAACCAAGGTTGTTAGAACTTTCAACAAGCCCAGGAACATCAAAACTCATAGACTGGATACCATTAGGGATAAGCATAATTATTGAAATAACGCTGTTTGTTGTTTGGTTTGAAAAGCATAATTCTTGTTTTTTTGTTTCAACAAACTTAATAGCTATATCCTTGTCAGTATTTCTAAATTCGTTTAAGAAAACTTTATTCATTTCAGAAATATGTTTTTCAATGTCAGCAAGGTTTTTGCTGTCAAAAGATATAATTGATATTGATTCTCTAGGAATAGCATTATCTTTTATTCCACCAGAAATATAATTCAAGTTGGCGTCAAATTTTTCAAATATAGAAAGTAAAAGTCTAGCCATAAGAATATTAGCATTTGCCCTACCCTTATCAATATCTATACCGGAATGTCCACCATTTAAACCATTTATCATAATTTCATAAGATACAAGGTCGCTATTTTGTTTTTCATACACAATAGGCAAATGAGTATGTGCTTTAACACCACCGGCACAACCGGCAGTAAACACGCCTTCTTGTTCAGAATCAATATTAAGAAGAATATCACCGTCAATTAAATTTTCATCAAGAGCAGTTGCCCCACACATACCAACTTCTTCATCTGTTGTAAAAATAACTTGAAGTTTTGGGTGCTGAATAGAGTCGTCAGCAAGCAATGCAAGTCCCATAGCAACAGCAATTCCGTCATCACCACCAAGAGTTGTACCATTTGCCTTTATAAAGTCACCATCATATATAAGTTCAATAGGGTCTTTTGTAAAATCGTGAACAACATCATTATTTTTTTCGCAGACCATATCAAGATGACCTTGAATTATAACAGCAGGGGTATTTTCAAAACCAACGCTTGCAGGCTTTTTAATGATAACATTTAAAGCGTCATCTTGTTTCACCCAAAGACCTTTCTTTTGAGCAAAATCGACCACATAATCACTTACAGCCTTTTCATTTCCAGAGCCTCTAGGTATTTTACTAATTTCCTCAAAATAGTATAAAACATCAGAACATTTTAAACTTTTCAAATCCATAATCTAAAAAGCCTCCATATAATAATACAATTTTATTTATAAATCTTTAGAGAACTTAAAACCTTGATTTTTCAAACTCCAAAATAATGCTGTCCTTCATCAAATTTAATTTTTCAAAAAGAACAATTTCATAACATATTTAAAAATTGAAGTCTATTTTCAAGGTTTTAAGTCTTAAAGAAATTATATGCAAAAATTTAGTTTTTAAAACTGTGAACAGGAGCAGGGATTCTTCCGCCTCTCTTAATAAATGCCTCACAGCTATATTTATTAACAGGCATAACAGGAGCATATCCCAAAAGACCGCCAAATTCAACAGAATCTCCAACCTCTTTACCAACAGCAGGGATAAGTCTAACAGCAGTAGTTTTGTTGTTTATCATACCAATAGCCATTTCGTCAGCGATAATACCTGATATAGTTTCAGCAGAAGTTGAACCAGGAATAGCAATCATATCAAGACCAACAGAACAAACACAAGTCATAGCCTCAAGTTTTTCAAGAGTAAGGGCACCCATTTCAGCAGCCTCAATCATACCGTGGTCTTCACTTACAGGGATAAACGCACCACTAAGACCACCAACATAAGAAGATGCCATAATACCGCCTTTTTTAACATTATCGTTAAGCATAGCAAGGGCAGCAGTTGTACCAGGGGCACCGGCTTGTTCAAGACCCATTTCATTAAATATTTCGGCAATACTGTCACCAACAGCAGGAGTAGGAGCAAGTGAAAGGTCAATTATACCAAAAGGAACACCAAGTCTTTCAGAAGCCTCTTGAGCAACGAGCTGACCAACTCTTGTAATTTTAAAAGCAGTTTTCTTAACTGTTTCGCAAAGAGTTTCAAAATCAGCACCACGTACATTTTCTAAAGCACGTTTAACAACCCCTGGACCACTTACACCAACATTTATAACTAAATCTCTCTCACCAACACCGTGGAAAGCACCAGCCATAAAAGGATTATCTTCAACAGCGTTACAGAATACAACAAATTTAGCACAAGCAATAGAACCTTGGTCTTTAGTCATAAAAGCCATTTCTTTAATAATTTGTCCCATTTTTTTAACAGCATTCATATTTATACCATTTCTGGAAGTACCAACGTTGACAGAAGAACAAACTCTGTCAGTAACTGTGAGTGCTTCTGGGATACTTCTAACAAGTGCGATGTCACTTTTAGTGCTGCCTTTATGTACAAGAGCAGAGTAACCACCAATAAAGTTTACACCAACCTCTTTAGCAGCTCTATCAAGAGTTTTTGCAATAGAAACAAATCCAGCAGTGTCAAGATTAGCCCCAACAAGGCTAATAGGTGTAACAGAAATTCTCTTGTTTACGATAGGTACACCAAATTCTTTTGAAATGTCCTCACCAGTAGAAACAAGATTTGCAGCACTTTTAGTAATTTTATCATAAATTTTATCATTAAGTTTTTTAACATCAGAATCAACACAATCAAGAAGATTGATACCCATAGTAATAGTACGTACATCAAGGTTAGCTTCTTGAATCATTTTGTTTGTTTCTTGAACTTCATAACGTGAAATCATTGTAATATCCCCCAGTCAATTAAATTCTGTGCATACTGTTAAAAATTGCTTCAGATTGAAGTCGTATATCAACACCGATTTCTTCGCCGAGTTTTTTAAGTTCTTCAACAGTTGCCTCAAACTTAGCAGAGTTTTGAGAAACATCAACAATCATCATCATATTAAAATACCCATTAATAATAGTTTGGGAAATATCAAGAATATTAATATTTTCCTCAGCAAGATATGTACATACCTTTGCAATAATACCAACGCTGTCTTTACCAATAACAGTAATAATACCTTTCATAACAAAAAACCTCCTGTAATATTTATATACCCCATATTATACCATAAAATTTAATATTGTTCAATTATAAATAATTTTCAAAAAGATTAATTGTTACTTTTCCTAAATAAAGCAATCAACAAAAAAACACATTTAGATATTATATACAAAATAAAACAATTCACTCATCTTTTTATACATCATTTTTTCGTTATTTTGATTATATCAAACTATTTTTTTATAGTTATCTATTAATTTTAACCATATTACCCAATGTTTTAATTATTCAATTTTGAAAAACAAAAAATACTCTACTAAGATTTTAAAAGCATTATAAACTTTACTATTCAAACGAAAACTATATTTTTATAATAGAAATATCTATTTCTTATAATTCAATCTACCAATTTACAAAAAAGCTATAGAATTTTTCAACAAATAAAAAAATACCCCAAATAAGGGGTATAAAAATCAAAGGACTTTGTCAAGGAATATTTTAAGTCGTTCACTTTTAGGATTATCAAAGAATACATCTGGTGTATTTTCCTCAATAATTTTACCTTTTTCCATAAAAACAACTCTTGTAGCAACTTCTCTGGCAAAACCCATTTCGTGAGTGACAACAACCATAGTCATATTTTCTTTTGCAAGAGATTTCATAACGTCAAGAACTTCGCCAACCATTTCCGGGTCAAGAGCAGATGTAGGTTCATCAAATAGCATAACATCAGGTTCCATACATAAAGCACGTACGATAGCAATTCTTTGCTTTTGCCCACCGGAGAGCTGATTAGGATAAGCGTTAGCCCTATCAGCAAGACCAACTTTCTTTAACAGTTCCATAGCTTTCTTTTCGGCATCTGCCTTGCTTTTTTTCAAAAGCTTCATAGGAGCAAGCGTAAGATTTTTCATTATTGTCATATGAGGGAAAAGGTTGAATTGTTGGAATACCATTCCCATTTTTTGTCTTAATTTGTTTATATCATTTTTAGGGTCAGTTATATCTGTACCCTCAAAGAATATATGACCGCTTGTAGGCATTTCAATAAGATTAAGACATCTTAAAAAAGTTGATTTACCGGAGCCAGAAGGACCAATTATAACAACAACTTCACCGTTCATAATATCATTATTTAAGTTATCAACAGCAAAATTTTCATCAAATTTTTTAGTAAGTTTTTCGACTTTTATTAAAGGCTTATTATCGTTCACTTTTATTTAGCCTCCTTTCAAGACGTGTAAGAAGCATTCTTATTATAGTTACAATAACAAGATAAATAATAGCGGCAGCTATAAGAGGTAAGAATACATTGTATGTACGACTTCTAATCAATATAGCTGCAGCCAAAAGGTCTTGCATAGCAATCATACTTGCAACAGCAGTTTCTTTAAGAAGAACAACAAGTTCATTACATAAAGCAGGTAAAGCATTTTTGAGTGCTTGAGGTATTATAACATAAAACATAGTTGGAACATAACCAAAACCAAGACTTCTACCAGCCTCCATTTGACCTTTGTCAACACTTTTTATACCACCACGTATAATTTCAGCGATATAAGCACTTGAGTTTATTGTAAAGCCCAAAATAGCAACTCCAAGTTTATTGGTAGATTCAGCAAAAATAACGAAATATATTATCATTATCTGAACTATAGTCGGTGTACCTTGAATTACAGTTAAATATATTTTACAAATCAAGTTTGCAACATTAAGAATAAATTTTTTAACTTTTTGGGAGAAACTAACAGCAACAAAGTCTACATTCTGGTCGTGGCTTATTCTTATAATTGCGATAATAATACCAAGGATAAGCCCCAAAATAAATGCACAAACTGTAAGTTGAATAGTTACCCATAAACCATTTAAAAGCCAAGTCCATCTGTCATCTTTTATAAAGTTGTCATATAAATGCCCCATCCAATTCTGAGCTGTTTCTGGAGAAGTAAAAAAGGCAAATATATCGTATAATATATTATTTTCCATTTTATCCGTTCCTTTTTTTATTATTTTAGTTTGTCATTGTTCAGCAAAATACTTATCTATAATTTGTTGAAGCTGTCCACTTTCTTTCATTTCTCTGATAGCTTCATTTACAGCATTTAAGAGTTCTGTGTTATCTTTTTTAATTGCGATAGCATATTCTTCTGAGGTAAGTTTTTCTTGAAGTTTTGTAAGTTTGTCATTTGCCTCAACAAGTTTTTGAGCAGGTCCGTCATCTATAACAACTGCATCAATCTTTTTAGTATTCAAAGATTGTGCTGCGTCCGGAGCGCTTGAAAATCTTTCAACACTAGCAGGATTGACACCTGTTTCAGGGTCAGAAACATATTCATCACCAGTCGTACCACTTTGAACACCAATAACTTTACCTTGGAGGTCAGAAGCCGACTTAATGTCAGAATCTTTTCTAACAACAATAGATTGACCGGCATCATAGTAAGTATCAGAAAAATCAACATTTCTTTTTCGTTCGTCACTAACTGTAATACCAGAAAGACCCATATCAATTTTATTAGTTACAAGAGCAGGAATAACCATTGTAAATTCCATATTTTCAACTTGAGCAACAAGTCCAAGCTTTTCAGCAATAGCGTCAGCTATTTCTGCATCTATACCCACAACTTTATCTCCTTCCATATACTCATAAGGTTCAAAAGTTGCATTTGTACCCCAAATAAGTTTACCCTCTTGAGTAGTCAATCCCTTTTTTTCATTATCAGAACAACCACTAAAACCAGCACAAAATGTCACTATCAGAAGTACAGAAAAAAGTCTTTTAATTAGACACATCATTAAAGTCCTCCTTGATAAATTATGATTATCGAACCACATACAACCTTATGATAACAAATTTATTACGATTAGTCAACAAATTATAATCTTTTTTTACAAAAACCTTTCAAAACCGTGGACGTTACCCAGACCTATAAACTATATCAACACTTTTACTACACAAAAGTCGCTTACACTGTCCGACTTCTTTCCGATTTTAAGTGGCACATCGTAGGCAAATATACAAATTTCCAATTAAATCAGATTATAACTCAAAAATTAAAAGGATTGCCGTTGGCAATCCCTTTATCACTTTTCACTATAATTTTTTTATTGCTTTTGTAGGACATTTTTCTGTACAAGCACCACAGTTTACACACTTGTCATAATCAACTTTAGCAAGAAAACTCTCAATGTGTACAGCGTCGTGTTCACAATTTCTTTGACATAAAGTACAACCGATACAACCGGCAGAGCAGTTTGCACGAACAGTTTTACCATTGTCTTTTGAATTACAAGCAACGTGAACTTGACTGTTGTAAGGAATAATATCAATAAGTCCTTTAGGACAGACAGCAGCACATTGACCGCAAGCAGTACATTTTTCCTTGTCAACAACCGCAACACCGTTTACAACAGAAATTGCACCAAAGTTACAAGCCTTAACACAGTTACCGTCACCAAGACAGCCATAAGAGCAACCCTTTGCACCACCAGCTAAAGCATTTTCCATAGAACAGTCGTCCATTCCATAGTATTCATATTTAGTTGAGCTTACATCACAGTTACCTGCACATTTAACAAAAGCAACCATTCTTTCAGACTCAACAGCTTCAACTCCCATAACAGCAGCAACCTTTGCACCGACAGCAGCACCACCAACAGGACAGCCGTTAGTTTTAGCTTTACCGGTAACAACAGCTTCAGCAAAAGCGTCACAACCGGCAAATCCACAACCACCACAGTTTGCTCCGGGAAGACACTCTCTTACTTTAGGGATTCTTTCATCTTGTTTAACTTTAAATTTAACCCCTGCAAAGCCAAGTCCGAGACCTAAGATAATACCAAGCCCACCGATACTTAAAACAGGGTAAAGTATACTATTAAAATCCATTTTCAATTCCTCCTCTTATAAAAGACCTGAAAAGCCTAAAAATGATATAGACATTAATCCAGCAGTAATAAGTGCAATAGGGAAACCTTTTGCAATAGGAAGAATGTTGTTTCTTGCAATTCTTTCTCTTATTCCGGCGAAAAGTACAATAGCAAGTGTGAAACCAAGAGCAGCACCAACACCATAAACAAGGGAATATGCAAATTTAATACCAAAAGTAACATCTCCAAGAGCCTCTAAATCCTGCATACTTGAAACAGTAACACCAAGCACAGCACAGTTAGTAGTAATCAGTGGAAGATATACACCTAAAGCCTGATAAAGAGTTGGTGAAGATTTTTTGATAAACATTTCGATAAACTGAACAAGAGAAGCAATTATCAAAATAAATGCGATGTTGTATAAATAGCTTATATCCAATGGAACTAAAATATAATTGTATACAAGACAAGTCGCAGCAGAAGCGATAGTCATTACAAAAGTAACTGCAATACCCATACCGGCAGCCGTTTCAACTTTTTTAGAAACACCAAGGAATGGGCAAATACCTAAGAATTTAGATAATACAAAGTTATTTACAAATATTGCACCTAAAAATAGTGTAATAAAATTAATTTCTTCCATCTCCTAAACCTCCTTTTAATAGTTGCCTTTGATTTTCTTAATAAGCATCATAAGAAAAGCAAGAGTAAAGAAAGCACCAGGGGCAAGAATCATAATTATAGTCTGAGGGAAAGCCTCAGGAAGAATAGAGAGTCCAAATATAGAACCACTTCCAAGTAATTCTCTTACGATACCAATTAAACCAAGGGCAAAAGTAAAACCAAGACCCATACCAATACCGTCAAACATAGAGGCGATAACCCCATTTTTAGAAGCAAAAGCCTCAGCACGAGCAAGGATTATACAGTTTACAACGATAAGAGGAATGAAAAGACCAAGAGATGCGTTTAATGAAGGCAAGAAAGCCTGTAAAAGCATTTGAATAATAGTAACAAAACTTGCGATTACAACGATGTAAGCAGGTATTCTAACTTGGTCCGGCACAAATTTTCTAATCAAAGAGATAACCATATTTGAACAGACAAGAACAGCCATAGTTGAAAGACCCATACCAATACCGTTTATAGCACTTGTAGTAACAGCAAGAGTCGGACACATACCAATTACTTGAACAAAGGTAGGGTTATCGTCAATTATGCCATTTTTCAATATTTTTAAAGGATTCATTAGTTATTCCCTCCTTTGACTACTTTTTCATAATAATCAGATACGTTATTAACAGCATTAGTAACAGCTCTTGAAGTTATAGTAGCACCGGTAATAGCTTGAATTTCATTTTCACCGGCATTACCTTTAGAAACTCCAATTTCACCAGATTTGCCGGCAAATTGTTCTTTAAATTCATCATTAGTAGCATTAGCACCAAGACCAGGAGTTTCGCCGTGAGATAAAACGTCAATACCTGTAATAACACCGTCAGTATCAATACCAATCATAAGGTTTAAACCAGTGCTAAACCCTTTAGTAGAAACAGAGAAAGTATATCCAACGGTATTTCCATTTGCATCTACACCCTCTGTATATTCCTTAATATCTTTGTAGTCATCATTTTCAACCTTGCTAGTTTCATTAAAACTATCAGCCGATGCAAGGACTTTTTTCATAGAGCTTTCAGTAGCTAACTTCTCCTGTTCTGCGATAGCCTCTTTAGTAGCTGAATTGACAGCACCCAAAAGACCGGCAGCTATAACAGTAATTATAAGAAGAACAATACCAGGTTTAATAATTGCTTTTGACATTATGCTTTCCCTCCTCCGAATACTTTTGGTTTAGTATATCTGTCAATCAAAGGAACAGCAAGGTTCATTATAAGGATTGAATAAGAAACACCCTCTGGGTATCCACCGTAAACTCTGATAAGAGCAGTCAAGATACCACAGCCAATACCCATAATAATTTGACCAACAGGAGTAACAGGAGAAGAACTGTAATCAGTAGCCATAAAGAACGCACCGAGCATAAGACCACCGATAAATATTTCATACACAGGAACTCTACCGAATGCCCAAGTCAAGATGAACACAGTAGCGATATATGTAACAGGAATTCTCCAAGAAATAACTTTACGAATTAAAAGGTAAATACCACCGATTATAAGAGCAACAGCACAAGTTTCACCGATACAACCGCCAACATTACCAAGTAAAGCGTTTACGATGTCATTAGAAACAGGTGTAAAACCGGACTCTTTAATTTGAGCAAGTGGAGTTGCATAGCTTGTAGCGTCAACAGTAGTAAAACCGTTAGAAATCCAAGTTGTAAAGTCAGTAAGCCAAACAGGAGCAGTAAAAGCAGAGCCTGTCATACTTGTTGGATAAGAAGCAACTAAGAAAGCTCTGGCAGCAAGTGCAGGGTTAATAAAGTTTTGTCCTAATCCACCAAATAACTGTTTAGCGATAACGATAGCAAAGAACCCACCAACGATAGGAACCCAGATAGGAGCCTCAACAGGCAAGTTCATAGCAAGCAAAAGACCTGTAACAACAGCAGAAAGGTCGTGTACAGTAACTTTTTGTTTAGTAAATTTCTGAAAACCAGCCTCAAATAATATACAAGAGGCGATAGAAACACAAATAAGCAAAAGTGCTTTTAAACCAAAAGCCAAAATTCCCATAATTGCAGCAGGACTTAAGGCAATAATAACATCTCTCATTATCGTATTAGTTGAATTACCGGAACGAATATGAGGAGTTGATGAAACTATAAATTTAGAATTATCCATTGTTCAGTCCTCCGTTTATTTCTTCTTTTTCATAGCCATAACGGCTCTTTTAGTAACTCTAATGGATTGAGCAAGGTGTCTTTTTGCAGGACAGACATAAGAGCAAGAACCACACTCGATACAGTCAAGACCGTGGTTTTTATCAAATGCTTCATAGTCCTTAGCGATAACGTCGCTGTTAAGTTCAAGAGGCATAAGCCCCATAGGACAGACACCAACACATTTACCACATCTTATACAATTGCTTTCTTCAGGAAGAATAGCTTCGTCTTTTGTAAGACATAATATTGCAGAAGATGTTTTGATAATAGGAACATCAAGTGAATACACAGCAATACCCATCATAGGACCACCTGCAATAACTTTAGCAGGTTCTTCAACAAATCCACCGGCCATATCAATAAGCTCTCTAAAGCTCATACCAATACGAACTTGATAGTTACCAGGATTTTTAACAGCACCACCGGTAAGAGTAACAATTCTTCTCATAAGTGGACGGTCTTTAACAACTGCTCTTTCGATAGCAAGAATTGTATCAACGTTGTCAACGATACAACCAACGTCAGCAGGCAATTTACCAGAAGGTACTTCTCTTTTAGTAATAGCATAAATCATCTGTTTTTCAGAACCCTGAGGATATTTAGTCTGAACAGGACAGACAGTAATTTTGCTATTGTTAGCTGTTGCCTTTGTAAGAACATCAATAGCGTCCGGTTTGTTTGTTTCAACAGCGATATAACCGTGAGCATCTGGGTGAAGTTTCAAAACAATTTCAAGACCTTTAACAACTCTGTCAGTTTTTTCAAGAAGAATCCTGTGGTCAGTTGTAAGATAAGGTTCACACTCTGCAGCATTAACAATAATTGAATCAATTTTTTTGTCAGGAGCAGGATTGAGCTTTATGTGTGTAGGGAAACCAGCACCACCAAGACCAACGATACCGGCATTTTTAACTTTTTCGATAATTTTTTCTCTAGAAAAAGTTTCATAGTCAGTATCTGTACCAAGTGAAGGGTCTTCCTCATATAAGCCGTCATTAGTTATAACAATAGCATTAGACATAGCTCCAGACGGAGTAAGTACAGATTTAATTTCTTTCACAGTACCAGAAACAGATGCGTGAATAGGTGCAGAAACAAAAGCAGAGCTTTCAGCAATTTTCTGACCAAGTAAAACTCTATCACCTTTTGCAACAATAGGTTCACAAGGTGCTCCGATATGTTGGCTCATAGGGATAACAATATCAGAGTCAACTGTAGGCATTAAAATTTGAATAGGTTTTTGATTTGTATAATGTTTAGAATCTGGTGGGTGAACGCCACGTTTAAAAGTTAACGCTTTCATTTTTTAACCTCCTTAAAACACTTCTATATACATATATGATAATACAATTTCATATAAAGTACAAGCGTTGATAAAAATTAAACAAATGAATCAATAAAAATATATTCATTATTGTTCAAAAATATTTGTACAAACAAATATTTTTGAATTAAATACAACTTTAAATCAAAAATGTTTAAAATTCGGCAAATTATCTCAAAATTTTACGTACATCTTTTAAAATTTCAAAATTTTTTTATTTTTTTTATTTGCCCGGAACATAAAATTTAATAACAAAAAAATTTTTTATTTTTCTTATTTTTTCGCATTATTTTTCAATTCTTGTTTAATATATAACAAGCATACAAAAAGTTAACCAAAGCAAACAATTTTATTATTTTAAATATAGTTTATTTAATAATTTGTATCCAATTTGCAAAAATTCATTTTGACAATGTATACTATCATTTTCGCAAATAATGTGATATAATCAGAAAGAAAGCAAGGTGATATTTTATGTACTTCAAGTATGGTGAAAAAGAAATATGTTACCTAAAATCAAAAGATAAGAAACTAGCCGAAATAATTGACAAAATCGGTTATGTAGAAAGAACAGTAGATACCGACTTATTTTCTGCTGTCGTTCATCATATTATCGGGCAACAAATTTCAAACAAAGCATTAGCGACAATATGGAATAGACTAAATGAAAAATTAGAAAAGCTAACAGCAGAAACTTTAAATAATTTAGATGTAGAGTCGCTACAATCAATAGGCATATCTTTTAGGAAAGCAGAATATATAAAAGATTTTGCAAGAAAAGTAATTAGTAATGAATTTAATAACAGGCGAGATCGGAAGAGATCTCGCCTGTTAAAAGATTTTGCAAGAAAAGTAATTAGTAATGAATTTAATATATCGGCTGTAAAAGAAATGTCAGACAGTGACGCAATCAAAGAGCTTACAAAACTAAAAGGCATAGGTGTATGGACAGCAGAAATGATTTTACTGTTTTGCTTACAACGTCAAAATATTTTTAGTTTTGACGATTTAGCAATCCAAAGGGGATTGCGTATGATTTATCATCATAGGAAAATTGACCGTAAGCTTTTTGAGAAATATAAAAAAAGATTTACACCCTATTGTAGCGTTGCAAGTTTATATATTTGGGCAGTTTCAGGTGGAGCTATACCCGATATGAAAGACTATGCACCAAAAACAAAAAAATAAAATTTTAGATAGGTACATAGAAATGCAAGAAGTAACAGACATAAAAGTGTCATTAGAAAATTGGTTAGAACTCACAAAGACACCAATTGAAGTAAGAGAGCAAGTTTGCGAACTTATAAGAAATGACATAGAAAAAGGAGAAGTCACAGGCTTTTCGCCATATTTTGTAGATAAGGATATATATTTCACACATCATTGGGTTTATAATATCGGAATAAAATAAAAAATAGTCGATAAGTACAGTATAACCTATCTGTAAAAAAATAAATTTTAACTATAACACTGACTTTAAAAGCGATATAGTCTTTAGAAATCAAATTTTCATCAAAAAAAACAGCTATTTCAAGGTTTAAAAACCCGAAGACAGCTGTTTTTTCATTCTAATTTATAAACATACTACTAAATCAATTTTTACTTAACCGTAAACTTAAGCAATATAGGTGTTATAAGCGTTGTAACAATAACAACAAGGATAACAGCAGGGAATAACTCTGTACTTAAAAGACCAAGTTCAACACCTTTTTGAGCAACGATAAGAGCAACCTCACCTCTTGAAACCATACCTATACCAATGTTCAAAGCATCTTTGTTAGAGAACTTACAAATCTTTGCACCAATACCACAACCAATAATTTTTGTAGCGATAGCAACAAGAAGAAGAATTATTGCAAAAATAACAATTCCTGATGATAATTGATGAAGATTTGTGTCAAAACCTATACTTGCGAAGAATATAGGTGAAAACATCATATAAGAAACCACAGTCATTTTCTTAGCAACATACTCTTTTATACCAAGGTTACAAAGAATAAGACCAGCGAAGTAAGCACCTGTAATGTCAGCAACACCAAAGTATACTTCTGAAACATAAGAGAGTATAAGACAGCCAGCAAGACTATAAATTGCAATTCTTCTGAAATTATTATTTTTGTTGATAATATTTGCAAAAATATGAACAACAAACGCAACAACAACAATCATAATGAAGTAAAGAACTATTTTCAATACAACATCAAGAATAGCAACATTAGGGTCTTTAAAGCTAGTGATAATTGTAAGAACAATGATACCAACAATATCATCAATGATAGCAGCACCTAATATAGCAGTACCCATTCTACCTTGAAGTTTACCCATTTCTCTAAGTGTTTCAACTGTAATACTAACAGAAGTAGCAGTAAGAACAACGCCGACAAAAACAGCTTTCAATATTTCATCAGCACTACCATTATATTCATCAATGCAACCAACATAAGTTAAATATCCACCTATTAAAGGAACGATAACACCTATCATAGCAATAACGAATGATGCGAAACCTGTTTTTTTAAGTTCTTTTATGTCTGTATCAATACCAGCCATAAACATAAGTAAGATAACACCTATCTTAGACATAACAGCCAAAAATTCAGAACTAGAAGTTCCAGAAACAGCACCTAAAACAGAAGGTCCTAAGATAATACCGGCGACTAAAGCACCAACTACCTGTGGCATATGTATCTTTCTAGAGAAAAGACCAAGAACTTTTGTTGAAATTAAAATTGCAGCAATTATAACTAAAAAATCGTATGACTCCATTTATATTCAGCCTCCTTACTTATTTATGAGTATTAGTATTTATATACTCTGATTTATATTTTGAATATACTATTTTTTGGCTTTGGTATAGTCCATAATATCCAGAAAGCATATAACTAACCGAAACAGCCAATAAATAATATGGTAGTCCATCTGTACCGAAAAGCTCAAATCCTATAAGCAATGAAGTTATAGGACAGTTGGTAACACCACAAAAAACTGAAATAAGTCCAACAGCAGCACAAAGTGACGGTGAAAGACCAATAATGTTACCAAATAAGCAACCAAAGGTTGCCCCAACGAAGAACGAGGGAACAATCTCCCCTCCTCTGTATCCAGCAGCAATAGTAATTGCAGTAAAAATCATTTTTAGGATAAAATCGTACCAGTTGGTACGTCCGTTGTCTATAGCTCTTGCAATAATATCCATACCGGCACCATTATAGAGAGTTTCACCAGTAAGTTTATATACAATGTATGTTAATGCTAAAACAATAAACCCACCGAATAAAATTCTTAAATAGTGGTTTCTGAGATGTTTGCGAAATAAATGTTCTGTTTTGTGTAAAATAATACAAAATACAACGCTAACACCTGCACAAAGTATAGCAAGAAGAAATATTTCACCAGAAGAGATTATTGACAATTCCGGTATCTGACTAACGGCAAATGATTCGCTAGATATTTCAAATATGCTAGAAACGCCTCTACTAACAAGAGCTGCGATAGCACAAGGAACAAGTGCCGAATAGTGCATAATTCCAACACTTATAACCTCCATAGAAAAAATAGTAGCTGCCATAGGTGTTCCAAATAAAGAAGTAAAAGCAGCAGTCATTCCACACATTATAACAACGTGCCTATCCTTGTCGTCAAATTTAAAAATGTTTCCAAAAAAGTTACCCAGGCTACCGCCAATTTGTAAAGCAGCACCCTCACGACCTACAGAACCACCAAAGAGATGAGTAACAATAGTAGATACAAATATAAGAGGCAACATTTTTATAGGAATTTTTTTGTTTGCGCTTATCGATGCAAGAACAAGATTTGTACCTTGCTTGTTTGCACCGTCAAACTTCCTATATATGAAAGCAATAAACAGACCAGCAATAGGCAACATAGTAATGATAATAGGGTGTAACATTCTAAGACTTGTTGCACCTTGTACTAATATGTAAAAAACGCTACTTATGAAACCAACTACAAGTGATGTAACTATAGCAAAAATAACCCATTTAAAAAGTATAAAAATACGATTTCCTATATGCTCAAATATAATCCTCAAAAAATCCATTTTTATTTTCTCCTTAAATTTTTTTACCAAAATTATAATAACATAAAAATATCCAAAATAAAAGAAGAAGATAATTTTTGAATTAACGAAAAAAAAGATAAAAGCATAAAATTTTATGTCTAACTTTTAAAAAAGGTTTTTGTGCAAAAATTTTTTATGTCAATTTCCACTAAATAACACCTATTTAAACCAAAAATATTATTATATTTATAATAATATTTGACATAACATTTTCAAATTTAACTAAAATGCTACGTATAAATGTAAAAATATATATAATATAAGTCTATTCCAATATAATTGTAAAATGTAACCTATATTTAAAAACATTAACCTCCTTTCAAGCTATTTAGCACAAAAAAAACACTAAACACAGCCAATCCGTCAGACAAAAGGATTAGCGACATTTAATGTCATCATCACCAGTTGAGCTTAATTATACACTATTAATAGGTAAAAAGTCAACACTTTATTTCAAAAACAATTAGCATTAAAAACACAAATCCAAATGTGGTCTTTATTTTTAAATATTTAGTGATATAATCTATATTGTTAAAAAAATATCGTAAATTATAATTAGTATAGAAAGGAATTGATATTATGTCTTTACCAAAAGACCCAATAATGCTTTTAAGTTATGTAAATACACAGTTACGTGATAACTTTTCATCTCTCGATGACTTTGTTCGTTGTCAAGACGTTGATAAAAACACATTGGTAGAAAAATTAAGTGCTGTAAATTACACTTATGACGAAAAAACAAACCAATTCAAATAAATTAAAGGGGAAGTAATAATGACTTCAAAAACAGATTTAACTGTTCGTTATGCCGAAACAGACCAGATGGGAATAGTGTATCATACAAATTATGGAATATGGTACGAAATATCAAGAACGAATTATATAAAAGATTTAGGATATTCATATTCAGATATGGAAAAAGAAGGGATATTACTCCCCGTTGTAGATTTAAATATTCATTATGTTTCACCAACGTTTTACGATGATAATATAACAATAGAAACTGTTGTTTCAAAATTAACATCTGTAAAAATAGAATTTTCGTATAAGACCTATAGAAATGGTAATTTTTCAACCCCTGTAAATACAGGTAAATCTGTTCACGCATTTGTAAATAAGAATATGCAACTTATAAGTTTAAAAAAAGTATCACCAGAAATATATGAAAAAATTAAAGAATCTATAAACGAATAAATTATGTCAACAAATTAATTAATAAAAACAAAAAGGCTGTCAAATTGAATTGACTATAAAAGTCAGATATAAAAATCTAACTGCTAAAATCATATCAAATCAAGACAGCCTTTTTTACTGTTAAAATTTAAGTTCAAATAAGAAATAAAACCTAATCAAAATATTTGCGTTGTCAAAAAACAATTTTAGACATTAGTAACCCATTCCAAAATAGCAACCATTAACTTTCAAAATACTTGTCTATACCGTTAGAAATTCCAACAACAATTTTATTTTGATAATCATCACTTGCCATAAGTAAATCTTCTTGTTTGTTAGACATATAGCCCATTTCAACAATAGTAACAGGAACTTTTGCCCAGTTTATACCACTCATAGTATCAGTTTCCCAAACACGCTCTTTCTTTGCTCCAGTTTCTGCAACCATATTATCCAAAATCAAAGTTGACAACCTTTTGCTTTTGCTATAAAGATTACCATTATATACATTATTTGGTGTCTGACAAATAGTCATACAACCATTCGCTGACGTGTTATCAGAACCGTTTGCGTGAATCCTAACAAAAGCGTCTGCATTTATATTATTTGCAACGGCAGCTCTTTCAGAATTGCTAATATCAACGTCATTCGTTCTACGAACCATAACAACGTTGTAACCTCTTTTCAAAAGCTCTTTTTCCAATTTCAATGAAACTTGTAAATTCAACTGATATTCACTTAAACCACTATATTTACCACTTGTACCAGAAGAAACTTTAGCTTTCATTTCTTTTGAATTAGGACCAACCGGTTCTTTCTGATTGTTTCCTTTAGCCTGATGACCTGCATCGATAACAACAGTATATTTATTTTTGTTTTTCTCGTTATCAGATTTAGATTCGCTACCGTTTTGGCTTGTAAGCTCAATTTTAGCCTCAACCTTACCTTCTGTTGTACTTTCAACTTTAATATCAATCTTATCTTCTGTTGTATATTCAAGACTACTAACAAAATCATCTTCGCTAGTAACTTCAGTAGTATCAGTCACAGCTTCATCAAAGCTTTTTTCCGAATTTCTATCGTTTGATAACGCAAAAATAGAAGCAAAAACAACAATGAAAGCAACTATAAAAACGCTCAAAAAGATTACAATTTGTTTTTTCATTTGTTGTAACCTCTCTCTTTTTCATATTCTCTTATAAAATCCTTATTAAATTTTTCATAATCATTAAATACTTTTTCACTAAAATCACTTGGTGCAACAGTTCCATCATACCAAGGGCAAGAATCAAAATAACTTTGAAGACCTTTGTCATCAAATCTTCTTCCGTGTCTTGCATATATTTCATTTCTTGCAATTTTGAGCTGTGCTGGCGTAAGAGCATCTAAATCACTTGTTGTCAAATATATGCTATTGCTATTAGGAATAACATACTGACCATAATCATTTGACGAATTATTTTGATTATTGATTTTACCACCATAATAATCTTTCAAACCGTCTATAACTGCACTTTTAATATCAACCTCTGTAGCAATTTCAACATCTTGAGAAACAACCTCTGTAGCAATTTCGACATCTTGAGAAACAGCCTCTGTCTGCTGTTCTGTAACAACTTCAGTTGCGATAACATTTTGAGTAGTTTCCTCTGTTTTAGAAACGTCTTCATCAATAAAATATTTTTTTACCAATATAGCAGCCAAAACAGCCAAAGCAATAGCTATAATAAGAACAGCTACGGTTATAATCCATTTTTGAGGACCGCCGTCATTTCTAGGGGGTTGGTTTACTTGTGTCATATTGTTTTGACCTCGAGAAACCTGTACAAAAGGCGTACCACAATATTTACAAAACTTTGCCCCATCTTCATTACTCTTACCACATTTTTTGCAAAACATATAACCCATCTCCTTACAAAAATGGTAGGAATATAAATAGACCTACCATTAAAACACATAACAAAAACAATTGTACTATAAGATTAAACTTCTTTTTTATAGTCATCATCAGAAGGAACAGCCTCATCACGAAGTTCAAACTGAATTTCCTTGTCACTATTTTCAAGAAGTTCGATTTCCGTATTAAGTAAAAGCTTTAACTTAGCTTTAAAAGTATCATATCTGTTTTTCATACCAAGAACTTTATATTCAAGGTCATAAAGTTTTTTGTTTGCATCTTGCAAAATTTCAGAAGCTTTAAGTTCAGCCTCTTTAATAATTTGCTCAGCACTTTGATTTGCATTGTTTTTTGTTTCAAGTGCTGTTTTCTCAGCAAGAACAATAGAGCTTTTCAAAGTTTCCTCAAGGTCTTTATAGTATTTAAGCCCGTCTTCAAGGACATTAACTTTATCGTTAAGTTTAACATTTTCTTTATATAAAACTTCAAATTCCACAATAACTTTGTCAAGAAACTCATCGACTTCATCTTGAGAATAACCAAGAGCGACCTTTTTAAAATCAACGGTTTCAATATCAACAGGTGTAAGCATATAAATCCTCCAGATAAATAAACTAAAAAACAAACATTATGTAAATTTACGCATACTAATCAAAAATTTATCTTTTTTAGTTTTTCCCATAAACTCAATAACTTTCATACGTCCATAGCCTCGTAGGGTAATCACATCACCCTCAGAAACAACTTTAGACGTACTTGTGCATAAACTCCAATTAACAAAAGCCTTTTCCCCTTTTATAAGCTCAGAAACCTTTCCCCTTGAAACATTAAAAACGCCACTTAAAACGGTATCTAGCCTTAAAGATGAAACGGTAATATTTTTCAAAACTTCCACCTCATCATTAAGTTTAATATCATCGACTGAAACAACTCTCGTTTTAACTTTTGTATGCCCCACTCTTTCAAGATTTACATTAATAAAATCAGCAATATCATTATCTACAAAAGCATAAACCTTGTCATCTGTAAGTAAAATATCTCCTATTTTACCACGAACAATTCCAAGTCCAATCAAAGAGCCCAAAAAATCTCTATGAGTAAGTTTTTTGCTAAATTGTAAATTATAAGTAATCTCAATAGTTGAAATAGGAAAAGTATAGTCTCCAGGTAGCATAAATTCAGGGAAGAAACCAATTTTTTGCCTTTCGGCATCTCTAAACCCACCAAAAACCTGTACATTAAAATCATATCCGTTTCCGATAAGAGATAGTATGGTAGAAATTTTGTAAGGGTCAAGAAATTCCGTAAAAGCAGGTTCAAAATTTTTAATACAATAACAAGCCCGGTCAAAAACTTTAGAAAAAATAAGCTTTTCATCAGGCTCGTTAATATTTTTCAATAAATTCTGTTTATTAAACATATAAATCAACCATTTAATAAAATATTTTGAATAATCCCAAAAACAACCCTAATTAGAAAAAAAGCAATAATAGGTGAAAAATCCAAAACCATACCAGGACCACCTAAAGGCGACTTGCTAATCATATTTCTAATAGGTGCTAAAATAGGCTCAGTAAGTGTATAAATAAATCGAATGATAGGGTTATCCATACCAAAAGGCAACCAAGACAAGAAAACTCTTGCAAGAATAAGATAATCCAAAATCTCGATAAATACACCTATAGCACTAATAATTATATCCATAGGCATAAAACCTCACTATCTCCACATTGTTGTATATGGCAAGTTTATACCACTAGCTTTTAAATCTTCTTTAAACTGACCTGTAATATCAACATTTATAGGTCCAATGATGAAGATTTCATCAGATATTTTCTGAATAGAACCATCAAGGGCATAACAAGCACCACATAAGAAATCACTAATTCTTTGAGCAACTTCGTATTCAATGTTTTCAAGATTAACAATAACAGTTTTCTTTTCTTTGAAATAGTCACAAACTTCGCCAGCTTCTTCAAGGTTGCTAGGTCTTGTAACAACAACTTCCATTTGAACATTAGTGTGAATGTTCACGATTTTAGAACCATTATTATTTTTTCTTGAATAACCTCTTGCACTTTCGATGTTTCTTACTTTGGAGTCCTCGTCAACTCTTTCTTCAACATCTGTGTCATAGTCATACTCTTCATCATATTCTTCGTATGATTCTCCAAGCATCGCATCTTTCAACTTATTAAGTAAACCAGCCATATAAATCCTCCTTAAAAGTTAGCCTTTGTAAAAAATAAGACCATAATTATAAATAATTTCTTTTACCAAAAATACCTGTCCCAACTCTTACGATGTTTGCCCCTTCTTCAATGGCCACCTCGTAATCATTAGTCATTCCCATTGATAAATATTCCATACATATATTATCTACTTTTTTAACCTTGTTGTCAACAAATATTTTTCGCATTTGTGCAAAATATTTTCTATTTTCTTGTGTATTTTCGACAAAAGGTGCCACAGTCATAAGACCTTTTATGCAAATATTCTTAAATTTCGATATTTCATCAATAAAATTTCCCACTTCATCTGGCGAAACGCCGAATTTTGATTCTTCACCAGCGACATTGACCTCAACAAGAATGTCCATAACTTTGTTGTGTTTAAGTGCCTGTCTATTAATTTCTTCAGCAAGTTTAACATTTTCAACAGAATGAATTAATTTAACCTTATCGATTATATATTTAACCTTGTTTGTTTGAAGGTGTCCGATAAGGTGCCACTCTGCATCATCGCCGATAACTTCGTATTTAGAAGTAAGTTCTTGAACACGGTTTTCACCAAGTGTTTTAACACCACAATTCATAAGAGTTTTAATCCTGTCAATATCAACAGTTTTGGTAACTCCAAGTAATAAAATATCATCTTCTGTTCTTCCAGAAACCTCAGCAGCTCTTTTTATGTTACTTTTTATTACTGCAAGATTTTCGCTTATTTCACTCATAGCAATCCCCTTTCCATAAATTAGCTATATAGTTTTTGTTCTTCTTCAACATTTTCAGTATCAGTTAAAACTCTGTCAAATAATCGTATTTGAGGATTTTTTTCAGGGTTTATAATGATGTATGTACTGTTTTCAGAAGAATCATCTGTATTGATAGTTTTAAATTGAGCAAGTCCGGAATTTACGATATAAACACCTTTTGTATTTATAACTTCTTTTACAGTATATTTGTCATCAAGAGAATCCGGATTTTGGACGACATCACCAAGCTTGATAATACCGTCTTTCTCAGGTGTATAGACATATTTACCGTCAGTATCACCACCGGCATTTTCAATAGAGATAGTTTCAGTAGAGCCATTATCCTCGTTAACTTTAACTATCATATCATCTTTAACATATTGTTTTGGAATTTTCAATGTAGTTTTATCGACAACAGAAGTCAAGGGAATTTTAAATCCAACATCTGAGCGACTAACTTCGAAATCGATAATTCTTTTGTCGATATAATCAAGCATATCTTTTGAAATTTTCAAAACAACATAAGATTGGTCATCTCCTGCATCAAGTTTATATACAGTTGCATCAATCTTACCATCATCGTCAGTAGTATCAACGTATATGTTGACAGGGTCATTAACTTGCCAACCCTCTATGTAGTTGTTAGGTATATAAGCAGCGACATACCATTCTTCACTATTTACGATTTTAAAAATTCTGTCGTTAGGAGAAACATTTGTTTTTATATCAAAGTTTTCCGTATCCATAGTTGTCTGTTCTTTTGTAATTTTATCAAGTGTATTAATGTTGATAGTTTCTTCAAGACCGTCAGTATAGTAAGAAACAACTCCCCCACTTTGAGCAGATATGCTAGAAACATTGTTAGATATAATTTGTTCTTGATTTTTCTTTTTCTGAACAAGTTCAGTCAAGCTACCTCTGTTTTCAGATAAAAGCATCTGGTTTCTTGCTTCAATTTTCTTTTGAACTAACGATTTAAAGTTGCCTACAGCACTAGCATCGTTCATACTAAACTTGTAAATATTTTCGTCAACAATATCTTTAATTTGCAAATTTATTTTTTTAACATCTTCATAAAATAACGATAACTCATCTCTGTTTTCCTGCATATCAAAAATACTTTCATTTATGTCATTAAGTTCATCTTCAAGTGCTTTAACAGCGTTTTCATCACGTACGCTACAGATTTCTGCCCCATTTTTAACTTTTTCTTTATCAGAAACACTGTAAACAACAGCACCTGTTGCATTAGCTTTGTAAAGGGTTTCATCACGTACGATAACACCCCTAATTGTGTTAGGTTCGTCTATACTTCCATATTGTACCGTTTCAAAAACCACCGAACCTCTTGAGATGAACATAATTCCATACCCGATAAAATATATTATAATAAGGATAAAAACAATATAAATAAGGTACTTACCCTGTGAAAACTTTCTTCTAGTTTCACGTCTAGCGTCAGCCTTTTCAATTCTCATAGCTCTAGCTTTTCTTCTAGCTCGAACTTCTGCTTCTGTTGCCGAACGTCTAGAAATCGACTTATTATTGTTATTTCTGGAAACATTCATTTTCCTATTTTTGCTGACAGGTGTTTTATAACCCTTTTTTTTCTTGATAACAGGAGAATTTCTCTTTACTCTCGTTCTTCTGTTGTTGCTTCTCTCCAAACTCAACACTCTCCAGTCAGTATAAATTAATATAAAAAATCAAAATAGATTAAGGAGTGATAGATTGAAAAACCTAATCAAGTATATTATACCAGTATCCATTATATTTTTCAATGTATTAATAATATTATTCCCAAGTAAAATAATAATTTCAGCAAAAGACGGACTTCTGCTGTGGTTTAATAACGTAATTCCTTCTTTACTTCCGTTTATAATAGGAGCAAATATATTATCAATGACAGGTTTTATAAATTTGATAGGGATAACATTCGAACCATTAATGCAAAAACTTTTTGGAATTTCTGGCCGTTGTTCATTTGCATTAATAATGGGATTTATTTCAGGCTACCCAATGGGTGCAAAAATAACAGCGTCATTGTATGAAAACAATAAAATCAGCTTATCTGATGCCCAAAAGCTAGTAATGTTTACAAATAACTCTGGCCCATTATTTATTCTTGGAACAGTTGCCGTTTCGATGTTAAACTCACCGTCCATAGGGGTATTAATAATAACTGCCCATTACCTATCAGCCATAACAATAGGCTTGTCATTAAGGAATTATAAAAAACAAATTTTCATAAAAAAAACAAAAACACTCACATTAAACGACACAATATCTAAAATAAAAGAAAATAGCAAAAATCCACTCCCAATAGGAACTATTTTAAGCAAGAGTATAAAAGACTCTATGGAAACAATAGTTATGATAGGTGGATTTATAATTTTATTTTCGGTAATATCAAAAATGCTTGAAATAACAAACTTTCCTGCATTGATAGCCTATGTTCTAAACCCTGTTTTAAATATATTTGACATATCAACTGACTTCATATTTCCAATAACAACAGGTATATTAGAAATAACAAACGGTTGTAAAAATTTATCAAATTTTACGCTAGATATAAATATAGTAGCGATAATAACAGGGATAATATCGTGGGGTGGCTTTTCAATCCACGCACAGGCAATAGGATTTTTATCGAAAACAAAAATAAAATTAAGCTTGTATTTTTTATCAAAACTTGTTCAAAGTATATTATCAATAATTTACGTATACATACTAAATTTATTTTTCAAAATTGATTTCACAAAAATAGATAACACAGCAAAAGTTTTCAATCAAGATAGCACATCAGTTTTAGAAAAATTTGCAAATTCATCATTTAACTTTTTATTAGTAGTGTTGACAACTATTTTCTTTGCAATATCAATGTATATAGTAATATCAATTAAAAATAAAAAATAAAAACAGGCCTACAAATACCCAATATTTTTATGTAGATTTAAAAAATCAACTAAAATTTATAATTGGGCTGTCGCATAGCGACAGCCCTCTGCAAATCCAAAATTATTTAGCTTTGATTTACAAACAATAAAACTTGCAAAAATCTATGTATTAATATAAAGGATATTTAGCAACAAGCTTAGCAACTCTTTGAGCAGCTTCTTCTTTGTTAGCTTCAAAGTCACCTTTAAGAACAAGAGTGATGATTTCAGCAATTTCAGTCATATCTTCTTCTTTCATACCTCTAGTTGTAACAGCAGGAGTACCAAGTCTGATACCACTTGTAACGAAAGGTTTTTGAGGGTCAAAAGGAACTGCATTTTTGTTGCAAGTAATGCCTACTTCATCAAGTCTTTTTTCAGCTTCTTTACCAGTCATTTCGATGTTCTGTAAATCAACTAACATAAGGTGATTATCTGTACCACCTGAAACGAGGTTGAAACCATTAGCAACAAGACCATTTGCAAGAGCCTGAGCGTTTTTAATAACTTGGTTAGCATAAACTTTAAAATCATCAGATAAAGCTTCTTTTAAGCAAACAGCTTTAGCAGCAATAACGTGCATTAAAGGACCACCTTGGATACCAGGGAAAATAGCTTTATCAATAATTTTTGCGTGTTCTTCTTTACAAAGGATTAAACCGCCTCTAGGACCTCTTAAAGTTTTGTGAGTAGTAGTAGTAACAAAGTCAGCATAAGGTACAGGGCTTGGGTGAAGACCAGCAGCAACAAGACCAGCGATATGAGCCATATCAACCATAAAATATGCACCAACTTCTTTAGCTATTTCGCTAAATTTTTCAAAGTCAATAACACGAGAATAAGCACTTGCACCAGCAATAATAAGTTTAGGTTTGTGTTCAAGAGCAAGACGTCTAACTTCGTCATAGTCAATTCTGCCAGTTTCTTTTTCAACACCATAAGGGATAATATTGTAGTGTTTTCCTGACATATTTACAGGGCTACCGTGAGTAAGGTGCCCACCGTGAGCAAGGTTCATACCCATTACAGTATCGCCCGGTTTAAGTACAGCAAAGAAAACAGCCATATTAGCTTGAGCGCCAGAGTGAGGTTGTACATTTGCGTGTTCAGCACCAAAGAGTTCTTTTGCTCTTTCGATAGCAAGATTTTCAGCGATGTCAACTTTTTCGCAACCACCATAGTATCTTTTGCCAGGGTAACCTTCAGCATATTTATTAGTTAAAGGAGAACCCATAGCAGCCATAACAGCTTTAGAAACAAAGTTTTCAGATGCGATAAGTTCGATGTTACTTCTTTGTCTAGCGAGTTCTTGCTCAATAGCACTTTTAATTTCTGGGTCAACAGCATTTAATTCGTTCAAATCAAACATTAGGAAATCCCTCCAAAAATTTTATAGTCAAAATAAAATAAAAAAATATTGAAAGACTATTCGCATATTCACTTTACAAATATACTAATAACCGATATTACAAAACATAATAAAATATTTTAGTTTTAAATTGTAGCAAAACAGTCATCAAAGACAAATTGCCCAATTGATGACTGCCTTACTAATTATGAATTAAGCTTCTGTAGTTTCTCCAGTAGCTTCTTCTGGTTTACCTTCAGCTTCTTTAATGCTAAGACTAATTTTTTTGTTTTCAACATCAAAATCAGTAACTTTAGCTTTAACAACCTGTCCAATTTCTAAAACATCTTCAGGTTTAGCGATGTGTTTGTAAGAGATTTGAGAAATGTGGATAAGTCCGTCTACACCTTCTTCAAGTTCAACGAAAGCACCAAAAGGAACCATTCTTACAACTTTGCCTTCAACGATGTTTCCAATAGCATATTTTTCAGGAGCAGATTTCCAAGGGTCATTGTTTACATCTTTTAAAGATAAAGAAATTTTACCTTTTTCGCTGTTTACATCTAAAACAGTAACAGTAACTTTATCACCTTCAGATAAAACATCAGAAACTTTTTTAACACGTCCCCAGCTCATTTCAGAGATGTGGATAAGTCCATCAACACCTCCGATGTCAACAAAAGCACCAAAGTCAACGATTCTGCTAACAGTTCCTTCGATTTTGTCGCCAGCGTGGATAGATTCGAATACTTTCTTTCTCTTTTCAGCGATTTCTTTCTGAACGAGTTCTTTTCTACCAGCAATAATACGACGTTTAGCTTTGTCAAATTCAAGAATGTTGAAATCAAATTCTTTGTTTTTGAATTCAGTTAAATCTTCAACAAATCTGTTTGAAATCTGAGAAGAAGGAACGAAAACTCTTTTGTTATTGATAAGAGCAATAAGACCGCCTTTAACGATTTCAGTAATTTTACCTTTGATAGTAGTTTTGTTGTTGAAAGCTTCTTCGATTTCTTCATAACCTTTGTTAGCTTCAAGTCTTTTTCTAGAAACAAGAACGTTACCGTCACCATCGTTTACTCTAACAACGAAAACTTCGATTTCGTCACCAGCTTTAACAACATCAGCAGGGTCAACATCAGGATTTTCAGAAAATTCATTTCTAGGGATAATTCCGTCAGATTTGTAACCAAGGTTTACAGATACTTCACCGTTGCTTACACTTATAACTGTGCCTGTAACAACATCTCCTGTATGTAAAGTAATTAAGCTTTTGTCAAGCATCTCCGCAAAATTTTCATTTTCACTCATTATATTAATAGCCTCCTTTATTATAACTGGTGGTGTTGAAGCACCAGCTGTTACTCCAATTTTATCACTTTTTCGCAAAATATTCAACTGTAAATTGTAAATTGTTTCGCATAAAAACGTATTTTTGCAATATTTTTTACTTATTTCAAACAATTTTCTTGTATTAGAACTTTTAGAATCTCCAATAACAATCATTTTGTCAACCTTTTTAGCAATTTCGACTGCTTCTTTTTGTCTATCGTCTGTAGCCGAACAAATAGTGTTGTGAATTTTAACATTGGCAAACTTGCAAAAAATTTCTGAAATTTCAGCAAAAATATCTGTTTGATACGTTGTTTGAACAACCAGAGTATAATTTTTATTTTTTTCGATGTTGGTGTTTAACGCCTCCTCAGGCGAATTTATAATAATTCCGCTGTTTTCTGCCCAGCCATTAATCCCAATAATTTCAGGGTGTTCCTTATTTCCAACAATAATTATTTCGTCACCATTGTTATAGGCATCGTTTACAATGTTGTGGATTTTTTTTACAAAAGGGCAAGTACAATCAATATAGTTAATTTTTCTCTCATCAAGTTCATTATAAATTGCTTTAGGAACACCGTGAGAGCGAATTATAACGGTTGCATTTTCATCGGCAACATCATCAAAATTGTCGATAACAAAAACGCCCTTTTCTTCCAAATCAGAAATAACAAATTTGTTGTGTATAAGAGGCCCATAGGTATATATTTTACCGGAGCCAGTTATATTGTTGTATGCACATTCAATAGCTCGTTTTACGCCGAAGCAAAAACCGGCAGATTTAGCAAGAATAATTTCCATTTTTTCAATCCTTTAGATAATTATTTTTTTACATTTTTAATCATATCAATAATATCTGATGTAACTTCATCAATTCCCTTGTCTGTAGAATTGTATAATATAGCGTCATCAGCTTTTCTAAGAGGAGAAAACTCTCTATTTTTGTCACTTTCATCTCTGTCAATAATTTCTTGTTTAATTTTATCAAAATCAAATTCAATGCCTTTTTCTTTAAGTTCATTACAACGGCGTTTTGTTCTTTCAGAAACATCAGCGTCCATATATATTTTAACATCAGCATTAGGTAAAACGCAAGTCCCAACATCTCTACCGTCCATAACAATATTATCATAATCTGCAAATTTTTTCTGCATATCAACAAGAACTTCACGAACTTTTTTGATAGCAGCAACATCAGACGCACCTTTTGCAACTTCCTGCCTTCTAATATCAGAAGTAACATCTACACCGTTTAAATATATATTCTGTTCATTGTTTTTATATTTAAGCTCAATCTTAATATCATCAAGTGCTTTTTCAACAGCAGAAATATTTTCTGTATCTATTCTGTTTTGAATACAATAGAGAGCAACAGAACGATACATAGCACCGGTATCGACATATATAAAACCAAGCTCTTTTGAAATACGTTTAGCAATTGTGCTTTTGCCAGAACCGGCAGGGCCATCAATTGCAACAGCGATTAATTTTTTTTTTGCGAGGTCAGGTCTAAGTTTGACTGCCCCCTTTAGGTAACTGTGTTTCATTTCTTTTTGCTTCTTGTCACATTCAACATTGACAAGAACCCTGATACACATTTCAAGACTACCTTTAACGTACATTTCTTGAGTACACATAAGCCCAGCCTCAACAATACCGACTTCTCTAGCTGCAACAGCAGGATAAACTGCGTCAATATCTTTAGTAGCCGTAAAAATAATAGAAACAATATCTTCTAAATCAAGATTGTTAGAATTTATAACATCGTTCAAAAGGACTTTTGTGTTTTCAAGGATACACTCTCTACTATTTTCCTCAATAGTAATAGCACCCCTTATACTGCAATAAGACAATTCATACACTCCTTACACATTTGTTCCTGCGAGATAACCGGTTGAGAAAGCGACTTGCAAATTAAAACCACCTGTAAAACTATCGACATCAATAACCTCACCGGCAAAAAATAAACCGTCAACAACTTTAGATGCCATAGTACTAGGGTCAATTTCATCAACATTAACACCACCACAAGTAATAACAGCCTCAGAAAAACCGGTAGTATCAATTATGTGTAGTTTCAAATTTTTAAGCAAGGAACAAAGTTTTTTTCTTTCATCTTTTGTAATTTCATTAACCTTTTTGTCAGGGTCAATGTTAGATAACCTTATTATAACAGGAATTATCTTCTGTGGCAATAACTGTTCAAGGCTATTTTTAAAAGTTTTGTTAATAAATTTTTCAAAATCTCTAAGTATACGAGAATCAAGTTCTTTATCGGACAGAGCCGGTTTAAGGTCAATAATAATTTCAGGTTTTTCTGAAATTTTGTCAGTAATGTATCTGCTTGCACTTAAAATAAGAGGGCCGGTAACACCAAAATGAGTAAACATCATTTCTCCGAAGTTTTTATAAACAGATTTACCTCCTATTTTAACTTCAATAGAAACATTTTTCAAGCTAAGACCTTGAAGTTCTTTGCACCATTTTTCCTCAGCTTTAAGAGGAACAAGTGACGGATATAATTTTGAAACAGTATGCCCACATTTTTTAGCGAACCTGTAGCCGTCACCGGTAGAGCCGGTTACAGGATAAGAGAGTCCACCTGTTGCGATAATAACGCTGTCGGCCAAAATTTCAGAACCGTCTTTAAGTTTAACCCCCAAAATTTTATTACTTTCAATAATAATATCGTCAACTTCCGTTTTGAGTTTAATATCAACATTGTTTTTTTTCAAAAATCTTTCAAGTCCTTTTATAATGTCACTTGACTTATCAGATTTAGGAAAAACCCTGTTACCTCTTTCCACTTTAAGTTTAATACCAAGGTTTTCAAAAAACTCCATAGTTTGCTCACTACCAAAAGTGTAAAAAGCACTGTACATAAAATAAGGATTAGAAACAGTATTTTGAATTAGAGTTTCGGGGTCAGAGGCATTTGTGACGTTACACCTGCCCTTTCCGGTAATATAAAGTTTTTTACCGAGCTTTTCATTTTTTTCAATAAGAATAACTTTGTTTCCGTTTAAAGAGGCATAACCAGCGGCAATCATACCAGCAGGGCCTCCACCGATTACAATAACTTTTTTCATATTATAAACCAATCCTATATATATTTTTGTGGTGTATTAGATGTATAAACTTGATATTCGTTCCAGATTCTTTCGAGGTTATCAAGATTTTTCATAAGTTCATCTTTTTTGCTAACACTTATTCCAACAAGTAATGCGTTAATAACACTTAGAGGAGCAACAAGAGAATCAACAAAAGAAACCATATCACTTCTGGCAGTCAAAGAAAAATCAGCATATTTAACAAGAGGCGAAACCTTGCAGTCAGTTATGGCGATTGTCTGAACACCTTTTTTTCTTGTATATTCCATAGCCTTTATAGTACGCTGGGAATATCTAGGGAAACTAATTCCAATAAATAAATCCCCCTCGTCCATTTTATAAATCTGTTCAAATATTTCTGTTGACGCATAAGAGTTTATAAGAACAGCGTCATCAATCATAAGATTTAAATAAAAATGAAGAAAAGATGCCAAAGCAAACGAACTTCTTCCACCAAAGATGTAAACTCTTTTAGCAGCAAGAATAGCATTAACACATTGTTCAAAAACCTTTTCATCAATTTCATTTAAAGTATTATGAATTCTGTCAGAGTCGGACTCTAAAACAGATTTAAGGATACTTTTATCGCTTTTTTCCATTCTGTCAGATGAAACCTGAATCCTTTGAGAAGCTGTAAGTTTTGTTTTAACTAATTCCTCAAGGGCTCTTTGTAATTTAGGATAACCGTCAAAGCCAAGTTCGATAGCAAATCTAACAACCGTAGATTCGCTAACCCCCGTAATTTCACCAAGTTTAGAAGCAGTAAGATAAATAGCTTTGTCATAATCTTCAATTAAGAATTTAGCAATTCTCTTTTGTCCCTTGCTCAGCTCAGGTATTTTCTTTTGTATCGTATTTAACAAATCATTTTCTTCCATTTTAGAATGCTCCATTTTTATAAGATAATACTTTCAAAAAACAAGACTGCCTGTAAAGCAAATTTCCAGACAGCCTTATCTTTTAACAGCAAAATGATAAATCATTTATGCTGTTTGATATAAAATATCTTTTTCAATTAGAATTTGTCTACAGTTGACATATGAGAGATTAAGTCAAGAACTTTGTTTGAATAACCCCATTCATTGTCATACCAAGCAACTAATTTAACGAAGTTGTCATTTAAAGCGATACCAGCTTTAGCATCGAATACAGATGTGCAGTATTCGTTTACAAAGTCAGTAGAAACAACATCGTCTTCAGTGTATCCTAAGATACCTTTTAAAGCGCCTTCAGAAGCTTTTTTAACAGCAGCTTTGATTTCTTCGTAAGTTGCTGGTTTTTCAAGACGGCAAGTAAGGTCAACAACAGATACGTCTGGAGTAGGAACTCTGAAAGACATACCAGTAAGTTTACCATTTAATTCAGGGATAACTTTACCAACTGCTTTAGCAGCACCAGTTGAAGAAGGAATGATGTTAGCAGCAGCAGCACGTCCACCTCTCCAGTCTTTTTTAGAAGGTCCGTCAACAGTTTTCTGAGTAGCTGTAGTAGCGTGAACAGTAGTCATAAGACCTTCAACGATACCAAAGTTGTCATTGATAACTTTAGATAAAGGAGCAAGACAGTTAGTAGTACAAGAAGCGTTAGAAACGATGTTCATATCAGTAGTGTATTTATCGTTGTTTACACCCATAACGAACATAGGAGCATCTTTAGATGGAGCAGAGATAACAACTTTTTTAGCGCCACCTTTGAAGTGAGCGTTAGCTTTGTCCATAGTTGTGAATACACCAGTTGATTCAACAACATAGTCAGCTCCAACACTACCCCAAGCGATTTCTTCAGGGTTCATACAAGCAAATACAGCGATTTCTTTACCGTTTACAACGAGTTTGCCATCTTTAGCGTAAGCTTCGCCATTGAATTTGCCGTGAACTGAATCATATTTAAGCATATATACCATATAGTCAACATCGATAAATGGGTCGTTGATAGCAACAACTTCCAAGTTATCTCTTTCTACAGAAGCACGGAAAACAAGACGACCGATACGTCCAAAACCATTAATACCTACTTTTACCATTTTTAAAATCCTCCTATTAAATATAATTTATAATAGACTGTGTTTTACGAAAGAAGGAAAATTCCAACTTTCAAAATTGGATAATCATATCAAATAAAGATATAATTTAATCCTTGAATGTATTATATCACAAAATAAGATAGAATTAAACATTTTTTTAACAATTTTTTTCATTTTTCTTTTTTAACAAGACTAACAAGCGAAATAATAAAGGCCGATATACCAAAAATTGCACCAATTGCACCAAAGATTATGCCAATTATTCTCAAAACATTCACTTCCTAACAGAAAAAAGATAGTCATTGTGCATAAAACAAAAGAATTTTTGCAAGTAATTTTCGTATACTTGCAAAAATCTCTTGTATTATCAATTAAAAGACAAATTATTTAAAGTAAGCTACGCCAGATTCAAAGATTTTCTGGTCTTTTTCTCCACAAATATTTTTGTAAAGATAATCGCCAATACGTTCAGAATGTGCCATTTTACCAAGCACACGACCGTCAGGGCTTGTAATACCTTCGATTGCATATAAAGAACCATTAGGATTATTTTTTATATCGTAAGAAGCAACACCGTTATCATTTACATATTGAGTTGCAATTTGACCGTTTTCTGCAAGTTTTTTGATAATAGATTCATCAGCAACAAATCTACCCTCACCGTGAGAGATAGCAACTTTGTGAATATCCCCAACATTTACGTTCCATAACCAAGGAGATTTGTTAGAAACGATTTTAGTTGTAGCAAGGCAAGAAACGTGGCGACCAATAGTGTTGAAAGTAAGAGTTGGACTGTCCTCTTTCATATCTCTTATTTCACCGTAAGGAACAAGTCCAAGTTTAATAAGGGCTTGGAAACCGTTACAAATACCAATCATAAGACCATCTCTGGTTTTAAGGAGGTCATTAACAGCCTCTTTAACTTTAGGGTTTCTAAATACAGCAGCGATAAATTTACCGGAACCCTCTGGTTCGTCACCGGCACTAAATCCACCAGGAACCATAATGATTTGAGAATTTTTAATCATTTCAACCATTTTGTCAATAGATTGTTCAAGCCAAGAAGTTTTAAGATTGCTGATTACTAAAGTATCTGCAATTGCACCGGCTTTCTGGAAAGCCTTTTGAGAATCATATTCACAGTTAGTACCAGGAAAAACAGGAATAAACACACGAGGAGAAACAATTCCCTTTCCGCTTGTTTTCTTTTCAATAACATTAAATTCTTTTATAGCGATGTCTTTTTCTTCTGCTTTGTCATAAAGCATAGTTGGGAATATTTTTTCAAGTGGTTTAACCCAAGCCTCTAAAGCCTCACTCATAGAAATTTCAGTGCCATTTACGATAAATTTTTCATCTTCAATAGTTTCACCAATAATCTCAAAATTAAACCCATCAAATAATTTTTCAACTTCAGCTTTATCGCAATCCATTTCAAAAATAAATGAGCCATAAGAATAATCAAATAAATCTTCAGCATTAACCTTAGCACCGATTTTATTACCGAATGCCATTTTACTGATAACAGCACCGATTCCGCCAACACCAAGAGTATAAGAAGAAATTATTTTTTTATCTTTAATAAGTTCGTTTACTTTTTCATAGTTTTTGATAAGTTTATCAAAATCAGGGAGGTCATATTCATCATAATCTGTTGTAAGTTTAACTATAGGACTTCCAACTTTTTTAAATTCAGATGAAATAATATTTCCGGCTTTAGCAACATCAACAGCAAAAGAAACAAGAGTCGGAGGAACGTTCAAATCTTTGAAAGTTCCAGACATACTGTCTTTACCACCAATAGCAGCAGTACCAAGTTTCATTTGAGCTAAAAGACCACCTAAGAGAGCAACAAAAGGTTTGCCCCATTTTTCAGCTTCTTTGCCAAGTCTTTCAAAATATTCTTGGAAAGTAAGGCAAACATTCTTGTAATTTCCACCGGCAGCAACAATTTTAGAAACAGATTCAACAACTGCATAAACAGCACTGTGGAAAGGACTCCATTTGGCAACAGTAGGGTTGTAACCGTAAGACATAAGTGTAGCAGTAGTAGTTTCACCTTTAAGAACAGGAACTTTAGCTGCCATAACTTCTGTAGGTGTCATTTGAGTTTTGCCACCAAAAGGCATAAGAACAGTGTTTGCACCGATAGTAGAGTCAAATCTTTCAACAAGACCTTTTTGGCAAGCAACATTAAGTTGTTTAAGGTTGTCAATCCAAGCCTTTTTAACATCAGTAACTTTAACGTCAGATTTTTGTTTTTTCTCTGGCATTTTAACAAAAACATCAGTATTTTGAGTTGCACCGTTAGTATCGAGGAAATCTCTTGAAATATTAACGATGTCTTTATCTCTCCAGTACATTTTAAGACGTCTGTCAGCAGTTACATCAGCAACAACAGTAGCTTCAAGATTTTCTTCGTTAGCGAATTTGATAAATTTATCAGCGTTTTGTTTTTCGATAACTACCGCCATTCTTTCTTGAGATTCAGAGATAGCAAGTTCGGTACCGTCAAGGCCCTCATATTTTTTAGGAACTTTGTCAAGATTAATAACAAGACCGTCTGCAAGTTCACCTATAGCAACAGAAACACCACCGGCGCCAAAGTCATTACATCTTTTAATCATAGTACTAACTTCAGGGTTTCTAAATAATCTTTGTAATTTTCTTTCAGTTGGGGCATTACCTTTTTGAACTTCTGCACCACAAGTAAGAATAGATTCTTCATTGTGTTCTTTAGAAGAACCAGTAGCACCGCCACAACCGTCACGACCTGTTCTGCCACCAACAAGGATAATGATGTCACCCTCTGCAGGAACTTCTCTTACAACGTGGCTCTTAGGGGCAGCAGCGATAACAGCACCGATTTCCATACGTTTAGCAACATAACCCTCATCATAGATTTCAGAAACGTGACCTGTAGCAAGACCGATTTGGTTACCGTAAGCACTGTAGCCGTGAGCAGCAGAAGTAGTAATTTTTCTTTGAGGGAGTTTACCGGCAAGAGTATCAGCGACAGGAATAGTAGGGTCACCACTTCCTGTAACACGCATTGCCTGATAAACGTAAGACCTACCTGAAAGTGGGTCACGAATAGCACCACCAAGACAAGTAGCAGCACCACCAAAAGGTTCAATTTCAGTAGGGTGATTATGAGTTTCGTTTTTAAACATAATGAGCCAATCTTCTTCTTTTCCGTCAATATCGACAGGAACAACAATGCTACAAGCATTAATTTCTTCGGATTGGTCAAGGTTATCGAGTTTGCCGTTAGCTCTAAGGGCTTTCATACCGATAACAGCAATATCCATAAGACAAATATTTTTATCTTTACCAGCATAAAGTTTCTTTCTCTGGTCCATATACATATTCAAAGTATCTTCGATAGGTTTTTTGTAAAAACCGTCTTCGATAGTGATATTTTGAATATTGGTTGCGAAAGTAGTATGACGACAATGGTCAGACCAATATGTATCAATAACACGAATTTCGGTAATAGTTGGATTTCTTTTTTCTGTTTCTTTAAAATACTTTCTACAGAATAATAAATCTTCGTCACTCATTGCAAGACCTAATTCTTGACGCATTTTAACAATTTCATCATCAGTTTTATCAATAAAACCGTCATAGCTTTTTACATCATCAGGAACAGCAATCTCCATATCAAGAGTGTCAGGTTTTTCAAGAGAAGCAATTCTTGAATCAACAGGGTTTACACAATAATTTTTAATTTGTTCAACTTCATTTTCAGTAAGATTACCTTTGAGAACAAAAATTTTAGCAACACTTATTTCTGGCATATCTTCACCTGTAATAATCTGAACACATTGCATAGCAGAGTCAGCACGTTGGTCATATTGACCCGGAAGATATTCCATACCAAACATAACCTCATCATCAGCACAAGCGAAATTTTCTTCATAAATGGAATCGACAGGAGGTTCAGAGAAAATGGTATTTTTAGAAAGTTCATAGTATTCGTCAGAAATACCCTCCATATCGTATCTATTTAAAATTCTAAGCCCCAAAAGATTTGAAATTCCAAGATTTTCTTTAATATCGTTATATAAGTGTTGTGCCTCAATATCACGATTTTTTTTCTTTTCAACAAATATTCGTCTTATGTTACTCATAAATTTCTTCCCTTCTGTAAAAATTTATATAATATTAAAATCATACTATATGCCAAAATTCGTCAATATAGTACTTATTGTTTTATGATACCACACAATGCCAAATAAGTAAAATAGAAATTAAAAATATTTTAAATTAAAATTGTTTAACGCTTATTCTCTTAGCATTATTTTCTAAAAAACCATCAAGTCGCATTTTCTTATATTCCATAAATCTACCCTCATCAATAGCATTTCTTATTTCCTCCATCATATTGTTAAAGAAGTAGAGGTTATGAAGAACACAAAGTCGCATAGCAAGCATTTCTTTTGCCTTAAATAAATGGCGTATATAAGCCTTTGTGTAGTGCTGACAAGCTGGGCAGTGGCATTCACTTGAAATAGGGGTATCGTCAAGCTCATATTTTGCATTCATAAGATTAAGTTTACCGGCATTAGTATAAACGTGTGCGTGACGACCATTTCTTGCAGGTAAGTTCATTTATTCG
>CABVAP010000004.1 GCA_902496345.1 uncultured Eubacteriales bacterium
TTGCAATCAAAAAGTACCACGCCGTAGGCAAATAAATAGATTTCCGATGAAATCGAATTATAAACCAATAGCTAAAATCACCACAAAGCCAGTTTTTAAATCTTTTTAATTAAAAAGGTTCACCCCTACAAACCCTAATTTATTTAATCTTGTAAGCTCCGGTAATAGCCTTTCTAATCATATCAATAGGAATCATAGTAAACGCCAATAATATAACAACGCCCCAACCTTGAATACTGAAAGGAACACAGCTGAACATCTCGCCAATCCACTTAAATAGTTTTAAAGGAACAAGCTCAGCATTTACAATGATAGCCTGAATAGCAACTATACCAAGTAAAACTTTAATAAAGCCTGTGTTTTCATTAAGGTTTTTGAAAATTCCAAAACCCTCATCACGAACATTAAATCCGTTAAATAAAGCAGAAACGATAAACAATACAAAATAAGCAGTTAATTTTTGTTTTTCACTACCAAAAAATTGGTTAAAGAAATCAAGTTTCAAAAATGCAAAACTAACAATAGTAAGCCATAACCCCATAATAACAATTTGTGTCATCATTTTTTTGCTTACAATGCTTTCATCTCTGCGTCTAGGTTTTTCTTCCATATATTTCTCAAGAGCAGGTTCGTTACCAAGCATAATAGCACCAAGACCGTCCATAACAAGGTTTACAAAAAGAAGGTGTGTAACCTTTAAAGGCTCGTCAATTCCAAAGAAAGGAGCAACAGCACTAACAACAACAGCAGCAACATTTATAACAAGCTGGAATTTACAGAACTTAAGAATATTGTTGTAAATTGTTCTACCATACCAAATAGCGTCTTTGATTGATTTAAAGTTGTCGTCAAGTATAACGATTTTACCGGCTTCTTTTGCAGCTTCCGTACCACTACCCATAGCAAAACCAACGTCAGCTCTTTTAAGTGCAGGCGAATCGTTTACACCATCACCTGTCATACCAACAACAAGATTCATTTCTTGACAAAGTCTAACCATTCTTGATTTATCTGTTGGTAAAGCTCTAGCGATAACTCTAATTTTAGGAATAATAGCTTTAACTTCATCATCAGACATAGAGTTTAAGTCAGCAGATGTCAAAGCAACGTCATCATCAGAACATACAAGACCGGCATCTTTAGCAATAGCAACGGCTGTTTCGAGTCTGTCACCAGTAATCATAACAACTTGAATACCGGCTTTTGTAACTTCGTGAATAGCTTCTTTAGCTTCTGGACGAACATCATCACGAATACCAACAAGACCAATAAGAACTAAATCATCGTTTATAGAGCTTTCAGTGAAACCTTTTTCAGAGTAACCAAAAGCAAGAACTCTCATAGCTTTTTCGGCAAGTTGGTCAATTTTTTTATTAAGCACATTTTTATCAAGGGGTTTAACATCGCCATTTTTGTCAATATATAATTTAGCTTTTTCAACAAGTCTTTCAGGAGCGCCTTTATAGAAAGTTTTTCCAACGCTATCAATTCTAGCCTGACTAAACTTATTAGCAGAGTTAAATCCTTGACTTTCTGTAACAACATATTCGCTGTTATCAACAAGCATATTAAAAGTATCTTCACCGATAAATTTCATAAGTGCTTGGTCTGTTGCGTTACCACCGATTACTTTGTGTTCAGAGTCAAACATAGATTGAGTATTTTTACCGATAGCCAAATCAACAAGATTTTTTACATTTGGGTAATCGCTTAATTTACTAATTTCTAAGTTGTTTCCGTCAGCAGTAAAAAATTCAACCACTTCAAGAGAACCTTTTGTAATTGTACCTGTTTTATCACTAAATAAAATATTAAGTGAACCGGCTGTTTCGATACCTTCTGCTTTTCTAACAAGTACGTTATGGTCGAGCATTTTGCTTGTATTTTGCATAAGTACAAGGGAAATCATAAGAGGTAAACCCTCCGGAACAGCACAAACAATGATAACAACAGCGAGTGAGATTGCGTCAACAAAGTTTTTCAAAATATCCCCAAAACTTTGTGAAAAATATTCAGACGCACCACCGTTAAAAACAAGAATACTATGAATTATATAGAGCAAAGCGATAACAATTGCACCAATATAACCAAAAGTAGAAATCTGATGAGCAAGTTTAGAAAGTTTAACTTTAAGAGGTGAATCCGGTTCATCTTCCTGCATTTCCTCTGCCATTTTACCCATCATTGTCTTAAGACCGACTTTTCTTACATCTAAGATACCTTCGCCGTCAAAAACAACAGCGCCTCTAAAAAGAGAGTGTTTATCAACAAAAGTATCACCGGTAATTTCATCAGCAAGTTGAACACTTTCGTCAGCAGCGAATTTTTTACATTCTTCTGCTTCACCATTAAGAGCAGAGTTATCAACACGAATATCACCGTCAATCAAAATACCGTCAGCAGGAATTTTATCACCTGATTGAAGTAAAACTTTATCGCCAACAACAACATCATCAACATCAATAACTTTAACAAGACCATTTCTATGTACCTTACATTGGTCTTTTTTAGTACTATCTTTAAGTTCACGATATTTTGTATCACTGGCAACACCTGTTTTAGCAGAAACAAAAGCAACGATTATAACAGCAACAATTGTTCCGACCGGTTCGTATATTTCAGCATACCCAAAAAAGTACATAACAATCATAAGAGCAGCAATTGCAAGCAAAATTTTAATCATAGGGTCGCTAAAAGTTTCCTTAAACTCTTGCCAAAATGTAGTAGGTTCAGAATCAGGTATTTGGTTTGAACCAAACTTAGCTCTTGAAGCCTCGACTTCTTTATCAGAAAGTCCATTAAATTTCATAATAACCCTCCTTACAAGTTATTTTTATTTTTTGTTTTATTTAAAAAATTCAATTTCACATAAAATCTAATTGAAATCAAATTTTAAAACACTAAATAATAAAATTCACAAAAAACTCTCAAGACTACTCAAAACCTTGGGTGTTGCCCCAAGGTTTCGGCATCTTTTTATTACAATTTTAAAACTCAACTAGACATATCTTTTAGAGAGTTCTCCAAGACCAGGGTCAGTTGTACCCTGACCGACAGCGTTAAATTTCCATTCGCCGTTGTGTCTGTAAACCTCACCAAAAATCATAGCAGTCATATTTGAATAATCATCAGTCAAGTTATATCTACACATTTCTCTGTTGTTACTTCCATCAACGATACGACAGAAAGCATTTTTAATTAATCCAAAATGTTGTTTTCTCTGATAAGCCTCATAGATGTTTACAACGATAACTATTCTATCATAATTCTCTGGAATTTTAGCAAGATTGATGATAATTTGTTCATCGTCTCCCTCACCTTCACCTGTAAGGTTATCCCCAAGGTGTTGAACAGTTCCGGAAAAATGAGATAAATTTCCAAAGTACACAATGTCTTTTTTATCAACTAACTTTCCATTTTGCAAAAGAAAAGCAGACGCATCACAGTCTATAGGCTTTGGTCTGGAGAAGAAACCACCTTTTCTTTCGACTTCGTCCCAGCCAAGACCAACCATAACAGTTGAAAGTTTATCGTTTTCTTTTGATAAACTAACTTTTTGTCCTTTTTGTAAACTTATAGCCATATAATCACCTTTACGTCTATAGACGTACCTTTCTTTTTAGTCGCAATATAGTAATACATTTACTCAACGTCAACACCATAGTTTGCACAAAGTGCAGCAAGTCCACCTTGGAAACCATTTCCGATAGCATTAAACTTCCATTCACCATTATTTTTGTAAACTTCACCAAAAACAACGGCTGTTTCAATAGAAAAATCTTCCCCTAAATCATAGCGAAGAAGTTCTTCCCCTGTTTCTTCATTGCAAATTCTGATAAAAGCATTTGATACTTGTCCAAAGTTTTGGCGTCTTTTATCAGCATCATAGATTGTTGCAGTAAATGCGATTTTTTCGATATTTTCTGGAACTTTTTTAAGGTCAATTTTGATTTGTTCGTCATCGCCCTCACCCTCACCTGTAAGGTTATCCCCAAGGTGTTCAACTGCTGTAGATGGGTGTTTAAGGTTACCATAGAAAACAAAATCTTCTTGTTTGGTAATCTTTCCGTTTGCTCCAAGTAAGAAAGCAGCAGCGTCAAGGTCAAAACTTCCACCTGTATCGAACGCATTTACGTCCCAGCCAAGACCAACAACAACTTTTGAAAGTCCTGGATTTCCTTTTGTTAAACTAACTTTTTGTCCTTTTGCTAAACTAATTGGCATAAATAAAACCCCCTCAAAATAAAGATACTAAAATATTTAAGTAAAACACGACACCTTTTATAATATATTAAATCTTTGCCAAATTTTTAAAATAAAAAACATTTAAAAGAGTAAAGATTAAAATTTAATTTTTTATTCAACTTCAATACCATAGTGACCACAAAGAGCAGCAAGTCCCCCCTGGAAACCACTTCCGATAGCGTTAAATTTCCATTCGCCATTATGACGATAAAGTTCACCAACAACAACGGCTGTTTCAATAGAAAAATCTTCCCCTAAATCATAGTGTATAAGTTCTTGATTTGTGTCTTCATCAACAAGACGAATAAAAGAGTTTGAAACCTGTCCAAAATTCTGACGTCTTTTATCAGCGTCATAGATTGTTACAGTAAACGCAATTTTTTCAATATTATCTGGTATTTTAGATAAGTCAACCTGTATTTGTTCGTCATCGCCCTCACCCTCGCCTGTAAGGTTATCTCCCATATGTTGAATAGCTTTGCTTGTATGTTCAAGGTTTCCATAGAAGATAAATTCTTTTTCTGTAGGGCATTTGCCATTTGCACCAACCATAAAAGCAGCTGCATCAAGGTCAAAATCAGCACCTGTTGAGAAAGCGTTGACGTCCCAACCAAGACCAACCATAATATGTTTAAGGCTAGGATTACCTTTTGTTAAATCAACTTTTTGTCCTTTTGTTAAGTTTATAGGCATAAATACCACTCCTTTTTGTCAAATAATATATTAAAATATCTAACCAAATAAGTTAGTTCAGGCTGTCGACAAAGTCGACAACCTTGCAAAAAATCAACGATTTTTTGCAAATTAAATTTTATTCCAAAATTTTCGTTCGCTAATTTCTTAAAAAAATGCAATTTTTGCAAACTTAGTTTGCATTGCAGGCTTGAACCTTGCCAGCAACCAAAGTGCATTTTTTCTGCAAAATCAAATCGCTCTGAAAATTTTGGCGTTCTTCGCACAAGGCTTTTAAGCCCTTAAAACAGCTGTTTTCCTCAGCGAAAATGCGATTTCCGCTTGCGGATAAAAGTCTGCGACGCTTTTTGAAATCGACAATAACGATAAAAATTAACTTTGTCGACAGTCTAATCTAACTAAATGAGTTAGTTTAATTTTAACCAATTTTTAGAAATTATTTTTTATCAGGCATACTGTAGTTCTTTTCAAATTCAGCTTTTATAGTTTCAAGTCTGGCTTTATCTTCAACACGTTTTCTACGTGCATCTTCTTGAATTTGTCTTGTTTCCTCAATACCGTTTACGATAGTTTTCCAAGTTGTCTCAAGTGTTTCAATCTTTATAGAGCTACCAGAAGCAAGTCTAGCAGTCATTTTAGATTGTTCAACTGTATTTTGGGCATTTTTGATAAGCATTTCATTTGTCTTTTCATCTAAAGCAGCCATAGCTTCAGCCTGAATTTTCTGTCTTTTAAGCATAATAGCTTGAGCGAGAGCCTGTTTGAATACTGGTAAAGTTATTATGAAAGCAGAATTAATTTTTCTTACAAGATTCATATTGCTAAATTCCATAGTTCTAATCATAGGGATAGATTGCATAGCAACATTTTCAGCAGTACGTAAATCTTGAGTTCTCTGTTCAAGCATCATAAGTGCTTGCTGAAGACTTTGTATATCGAATTGAATAGAGTTGTCACCGGTAGACTCAAATTCAGCCTGTCTTTGTTCAATATATTTTTGAATTTCAGCACAACCCTGTTCACCGGCTAAAATATACTTAACAAGTTCGTGATAATATCCAACGTTAGCGTTAAACATTTCCTCAAGCTTTTTGTTAGCCTGTTTTATTTCAGACTCATATTGTTTGAGCTGAACATAAATTTTGTCAACCTCTCCACCCATTGTATGATATTTTTCTAATATCTTCTCAAGGTTTTTTCTAAGGTTTTTGAATAACTTACCAAATAACCCTGGGTTTTCTTTAATTTCTTCAATGTCAAACTTGTTCATAATTTTAGCCAAAGTGTTCAACATTTCGCTAGAGTCATCAAGCTGTGACATACTCATGCTGTTTAAAACAACATCAGACGCTTTAGAGATTTCATCAGCAGCACCAGAACCAAAAGAAACAATAGTTTCAAGGTTATAAACTTCGATTTCGCTACATAATGCGTCAACCTCTGGAGAATTAACAAGCTGAGCATTCATCTGTTTTCTGTCTTCGACAATATCATATTCAACAACTTTAGTTTCTTCCTCTGTATTTGTTGTGTTTGTTGTATTGCCTGTTTGTTGTGGAACATCTGTTTTAGTAAAATCTAAACCCATTCTAATTCCTCCATTCAAATAAAAATTGTAAATTAAATATTATTAGTAAAATCCACCAAATAACTTATCTTTCCAAGAACGATGACCTTTTTCAGTAAAGCTTTCAAAATCGGGTATTCTTAAATCATATAGATATTCACCGATTTGGTGTTCTTCAAAAATATCACCGTTAAAAAATTTTTCAACATTTCTGTAACCTGTCGGGATAAAAATAAGTATGTCAAATCCGATAAGGTTAAGAAAGGCGATAACGATACTTTCTTCAAGGGTAATAACTCTCTCTGTAGTATTTATATATATTATTTTAGGATTTTTCTTAGTAAAATCGAACTTTTGAATCATTCTTATAATGTTTGTGTTAAGATTAAGAATAGTTGAAACAATTGTATATTCCGTTCCATTTTCAAAAGTTCCCTTTATTAGTTTGCTTTCTATAAGCAATTGCAGTTTATCCAGTATATAGTCCTGCATATCTTCACGGATAAAACCATATTGATATACCTTGTGTTGCTTTATTTTATTTTTAGCAACCCCTCTTACATTGAAAAACTCAACAGCATAGGGCTTAATTGGATTATCCATAGAACTAGCATATATCGGCATATTTTTAACAACAAGTGTATCTGTGTCTATTAAGTCACGAATACTATTCCAATATGCCCTAACATCACCGTCTTTAACTCCGGAAACCTTTGCAAAAATAACAGGCATATTAACCCTATTATCGATTGTAGAAAATCCGGTTCGATATTTAAGTTCTTGAGGCCATAAAATAGAAATTTCCTCATACATAGTCTTTAAAGTAACAGCCATAGCATTGCTATACTGTTTTTCTCTGTAAATTCCAGAATTTTGATACATTATGTCATCAAGTTCCCTTTCGGCGTGATAAGCGACTGTACCAATTTTAGTATCACCTTGTCCAGACGGATATTTTTCCAAAACAAGAGAATTGTCATAATTAATTTCGTATAAAAATTTATCTTGAATAATACACCTTTTGTTAAGGTTAGGTACAAATATAAGAACATCAACAGGAAGTTTTGAAAGCAGTTTTATAAACAAAGCTTCTGTAGTATTTTGGCACCCACCAAAATATATAAAAACAGGTATGTTATTCTTTTCGTAATTTTTGAATAAATCGTTTTGGTATCTTTTAACCCAGCACAAAATATAAACAGCCTTATTCATAAGCTTGTTAATGCTCTGATTTTGCTGGCTCTCTTCCGTCATAACGTCAATAAATGCCTTTATAACAATTTTTTGAAGTTCAGAGTTAAACCCTGCTTTCAAATTAGCCGACAAAGAAATAATCATTTGAGTTATATCACTATAGTTTTGTCTTTTGATAGCGTTTATCTCATCAACATTAGGGGCATTTATCGAATTATTAATAATAAGCAAATTTCTTTTTTCAGCCTTTATTTCTGCTTGAAAATTAAAAAGCTCGTTTTCATAAAAAGCCTTGTCCTCGACCCCATTTATTCTAACAAAAACATTATAAAAAAATCTTGAATCACTTCCACGTTTAACAGACGGTGTCAAAACATCATCTTTCCATTTTCCAGTAATCCAAGCATTAGTACAATTTGCAGTTACATTAGTATCACCATAAATACGCCTTTTATTTTCAAGTTCTTCTATTTCTTTTCTAATGTTAGCTATTGAGAAATCGGCTGGAAAAGCTGTCGCCCCACCCTCCAAATATTCAAAAGAAATATCTGATTTAGGGTCAAGCTGAATATACTTGCTATCGCCAGAGCGTTGCAACAACAAAATGTCACAACCGGCTTTTGAAAGTATAGACATAAGTTTAAGTTCATATCCACCTATGTCACCGTCATAAAGAACTTTAGGCAAATCATTTTTACCGAGGTTATGAAGTATTTTTTCAAATTTATAATAAAACCAACACATAAACTTGATATATGCGTTTTTAATCATATTAAGATTTTTACCATTTTTTTGCATATCAAAAAGCACGTCATACATAGCCTCAGAGATATTTTTTCTTTGGGTAGCATTAAGTCTAGGAAGCCATTTTTCAAGCCTATTGTCAATAAAGCCAACACTAAGCTGAAAATCAAGCCCCATAATTTCCTCATAGTATGAAAGGTTATTTTCATTAGGGTTAGGGATTTTTACAGCAATAACAATGCCATTTTTGATAGCAACTTGATAGTATTTTAATATAAACTGTTTTATATTTTCAGAGTAGCAGTTAAGTCTGTAAAAAAATACACCGTTAGCAGTTCGTTTATCAAGGGTAGTCAAATATTCAGTTAAATTTTGAAGTCTTATATTTTGAAACATAACAATACCTGCATATCTAAATTATTTTATTATTTAATCATTTTTCTTGTGTTCATATAAAAGCCAAACCCAGCACCGATAGCACCACCGATTATATGAGTAAGGTTAGAAACGTTATCATCGACAAACAATCCATCATAAACCTGCCCACCGATGTAAATAACAGCGACCAATACAAAAGTCATAGGAATCTGCCCCTCTTTCATTCCAGAGAAAGAAGACAAAAGTATAAGAGCAAAAACAACACCACTTGCCCCAAGTAACCTAACATCAGGGAACAAAACAAAATTGACAAGTCCAGTTAAAATAGCTGTTGTAACTATAATAACAACCAGATTGTAAGAGCCATATTTTTCCTCAATCATAGGCCCTATAACAAGTAATAGCATTGCATTTCCGATAAAGTGCGACCAGTCGGCACTGCCAAATATATGTCCAAAAAATCGTATATAAGTAAAGGGATTAGTAAGCGAAGAATTATAGACGCTAAACAATAAATCGTTTGAGGCTCCATTTGTAATCCAGCTAAGGGATAGAGCGACAAAAGAAATCAAGAAAAAAATCAAAATAACAGGTGAATTAAATGCAATTTTAAATCTCATACCATACACCCCTTATGTAAAGAGTTTAATTTTATATCAAGAAAAACTTATCGAAACCAATTATACTATTTTTTGTCAAAAAAGTCAATATAATTTGTGTAAATAAACCTTATTATAAAAGGTGTTTACCAACACATTGCAAATTTCCCAAATCAGAATAAAACAAATAGATAAAATATGTCTATATAAGTTCTTTTTTTTATTGAATATTACCAGATTGTTACACCTTCTGTCTTGACTGACTAGGCTGTATATGTTATAATTAAAACGTTTAAGACAATTATTTTAATATTACATAGCAATTTAGGTTATATTAAAAATAAAAAATCCGGAATATGCCGAATAGCTTAAATCGTGATTATAAAATTTTTTAAGAAAAGGAGTCGTTTTTTATGAAGATGAAAAAAATTTTATCACTTTTTACTGCTGGTATAGTTATGACAACAGCTCTTTTTACAGGTTGTGACGATTCAGCAGAATATAATATAGGTCTTTGTCAGTTAGTTCAGCACGAGGCACTTGATGCAGCTACAAAAGGTTTTCAAGATGCCCTCACTGAAAAACTTGGCGATAAAGTTCACTTTGACCTCCAAAACGCAGCTGGTGATTCAGCAACTTGTTCAACAATCGTAAATCAATTTGTTTCAGCAGGTGATGACCTTATCTTTGCAAATGCAACACCATCATTACAGGCAGCAGCATCAGCAACAGGCGATATTCCTATTGTTGGCACATCAATAACAGATTATGCAACAGCACTCAGCATAGATAATTGGACAGGCTCAACAGGAAGAAATATAACAGGAACATCAGACCTTGCACCTCTTGCAGGACAAGCAGAAATGATAAAAGAACTTGTTCCAGATAAAAAGAAAGTAGGTCTTCTCTACTGTTCAAGTGAAGCAAACTCAAAATATCAAGTAGATGTAATTACAAAAGAACTTACAAAACTCGGCTATGAATGTACACCATACCCATTTGCAGACTCAAATGACGTTGCACAGGTTACATCAACAGCTAAAGACAACAGCGAAATTCTTTATATCCCTACAGATAACACAGCAGCAGCAAACACAGAAATCATTGCAAACGTAGTAGGAAATAAAATTCCTGTTTTCTCTGGTGAAGAGGGAATTTGTAAAACTTGTGGTGTTGCAACTCTTTCAATAAACTATGAAGACATCGGAAGAATTGCCGGCGATATGGCGTATGAAATTCTTGTAAATAAAAAAGACCCAGCAACAATGGATATTAAGTTTGCTGAAAATATCAAAAAAGAATATGTAAAAGAACGTGCAGACGCACTCGGAATAAAAGTTCCAAGTGATTATGTAGGGCTTGAAACAAAATAATTTGTATTGCCTTGAGCCTATAGGCTGTAAAAAGCTATAGGCTCAATTTGTGATAGGAGGAACAAGATGATTGGTTTTTTAAGTGCTATGCCGGGTGCAGCAGCACAAGGTATAATTTGGGGCATAATGGCAATAGGTGTTTATCTTACCTATAAAATCCTTGATGTTGCCGACCTTACGGTTGACGGTTCATTTGCGACAGGTGGAGCTGTTCTCGTTGTTTGTGTAACAAACGGTATGAATGTCTGGCTTGCTATGTTATTAGCATTTTTAGCTGGTTGCCTCGGTGGACTTGCAACTGGTATATTCTATACAAAATTCGGTATTCCAGCGATATTATCTGGTATACTTATGCAGTTGTCGTTGTATTCAATAAACTTGCACATAATGTCAGAAAAAGCAAACTTACCACTTTCTGTTGAAAAATATGATATTTTACTTTCACTTAGAAATATCCCTAGTGCTTTGGTAGTTACTGTAATTTTCACAGTTTTATTGATAGCAATACTTTATTGGTTCTTTGGAACAGAGTTAGGCCACTCAATTAGAGCTACCGGCTCAAATAGAGCGATGGCAAAAGCAAACGGAATAAATACAGATTCAAAGGCAATAATAGGATTAGTTCTTTCAAATGGTATCGTTGCATTATCTGGTGCTTTGTTAGCACAGTATCAAGGTTTCAGCGATATTAATATGGGACGTGGTGCAATCGTTATTGGTCTTGCAGCCGTTATAATCGGTAACGTTGTTTTTGGCAAGATATTCAAAAACTTTGCGTTAAGACTTCTTTCTGCCGTTTTAGGTGGTATAATCTACTACATAGTAATAACACTTGTCCTTAGAGCAGGCTTAAACGCAAACGACCTTAAATTATTCTCAGCAATAGTTGTTGCGATATTCCTTGGTATTCCATATTGGAAAAGAAAATTTTCAGAAAGACCAACAACCGAACCTAAGAATATAACTCAAACTAAATCAAAGGAGGAATTGTAATGTTAAAAATAAACGGAATTTACAAAACCTTCAATAAAGGAACTATAAACGAAAAACACGCTTTAAATGGGGTTAATCTCACATTAAATGAGGGTGACTTTGTAACAATAATTGGTGGTAATGGTGCTGGTAAATCAACTCTTTTAAACAGTATATGTGGCGTTTTCCCCGTTGACTGTGGTAGCATAATGATAGATAACGTTGATGTAACAAGGTTTCCAGAACATAAGAGAGCAAAATATTTAGGTAGAGTATTTCAAGACCCAATGATGGGAACAGCTTCCGATATGCAGATAATTGAAAATATGTCACTTGCATATAGACGTGGTAAAAAACGTGGTTTAAAATTTGCCATAAACAAAAAAGAAAAAGAAATGTATATACAGATGCTTTCTCACTTAGGTTTGGGTCTTGAAAATAGACTTACAAGCAAAGTTGGTTTGCTTTCAGGAGGTCAAAGACAGGCACTTACTTTACTTATGGCAGTAATGCAAAGACCAAAACTTTTACTTCTTGACGAACATACAGCAGCGCTTGACCCAAAAACGGCACACACAGTTCTTTCACTTTCAGATAAGTTTATCGAAGAGGGTTCACTTACAGCTATGATGATTACTCATAATATGAAAGACGCAATAACTCACGGAAATAGACTTATTATGATGCACGAAGGAAAAATAATTTATGACGTAAGTGGCGTAGAAAAGAAAAATCTTACAGTTGAAGACCTTCTTCAAAAATTTGCATCATTAAGTGGCGAAGAATTTGCAAACGACAGAGCATTATTAAACTAGCATAATAAACAAAAAAAACGGTTGTTTCAAGGAATTTTTATTTCCTCAAAGCAACCGTTTTTTACTATCTCATTCAAATCGAATTATAAACTTTTCAAACCAACGTCCCAATGAAATCATTTTTAATCTAATAATCGATTAATAGTTTCCTCAGTAATCTGGTAAATTGTCAAATATCTAAAAGGAACGCCAGCCTCTTCCATTGCGTCCTTTTGTTTTTCAGTAATTGTTGTATAGGGATATATCCCATACATAAAAGGCAAAAACGCAAAAACAAATTCGTCAATTTCTTCTTTTGTCATAGAGAAAAATTTATCAAGGCATTTCTGAATAACTTTTATTGCATTACCATAAGACTCTTTAAGCTCTATCAGCCTTTCCATTCGACAATTTTCTTCCATATCAAAAAGGTTCATTGCGAGTAGTTTCAATAAATTTTTTCTTTTCTCAAGAGAATGTGCAACAGCCTTTGCAAAGTCACCTTTAGCCATAACGTCATTGTCATTAAATATCGATTTCAATTCTGAAATCCATTTTTCATATTCTCTTTTCATAAATGCAATAAATATTTCCTCTTTTGTTTGAAAATAATTGTATATAGATGTTCTTGTAAAAGAAGTCACTTTACCTATTTCTTTTATTGTAATTTCCTTAAAGCTCATTGTCTGGTATAACTTTTCGCAAACATCTATAATTTCTTCTTTACGAGAATTTGTCAATTGTTCTGAACCTTTTGGCATTTGCTTTTCCTCTTTCTATCTAAATAATTCTTATCGTCATTTAATTATATAATTGTTCTGACATAATGTCAACAAAGTATATTAAAATCTCAAATATTTAAAATGATAAAGGACTGCCAAAATACGACAGTCCCTGTTATCGATATAGCCAGAGCTAACAAATCAAAGACTTATGTCAACAAGCATACCTGTTTCGATAATTTTAACGGTATTGTGACTTTTGCTAGAGTTGTTAGCAAATATGTAGTTATAATAATAATCTAAATTTCTAAAGTTCATATGTTCTTCCATAGGTACAGTCATTATCTCACAAGTGTCATCATATATCGATTGGCAAAACTCTTTCAAAGGCGAAAGATTTTCTGATATATTTTTTTGTGAGAGCGAATCAAAATATTCCTCATCAAAAGATATTTTTTCAATAGGCTTGTCGTTCAAACCTTCGTCAGATGTACCTTCTGTTTTTGTAGAAACATCAGAAAAACCAAGCTTTGCAAGACAATCAAAATTATCTGAAACCCTAAACTTTAAGCTGTCAGAAAAAGTTGATAGGAGAGGACTTTGCCTGTTGTTTCTTTTTGCAAAATTATTATAAGCATTATATTTTTTTGCAAAATCCGAAAGACTCTTTTTTATTTTTTCTTTTGTCGCTCCAAAGTTAAATAACAAACTTCCTGTGTTATTTATAACGTTCTTTGCCGAATTTTTTATAGAGTTAAGGTCTAATGAAATCGTTTCGGCATAGTCAACAATTTCATTTTTAAATGACTTATTCAAAAAGAAAGAATATTCATTTTCAGACTCAACCTCTGAACTTCCAGAATTAGACGTATCTGATTTTGAATGTTCAGTTTTTGAATAACTTACAGGAACTTTTGACGTTATTTTTTCATTTTTAAAAATATAAGGCTTATATAAATCATAGTAGAAAAGATTTGTAAGCATAGCAATCCCCCTCCTTCCTAAAAACTATACTAAAAAGACCATACAAAAAATTTAGCTAAGAATATATTACTCTTCGTCTTCGAAATCGTCGTCTTCAAAGTCGTCATATTCGTCATCAAATTCGTCATCATCTTCGAAAGCTTCATCACCAAATAATTCAAAGAATGCGTCTTCAACTTTTTCAAATTCTTCATCTGTTTGAATGTTTAAAAGTTCAAAGCTTTCGTCCTCGTGAAGAATAAATTGATAAATCAAAACTTCTTCTTCGCCCATTGGTAAAAGAGCAATATACTCTTTGTCATCAACGTCAAATGTTCCAAGAACAGAGCATTTTAATTCTTCGTTTTCGTCAGTAACGATAGTCATTGTCTGGTGTTCGTGTTCGCCACCACAACAGCAATCATCGTGTTCGTGAGAATGTTCGTGTTCGTGTTCACAACCACAAGTGCATTTTTCTTCGTTATCCATAGTAATCTCCTTTATATTTTGATTTTTTATAAAACAATTATATCATATATTTTATGCAAAAACTACAAAAATATTATTTTTTTACAAAAATTTTTCCAAGTAGAAATGATTAAACTTTAATTTTTGCCCACTTACCACCACTAAATCGAATAAATACGATTACAGAACGTATAACCTGGTCAAATATTATTGCACCCCAAGCACCAGGAAGCCCAAGACCCAATTGATAAACAGCAAACATACTAGCAAGTGGTCGTATTATAAGCACACCAACAAGAGTTGAAACAGCAACCGTTCTTGTATCGCCTGCCCCACGCAATGCACCACTTATTATAAGTTGTGATGACTGGAAAGGCTGAATTATTGCAAGGAATATCATAACACTTACACCTTTTGAAATTATGTCTACATCATCAGAAAACATTTGCATAACTGGCTCTGCAAAAATATACAAGACTACACCGAGTAAGAGAGATATATACATACCATATTTTCGGCTTAAAAATGTATAAGCATAACCTTTGTCTGGACGATTTTTACCAAGGCTTTGACCAATCAAAGACGTTGCAGCGATACCAAAAGCCTGCCCATTCATAAATGAAAGACCCATTATGTTAAGGCAAATCTGATGTGCTGCTAAAGCATTTTCGCCGAGAGAGCTTACCGTCAAAGTACACATTATAAGACCAAAACGCAAAGCAAACTGTTCAAACATAGATGGAATACCTATGTTTAAAACTCTTTTTATCATTTTTAAATCAATTTTAAAAGCCTTTTTGATGTCATAATATAAATAGTGGTCTTTTCGCAAAATAGTTGCAAAAGCAGCGATACAAGCAATTGTCTGACCCATTACGGTAGCGATAGATGCACCGGCAACACCAAGTTTCGGAAAACCAAAATTTCCATAAATCAAAATGTAGTTAAAGATTATATTTATAACGTTTGCAAATAAGTTGTAGTACATAGGTACTTTTGTTTGCCCTATTCCTCTGAGTGCTGCCGTTATAGAAAGGCTAAGTGCATTAAATACAAAGCCCAACATTTGTATCTGCATATAATATGTTCCGTTTTGTATAGTATATTCATTTGTTGCCCCCATAAATATTACCATATCACGAGAAAAGATATAGCCTATTACGGAAATTACAAGCGACAAGCAAAATGATAAAAATATACTTTGTCGAAGTGCATTTATTGCGTTACCCTGTTCGTTCATACCCTTAAATCTAGCTATAAGGGCAGTTGTTCCAGCATTTAATGCAATAAATGTACAAAGCAAAAGGAATTTAGGTTGTGTACAAAACGCAACGCTTGCAAGTTCAGATGAACCAAGTTTACCAACCATCATATTATCGACAACCGTACACAGTTGTATCAGAATAAGCTCTAAAAGAGATGGCCAAGCGATTTGTATTATATTTTTTCGAAGTTCCTTTATAGTCGTATCTTGAGGTAACTCAAGAGAAAACATTTTTTTCAAAATGCTTAAATTCATTTATGTCACCAAGTTTCTAAATTACATTTAATTTTTAAGTACAATAGAAGAAAACGGTGGTAATGTAACTTCAACAAAACCATTCTCAACTTTATATTTCTTTTTGTCTGTGTTAAAGTCATTTTCTGTCGATAAAAGTAAACTAACCATTTCAGAATTTTTCAAATTTATTTTCCAAACAGGTAAAGATACTGTTTTTTCAACAGAGTTATTATTTAAAACAACAACAAACTTATCGTCATCGTTCCACCTTGCATAAGAGATTATACCATAATCCATAAACAAGTAATCCACAGAGCCTTTTTTAAGTGCAGAACTTGACTTATGAAGTTTTATAGCTTCTTTGTGGAAATCAATAAGCTCTTTATCTTCGTGTCCCCAAGGGTAAGTCCTTCTGTTATCTGGGTCAGTCCAGCCAGTAACACCGGCTTCATCACCATAATAAACAGTTGGTGCCCCCGGCCAAGTCATTTGAAAGACAACAGCCTCTTTCATTATTCCTTTGTTTATTCCGGTATCAGCCTCTTCATACCCGTGCGTGTGAAGTCTACCGGATTTGTGATTAGTTCTTGTCAAAAATCTTGAGTGGTCGTGGTTTGAAAGTTCGTTCATACTTATGCTCAAAGATTGATTTGAAAAACGTGACATATGGTAACGCATAGCAGATTCAAAATTTGAGGCATTGCAGAACAAACCCTCTTCATATTTTTCGCTATGTTTTTCCATACCTGTTAAAAACCAAGTTATAGGCTCCATAAAAGCGTCATAGTTCATAACAGAGTCCCATTGGTCGCCGTAAAGCCATTCAGACGGGTCGCCATAGTGTTCAGCATAAATAACAGCCTCTGGATTTGCCTCTTTTACGGCATTTCGAAAATCTCTCCAGAATTTGTGGTTAAATTCTTTTGAATAGCCAAGGTCAGCAGCAACATCAAGACGCCAGCCGTCAGCATTGTAAGGAGGAGAAACCCACTTTTTGCCAACACCCAATATATAGTCATAAAGTTCTTTAGAATTTTCATAGTTGAGTTTAGGGTGATTGTCGTGACCCCACCAGCTATCGTAACAGTCATTATTAGGCCAGTTGTTGTCATACCACTTAAAATAGTCGTGATAAATGCTTTCACTAGAATAGTAAGCACCGTCAGGGTAATTTTGGGCCCTATAAAAACCCTCTTTATCAAGCCACTTGTTAAAAGCTCCACAATGATTAAATACACCGTCAAGGATTACTTTGATACCATTTTCGTGAGCCTTTTCGATTAACTCAATCATAAATTCATTGCTAGCTTCAAGATTTTCTTTTGCTGTCGTTCTTTGCATATATTTAGTGGCATACTTATTTTTAAATTTTTCAAATTTAAGTCGTTCGCCACCGTCTTTTACGATTTTACCGTAATGTGGGTCAATATAGTCATAATCTTGAATATCATATTTATGATTACTTGGTGATACAAAAAGAGGATTGAAATAAATTGCCTCAATACCTAAATCTTTTAAGTAAGGAAGTTTATCCATAACACCTTGTAAGTCCCCACCATAAAAATTGCAAATATCTTCGTTAGCAACAGGTTTGTTCCAATCAGATATTTTCTTTGCAGCTTTGCCAAGATATATATATTCATTGTCAACAACATCGTTTGTATCGTCACCGTTACAGAAACGGTCAACGTAAATTTGATACATTACACTGCCCCTTGCCCATTCTGGAACTTCAAAATCTGGCAGAACAATAAAGTTATAGTTATAATCAAAATTTTTAGAAATTCCAAATTTGTTATAAAAGTAGACTTCAGAGCCATTTATAATTTCAAAATAATAATAAGTTTTGTTTTGAATGTTAGGTATAGTAGCCTTGTAAAAATCAAATAAATCGTCAGAGCTATCTTTTTTTGCCTGAACTTTTTTGTCATCATAGCATAAGTTTACGATAGCTTTATTATTTTTACCAAGTCTAATAGTAACCGTAACATCGTCAGAAATTTTAGGATTTTCAGGAGTTCTAAAAAGAGCTGTTTCATCAGAAAAAACAGCATCAAAGTTAAAGTAGCTGTATGGTTCATCACATAACAGCATTATTTTTTGGATATAATCAAAGTTGTTTTTAGCACTATCTAACATAATAACCTCCGATAACTATATCAAAGCCTAGCTAACAAATGATAATCTTACAAGATAATTATACTACCATTAAAATTAAATATCAATTGATTTATAAAGATATATATTAAGAAATAATTTAAAAATAAACAGAAAAAAAGCAACCAACGGACGGTTGCTTTCTTCCATAAAGAGAAGGTATTTTTTATGGGATTTACAGCGATGATTACATATTGGGGGATGCAATCAACTGTAAATGTGAAAATATTTAGGGGTTTTCACAAAAAGAATTATAGCATAAAAGATGACATCTGTCTTCCTAAACTTAAATCAAAAAAAGCGACTTATTTTGTGCAAAAGTGACAATAACTCAAAAAACAATACTTTAAGCACGATATTTTTTTGTTTTATTCAGCTTTTTTGACAATTTTAGTAGGCAATAACCCGAAAGCGATTGTATAAATTAACTTTCATAGTCTTGCAAAGTTTTCAAAAGATTTTCATTTCCGTGAACATTTATGCCCGTTTTTAATAAATTTTGCTCATCTTCCGGCAAAGATTTTATAGGCGTCTTTGTTATTTCCTTTAATTCCTGCGTTGTTCCGTCGGCATAGAAGACGGCAACAAATCCGTCATATTCCTTCAAAATATAGTCGTCAGTTTCCGATATATTGTTTAATTCCTTTTTTAAAATTATTTTTTCCGGACTAAAATACACAAGTTTCCAGTCATCAAAAACATTTTCAATTGTCTTTTTATTTTTGTTTGCCAGCTCCTCTGGAATTTTCTTTTCCTGCCTTTTTGTAGTTTTGCTGTCCTTGTAGTAATATTCGTAAATTATGCTTGTGTTTTTGGTTGTAAGTATCGGTTTTAGGATATTTTCTGATGTTTTGTTGTTTGCACCAAAAGAAATAGAATTTCCGATGTTGCTTGCGATTTCCTTTTGAGAAATGTAAATATTTTTATTTTCGTCAACCTGTTCATTATAGAAATAATATCCCGTTGCAAGTCCTGTTGTAATAAGTAAAGCAGAAGAAACTAAAAAAACGACTTTTTTATCAAACATCAAATCACCACTCCTTAATATTTAGAAAAAAATTTCCAATTTAGATTTTTACTTATTTTGGACTAAGGCAAAAAATATTATACATAAAAATAATTGAAAAAATTTGACGGAATATAAAATTTAATTTATAATAGTGAATAAGTGTTTTTATCTCGGAGGAATTTTATGGACCTATTAAAAGAAATCACCGATATTTTTGGAGATGTTCAAAATTTTACTGAAACAAAAAATTATTACTTTGAAAAGCATAATTGTGAAAAAACTGGAGAAGATAAAAAAATATTACTTGATTTTACATTTGGTAACGAAACGACAGACAGAATTGTCCGTTTCGGTTACTGTTCAAAGTGTAAAACTCTTTTTTATCACAAAGATTTTGTTTCAAAGAGATTATAATTATTATGAATTTTTAGTTTAAATTTTAGTTTAATGGAGGCTTAAAAATGGATAACGAAAAGTTAAATTTAAACGAAGAAGAAAACGAAACTTCTTTAGGAAATACAGGTAATTTTATACATACTATTATAAATGACGATTTAGAGGGCGAACTTAATAAAGTTCACACACGTTTTCCACCTGAACCTAACGGATATTTGCATATTGGACACGCAAAAAGTATCTGCCTTAACTTTGGACTTGCTAAATTATATGGGGGAAAATGCAATTTAAGATTTGACGATACAAACCCAGCAAAAGAAGATACAGAGTTCGTAAACTCAATTAAAAATGATATAAAATGGCTCGGATTTGATTGGGAAGATAGATTATATTTTGCATCTAGCTATTTTGATAAGATGTATGAATATGCTGTTTTACTTATAAAAAAAGGTAAAGCTTTTGTATGCGATATGACAGCAGAAGAAATGAGAGAAGCAAGGGGTACTCTTAACAGTCCTGGAACAGAAAGCCCATATAGAAATCGTTCAGTTGAAGAAAATCTCGACCTTTTTGAAAGAATGAAAAACGGCGAATTTAAAGACGGTGAAAAGACACTTCGTGCAAAAATAGATATGGCGTCACCTAATATCAATATGCGTGACCCTGTTATATATAGAATTGCACATTTAACTCACCACGCAACAGGCGATAAATGGTGCATTTACCCTATGTACGATTTTGCACACCCTGTTGAAGACGCTATAGAGGAAATTACACACTCAATTTGTACAATGGAATTTGAAGACCATAGACCTTTGTATGATTGGGTTATAAACGAAATCGACTTCCCTATTAAACCAAGACAGATTGAGTTTGCAAAACTCAACCTTTCAAATACAATTATGGGAAAAAGATTTTTACGTGCATTGGTTGAAGAAGGAAAAGTTGACGGTTGGGACGACCCACGTCTTATAACTCTTTCCGGTATAAGAAGAAGAGGTTACACTCCAGAATCAATAAGAAATTTCTGTGATATGATAGGTGTTTCAAAGGCAAATAGCGTTGTTGACACAGCACAGCTTGAATATTGTATAAGAGAAGATTTGAAAGATAAAACACCTGTTGTTATGGCAGTTTTAGACCCTATTAAACTTGTGATAACTAACTATCCAGAGGGTCAAACAGAAATGCTTGAAATTGAAAATCACCCAAATAATGAAGAATTAGGCAAAAGATTAGTTCCATTTACAAGAGAGCTTTATATCGAAAGAAGCGACTTTATGGAAGACGCACCAAAGAAATTCTTTAGACTTTCAGTAGGTAGAGAGGTTCGTCTTAAAGGTGCTTATTTTGTAACTTGTACAGATTTTGTAAAAGATGAAAATGGTAATGTTACAGAAGTACATTGTACTTATGACCCTGCAACAAAGAGTGGACTCAATTTCACAGAAAGAAAAGTAAAAGGTACAATCCATTGGGTATCAATCCCTACGGCTGTAAAAACTCAAGCTATGCTTTATGAAAACCTTACAATCGAAGACGAAAACGAAGAAAAAGGTTATAGATTCAATCCAGAATCATTAACAGTTGTTGAAAACTGTATGTGTGAGCCAGAAATAAAAAATGCTAAACCTATGGATAGATTCCAGTTTATAAGAAATGGTTATTTCTGTGTTGACTCAAAAAATACAACAGATGAAAAACTTGTGTTTAATAGAATTGTATCTTTAAAAAGTTCTTTTAAACCAAATAAATAGTATAAAAAGTATGAAATTATAGTCTTTAAAATCTGCCTATATTTTGAATATAATGGCTAATAGTTTGTATCGTTTTGTATTAAAATGTTGAAGAGAGAAAGATGATATGAAAAAAGATAACAATAACCCAAAATCTCAAAAGAATTCTTATGATTTTATAAATAAAAATAATGCTAGACGTAGAAGTATAAATCAAAATAATTATAATAATCAATATGACTATTATGATGATGACTACTATGAGTATGACGATGTTCAAAACAGACAGAATGATTATAATGATTATGACGATTATGACGATTATGACGACCAAGAGCCATCAAAAAAATCTATCGAGATTTATCCGGTAAAAGCGAAAAAAAGGCAATACCAACCACAGCCAAAACAGAAAAAAAGACACCCTGTACGTAAATTTTTTATAGTTATGTTTTCGTTACTTTTTGTTTATGTAGCTGTGTTTGGTGGCTACCTTTTGTATAACAATATGAAAGGTGACGGAAAAACAAATTTACTAGAAGACGTAGGACTTTCTAACGTTCTTTCTAATAAAGTACCAGATAAAACAACTGTATTAATTACAGGTGTAGATGAGGGCGAAGAAAGAGATGGAACAAGAACAGATACCATTATGGTCGGCTGTTTCGACTCTGTCAATAAAAAACTCAGTATAATTTCTATCCCACGAGATACAAGGGTTCAAGTTGATGATGATATGTTCGAGGTTATGAAACAGAATATTCCTCAGCTCACATCTAACAAAATGAAAATAAATGCCATACATAACTATGGTGGCGAACAACACGGAATGGAATTTCTTGAAAGAGAGCTTGAAGAACTTCTTGGTGTTGAAATCGATTATTACGCAAAAGTCAACTTTGAGGGTTTCAGATACCTTATAGATTCTATAGGTGGCGTTACATTTAACGTTGAACAGAGATGTTATTATAATGATAAAGCCGGTCTTATAATTGACTTGCAACCTGGCGAACAGCTTCTTGACGGAGATAAAGCAGAACAGCTTGTAAGGTTTAGAAAAGGCTATGCAATGCAGGATTTAAAGAGAATAGAAGTTCAAAGAAACTTCTTAAAAGCATTTTTATCACAAGCATTACAAAAAGATAAAATAATGTCTAATCCGTCAGCATATCTAGAAACAATCACACAATATGTTGAAACAGATATAAGTATAGCAGACGCACTTGGCTATATTGATGCACTAAATGGATTTAGTGGAAATAATATAAAAGGTTATACACTTCCAGGAGAAACAAGCTCAAACGGAGGCTCTTACTATATTGCTGATGATACAGAAATCAAAAAAATGATTGATGAAATATATAACAACAAAACATCTTCAACAGAAAATTCAGAATCAAATTCATCTGAAACATCAGACAGTAGTTCTGTGTCAAGTGTTGGAAAAGATATATTTATCTTAAACGGTGGCTATACATCAGGACTTGCTAAAAGAGCAAAAACATTGTTAGAGAAAAATGGCTTTACTGTTTCCGGTATAAGTGATGCAAATTCTAAAATACAAACGACTACAATCTACACAACAAAAAGTGGACAAGGCGAGGACCTAAAGAAATACTTTACTTCTGCAACTATAGAAGTAAATCCGTCATTGTGTAAAGCTAATGGTGGCGAAATTTTAGTTATACTTGGTTCAAAAGAAAAACTTACGGAGGAATAATATGCAAAAAAATCCTGTTTTAGTTATTGTCGGGGGGGGTGCTTCCGGCTTAATAAGTGGGATTTTTGCCAAAAACATAGTTAAAGATAAAGCAAGAGTTGTTATACTCGAAAGAATGGATAGAATAGGAAAAAAAATACTAGCGACTGGAAACGGTCGCTGTAATTTTACAAACATATCTACATCTGAATGTAATTTTTACGGCAAAAATCCAAAATTCGTTAGCAGTGCATTTGAAAAATTTAATGTATTTGATACACTAAACTTTTTTGAAAAATTAGGGATATATCCAAAAGAAGAAGAGAACGGAAAAATGTATCCTTATAGCAATCAAGCGTCATCTATACTTGACGTTTTAAGGTCAGAAATCGAACGTCTTAAAATAGAAGTTATAACAAAATTTGAAGTTAAAGAAGTTAAGCCACAAAAAAATAATTTTAAGATAATATCTTTTTCCGGCGATGTTATAAATGCCGATAAAGTTATAATTGCAACAGGTGGCTGTGCCTCCCCTAACCTTGGCTCTAATGGTACGGGCTTCAAAATTTTAGAAAGCCTTGGGCATAATATAACGAAACTTACACCGGCTTTAGTACAAATGAAAACAGATAAAAAAATAGTAAGCAGTTTAAAGGGAATTAAATTCGTAGGCAACGTAAAAATATTTGTAAAAAACAAATTTTTCAAAGAAGAGTTTGGCGAAGTTCTATTTACGGATTATGGACTTTCAGGTCCGCCAATTTTCCAATTATCATCAGTTAGTGCTTTACATAAAGATTGCTTTGTTGAGCTTGATTTTATACCGGATTTGTCTGAAAAAGATGTCTTTGATTTAATCGTAAATAGAAAAAAAGACCTTAGCCATTTAACTATGGAAAACTTTTTTACAGGACTACTTAATAAACGTATCGGCAATGTTATTGCTAAAAAATCAGGCATTGAAAAGCTATCATTTAAAGTAAGTGACTTGACAAAAGAAATTATGTGGGAAATAGCCAGAAATATAAAATCTCTCAAAATCGAGGTCTTAGGTCAAAACGGTTGGAATAATGCACAGGTAACAGCCGGAGGTGCAATAACCGATGAATTTAATAAAGAAACAATGGAATCACGAAAAATAAAAGGACTTTATGCAACAGGCGAAGTTCTTGACATTTTTGGAGATTGTGGTGGCTTTAATTTGCAATGGGCGTGGTCATCTGGAGTTGTTGCCGGCGAAAGCTCTGCAAAAAGCATTTTAGGGAATAGAGGTTAATTTATTTATGATTAGAATTTCAGATATAAAAATTTCTGTTAAAATTAACTGTGATATTGACACACTAAAAAAGAAAGTTGCAAAAATTCTTAGAATATCAGTGAATGACATTTTGGATTTAAAAATTGCAAAAAAATCTATAGACGCAAGAAAAAAGAATGATGTACTGTACATTTTTTCAGTTGACGTAAAATTAAGTAACAACGTTGATAAAAATAAAATCAAGAAACTTAAAAATGTTTCTGATGTAAAAAAATTTGATTATACAATTAAAAAAGCAAATTTAAAAAAACGTCCTGTAGTTGTTGGATTTGGACCAGCCGGTTTTATGGCTGGACTTGTGTTGGCGAAGTCCGGAGCTATGCCAATAATAGTCGAACAAGGTAAACCTGTTGATGAAAGAAAAAAAGATATAGATAACTTTTGGAAAAATAGAATATTAAACGAAAAGTCAAATGTACAGTTTGGCGAAGGTGGAGCCGGAACATTTTCTGACGGAAAACTAACAACAGGGATAAAAGACCCACGTTGCCGACTTGTTTTAGAGGAATTTGTAAAAGCAGGAGCTCCAGAAGAAATTTTATATTTATCAAAACCACATATCGGAACAGATAACCTCATCAAAATGGTAAAAAACATAAGAGAAGAGATTATTTCTCTTGGTGGTGAAATTCATTTCAATACAGAAATGATTGACTTTTCTGAAAAAAATGGCATTTTAGAAAAAGTCATCTGCCGAAAAAATGATAGTAATGATAGTATCATAGAATTTGATACAGATAACGTTATATTTGCAATTGGGCATAGTTCAAGAAACACATTTGATATGCTTTATAAAAACAATATAACAATGGAGCAAAAGGCATTTTCTGTAGGGGTGCGAATTGAACACACACAAGAATTTATAAATAAATCACAATACGGCGAATTTAGTAAATACTTGCCACCTGCTGACTATAAAATTTTTACACACCTAGAAAATGGTCGAGGTGTTTATACTTTTTGTATGTGTCCGGGTGGAGTTGTCGTTGGTGCAACTTCCGAAAAAAACAAAGTTGTAACAAATGGTATGAGCTATTATAAACGTGACGGTAAAAACGCAAATAGTGCCGTTTTAGTCGGTGTTGATAGTAAAGATTTCAAATCAGAACACCCACTTGCCGGAGTAGAATTTCAGCGAAGAATCGAAGAAAATGCATATATATCAGGTGGAGAAAACTATTCTGCACCTATTCAAACTGTTGGTGATTTTCTTTTATCAAGACCAACAATTATAACGCAAGATACATTTGACGAAATCAAACCAACATATATGCCAGATGTTGTCGGAGGAGATTTCAGAAAAGTTTTTCCAAAAGAAATATACGCATCTTTGCAAGAGGGAATAAAACTACTTGATAGAAAAATAAAAGGATTTGCGTCAGATAATGCGATTATGACAGCACCTGAAACGAGAAGTTCATCTCCGGTAAAAATAGTACGAGATGACAAATTTATGTCAAATATAAAGGGCATTTACCCTTGTGGAGAGGGCTGTGGCTATGCCGGTGGAATAGTTTCAGCAGCTGTTGACGGAATAAAATGTGCTGAAGCTGTTATAAATTCCGAAAACATTAACTAACCCACCCTTTTGTATTTTTATCTAAGCTATTTTAATTTTATAATTTAACGTTTCATAACTTTGAAAGGGAGTTTTTTATGCTTGTATTTTATATAAATGGTAAAGAAGTCAAAAATTTTATGCATAAAATTTTGATTGAAAATTGCTTTGATGATTTTGATGTACGAAACGTTGAAATTCAGTCTTTTGCAAAATTTAATATTGACGGAAAAGCAAATAAATCTTTTTTAGAGGCAGAGGGAGTCGACCCAAATACGCTTGAGGATGTTTACTTTTCAAAATGGGGAAGAATCAGACCATATATCTTTGAGTTTATAAAAGGAAAGATAAAACCGTCATATATGAAATTTATCATATCTGCAAATAATGAACTCCTTACACAAATATCAGATAATGCGTCTGCATTGTTTTTAAACTTTGTTTTTGAAAATGATAAAGTAGTTTGTACAACAGGAACTTCCCAAAAGACATTTGCTTTAAATAAAGAACTTGATATAGCTTGGGAGGAATATGTGCGAAATTTTTTCAAAAACATAGGCGTTGCAATTTATGAAGAAAAATAAGCCTTTATAAACACGATAAATTACATACTTTCGCAAATTTTGTTAGCACTCATATAAAATGAGTGCTAAATTTTTCTTGACTTTTTTCTATAAAGTGGTATTATATACTTAAAAGAAAATTTTAGGAGGAATTGTAAATGGAAAAAGGTAATCTTTCTATAAATAGTGAAAATATTTTGCCTATTATAAAAAAATGGCTCTACTCTGAATCTGATATTTTTTTACGTGAACTTGTGTCAAATGGTTGTGACGCAATAACTAAATTTCAAAAACTTATCGCAATGGGTGAAACATCTGCCGATGAAAATACAAAATATTCAGTTAAAGTAGTTCTTGATAAAGAAAACAGTATAATTAAAATTATAGATAACGGTATCGGTATGACAGCCGATGAAATAAAAGAATATATTACACAAATAGCGTTCTCAGGAGCAACAGACTTCATCAATAAATACCAAGATAAAATTGATGAAGGTGGCGACATTATCGGTCATTTTGGACTTGGATTTTATTCAGCATTTATGGTTGCCGATAAAGTACAAATAGATTCACTTTCTTATAAAGACGGAGCAAAACCGGCAAGATGGATTTGTGACGGTGGAATTGAATATGAAATGGGTGAAAGCGATAAAGCCGAAAGAGGTACAGAAATCACCCTTTACATCGGAGAAGACGGAAAAGACTTTTTAAACGGCTTTAAACTTAAAGAGGTACTTGCAAAATATTGTTACTTTATGCCAATTGAAATTTATTTTGAAGACCTTGAAGAAACAAAAAAAGCTGAAGAAAAAGCCGACGATAAAGATAATGAAATCAAAGAACCTGAACCAATAAATGACACAAATCCATTGTGGTTAAAATCACCAAAAGATTGTACAGATGAAGAATATAAAGCGTTCTATCATAAAGTATTTACAGATTTGAACGAACCACTTTTCTGGATTCATTTGAATATGGATTACCCATTCAGACTTAAAGGAATTTTATATTTCCCTAAACTCAAACACGAACTTGACTCAATTGAGGGACAAGTTAAACTGTATAATAATCAAGTATTTATAGCTGATAACATAAAAGAAGTAATTCCGGAATTTTTGTTACTTCTTAAAGGTACAATTGATTGCCCAGATTTACCGCTTAATGTTTCAAGAAGTTTCCTTCAAAATGACGGCTATGTAACAAAAATGTCCGGCTATATAACTAAAAAAGTTGCTGATAAACTCAATAGTCTTTTCAAGAAAGAAAGAGAAGAATACGAGAAATTCTGGGACGATATTAGCCAGTTTATTAAATATGGTTGTTTAAGAGAAAAAGAATTTTATGACAAAGTAAAAGACTCACTTTTATTTAAAACAACAAAAGGTGACTATGTAACTTTATCAGAATACCTTGACAAAAACAAAGAAAAACACGAGAACAAGGTATTTTACGTTACAGACGAAAAACAACAAGCACAGTATATAAAGATGTTTGAAGAAAATGGAATGGAAGCTGTAATACTTGATACAAGACTTGACAACCCATATATGTCAGCACTTGAAATGTATAACAGTGGTGTAACATTTGCAAGAATTGACGCTGATATAGCAGATACACTCAAAAATGACGAAAGTGACGAAGACAAAGAACTTACAGAAAAATTTGATAAATTATTCAAAGAAGTTATCAAAAAAGACGGCATAAAAGTTAAAGTTGAGAACTTAAAAACAGAAGATGTTTCAGGTGTAATTCAACTTAGTGAACAGTCAAGACGAATGAAAGAAATGAGTAGTATGTACGGTATGAACTTTGGTTCTATGCCACTTGATGAAACTCTTATATTAAATAGCAATAACAAAGTTGTAAAACTCTTAACTAACATAGTTGATGATGAGAGCAGAAAAGACGATGTAGAGCTTATATGCAAACAAATATATGACCTTGCAATTATGAGCCACAAACCACTTGAAATGAATGAAATGACAGAATTTATTGCAAGAAGTAATAAAATCCTTGCAATGACTATATAAAAATTATAGAATAAAAACAAAAAGGTTGTCGCTATGCGACAACCTTTCTCTTTTATGTCTTTTATATATTTTATGTCTTTTCTGTATTCTATTTTTTATCTACTATACTACTAGATAAATTTTTGTTCTTCAGATTTTTCTTCAAGCTCTTTTTCTTTGTCAATAAGTTTAAGGTCAATTTTTCTATAAGTATTCATACCAGTACCGGCAGGAATTAACTGACCAATAATAACGTTTTCTTTAAGACCGATAAGAGGGTCAACTTTTCCTTTGATAGCAGCTTCTGTAAGAACTCTGGTAGTTTCTTGGAAAGATGCAGCAGAAAGGAATGACTCAGTAGCAAGAGCAGCTTTAGTAATACCGAGGAGAACTCTAGAACCGTTAGCAGGTTCAAGACCTTTTTCTTTCATTTCTTCATTGATTGCTTCAAATTCAAGCCAATCAATAAGACTACCTGGTAAGAAGTTTGTGTCACCGTTTTCTTCAATCCTAACACGTTTAAGCATTTGACGAACAATAACTTCAACGTGCTTGTCGTTAATATCAACACCTTGGAGTCGGTAAACTCTCTGTACCTCTTGAATCATATAGTCCTGAACGCCTCTGATACCTTTAATTCTTAAAATATCGTGAGGGTTTACACTACCTTCTGTAAGTTCGTCACCGGCTTCGATAACGTCACCGTTAAGAACTTTGATACGTGAGCCGTAAGGAATAAGATATTCTTTAACTTCTCCGCTTTCGTTGACAACAACAACTTCTCTCTTCTTCTTAGTATCGGTAACAGTAACTTTACCGGCGATTTCAGAGATAATAGCAAGACCTTTAGGTTTTCTAGCCTCAAAAAGTTCTTCAACACGAGGAAGACCTTGTGTAAGGTCGTTACCAGATACACCACCTGTATGGAAAGTACGCATTGTAAGCTGTGTACCAGGTTCACCGATTGACTGAGCAGCGATAACACCAACAGACTCACCGATACGAACAACTCTACCGGAAGCCATATTTGCACCATAACATTTAGAGCAGATACCTTTTCTAGCACGGCAAGAAAGGATAGTTCTGATATAAACTTTCTTAATACCGGCAGCGTCAACTTCGTCAGCCTGGTCAGGAGTAATCATAGTATCAGCTTCAACGATAAGTTTACCTGTTTCTGGGTGGTAAATATCATTTACAGAATATCTACCTCTGATACGGTCAGATAAAGGTTCAATAACTTCTTGACCGTCCATAAATGCACTAACCCACATACCAGGGATTTTTTCAGCACCTTCAGAACAATCCCATTCGTGAACAATGATTTCCTGAGAAACGTCAACAAGACGACGAGTAAGGTAACCAGAGTCGGCAGTTCTAAGGGCAGTATCAGAAAGACCTTTTCTAGCACCGTGTGCAGAGATAAAGTATTCTTGAACAGAAAGACCTTCACGGAAGTTAGCTTTGATAGGGAGTTCGATAGTTTCACCAGAAGGAGAAGCCATAAGACCACGCATACCAGCAAGCTGTTTAATCTGTCTGTTAGAACCACGGGCACCAGAGTGAGCCATCATATAGATGTCATTGTATTTACCAAGACCGGCAAGAAGTGCATTTGTGATTTTATCATCGGCAACTTCCCAAGCTTTGATAACTTTGTCGTGTCTTTCTTCGTCAGTCATAAGACCACGTCTAAACATTTTAGTAATTTTGTCAACTTCCTTGTCAGCTTCAGCAAGGAATTCATATTTTTCTTTAGGGATTTCCATATCAGATACAGAAACGGTCAAAGCACCTCTTGTAGAGAATTTAAAACCAAGACTCTTAATGTTATCAAGAACAACAGCAGTTTCAGTTGCTGTATGTTTGTTGATACATCTATTAATGATTTTACCAAGACCTTTTTTGTCAGTAAGGAAATCAATTTCATATTTGAATCTGTTTTCAGGGATACTTCTGTCAACAAATCCTATATCCTGAGGGATAATTTCATTTATAATAATTCTACCGGCTGTAGTATCAACAATCTGAGATTGTTCAACGCCGTCAATATTAAGAGTACGTCTTACTTTAATTTTAGCGTGAAGACTAATTACGTGATTGTCATAAGCAAGTAAAGCTTCGTTTTCATCTTTAAATACTTTGCCCTCACCCGGTTCACCGTCTTTTTCAAGAGTAAGATAGTAAATACCAAGAACCATATCCTGAGAAGGAACAGTAACAGGTTCACCGTCAGAAGGTTTTAAGAGGTTGTTAGGAGCAAGTAAGAGGAAACGACACTCAGCTTGAGCCTCAACAGATAAAGGAACGTGAACAGCCATCTGGTCACCGTCGAAGTCAGCGTTGTAAGCTGTACAAACGAGAGGGTGAAGTTTTAAGGCACGACCCTCAACTAAAACAGGTTCAAAGGCCTGAATACCAAGTCTATGGAGAGTAGGGGCCCTGTTAAGCATAACAGGATGCTCTTTGATAACTTCTTCTAAAACGTCCCAAACTTCTGTTTGAAGTCTTTCAACCATACGTTTAGCAGATTTAATATTGTGAGCCTGACCGTCAGCAACGAGTTTTTTCATAACGAAAGGTTTAAAAAGTTCGATTGCCATTTCTTTAGGAAGACCACATTGATAAATTTTAAGGTTAGGACCAACAACGATAACGGAACGACCAGAGTAGTCAACACGTTTACCGAGGAGGTTTTGACGGAAACGACCTTGTTTACCTTTGAGGAGGTCAGAGAGTGATTTAAGACTTCTGTTACCAGGACCAGTAACAGGTCTACCACGTCTACCATTGTCAATAAGTGCGTCAACAGCTTCTTGTAACATTCTTTTTTCGTTTCTAACGATAATATCAGGAGCGTGAAGGTCAAGAAGTCTTTGTAAACGGTTATTTCTGTTAATAACACGTCTGTAGAGGTCGTTAAGGTCAGAAGTTGCAAATCTACCACCGTCAAGCTGAACCATAGGTCGTAAATCAGGTGGAATAACAGGGATAACGTCAAGAATCATCCATTCCGGTTTATTTCCAGAAAGTCTAAAAGACTCAACAACTTCAAGTTTTTTGATAATACGTACACGTTTTTGACCTGTGCTGTTTTTAAGTTCTTTTTTAAGCTCAACAGATTCTTTTTCAAGGTCAATATCTTGAAGAAGAATTTTAACAGCTTCGGCACCTATGCCAACTTTGAATTTATCGCCATATTTATCTCTGGCATCTCTATATTCTTTTTCAGTAAGGAGGTCTTTATAAACAAGACTTGTATCACCAGCATCAAGAATTACATAAGATGCAAAATAAAGGATTTTTTCCAAAGCTCTAGGTGACATACCAAGGATAATACCCATTCTACTAGGTATACCCTTGAAGTACCAGATGTGGGAAACAGGGGCAGCAAGTTTAATATGCCCCATTCTCTCACGTCTTACCTTGCTTTTTGTAACTTCAACGCCACATCTATCACAAATAACGCCTTTATAGCGAATTCTTTTAAATTTACCACAATGACATTCCCAGTCTTTGCTTGGTCCAAAAATTCTTTCGCAGAACAAACCGTCACGTTCAGGTTTTAAAGTTCTGTAGTTGATAGTTTCAGGTTTTTTAACTTCACCGTATGACCATTCAAGAATTTTTTCAGGAGATGCCAAACCAATCTTAATTGAATCAAAAGTTACAGTTTGTTCACCATTTTGTGTAGTCATAGCACAATTTCTCCTTTCTATTCTTCGTCATCTTCATCATCATCTTCGTCATCATCATCTTCATCGTCGTCACCTAAATCATTAAAGAGGTCGTCATCGATGTCGATGTCATTTTCGTCTTCATCAATAAGAAGTTCTGTGTCATCAATATCGAGGTCATCTTCATTAATTTCAAGTTTTTCGAGCAATTCAGGATTATTTAAGACATCGTCAACCATATTAGACTCTTTTTCATCGTCATCGTCTTTTTCAACGCCTTCGATGTTTACGTCAATAACTCCAATATCGTCATCATCAAGGTCTTCTTTGATTTCAACTTCTGTTGCGTGTTCATCAAGAACAGAAACGTCAAGACCAAGAGCTTGAAGTTCTTTAAGAAGAACTCTGAAAGACTCAGGAACACCAGGTTCAGGGATATTTTCACCTTTAACGATAGCCTCATAAGTTTTAACACGACCAACAACGTCGTCAGATTTTACAGTAAGAATTTCTTGTAATGTATAAGAAGCACCATAAGCCTCTAATGCCCAAACTTCCATTTCACCGAAACGCTGACCACCGAACTGAGCTTTACCACCCAAAGGCTGTTGAGTAACGAGTGAGTAAGGACCAGTTGAACGAGCGTGGATTTTATCGTCAACAAGGTGATGGAGTTTAAGGTAGTGCATAAAACCTACAGTTGTAGGGTTATCAAATTCCTCACCAGTACGTCCGTCACGAAGTCGGATTTTACCAGTGTGGTTAATAGGAACACCTTTCCATTCTTCTCTGTGAGCTTTGTTTTCATCAAGGAAAGCAAAAACTTCAGGGTCAAGAATATCTTTCCATTTAGCCTCAAATTCTTCCCATTCTGTGTTTGCGTAATCGTTAGCAAGTTCAAGAGTATCCATAATATCGACCTCTTTAGCACCATCGAAAACAGGTGTTGCAACTTTCCAATCAAGAACTTTAGCAGCAAGGCTCAAGTGAATTTCGAGAACCTGACCGATGTTCATACGAGAAGGAACGCCGAGAGGGTTAAGAACGATGTCGAGAGGACGACCGTTAGGTAAGAAAGGCATATCTTCAACAGGGAGAACACGAGAAACAACACCCTTGTTACCGTGACGACCTGCCATTTTATCACCAACAGAGATTTTTCTCTTTTGAGCGATATAGACACGAACAAGTTGGTTTACTCCAGGAGGGAGTTCGTCATTATTTTCCCTAGTAAATTTCTTAATATCAACGATGATACCACTTTCACCGTGAGGAACACGGAGAGATGTATCTCTAACTTCTCTAGCTTTTTCACCGAAGATAGCACGTAAAAGACGTTCTTCAGCAGTAAGTTCAGTTTCCCCTTTAGGAGTAACTTTTCCGACAAGAATGTCGTTAGGTTGAACTTCAGCACCTATACGAATGATACCTTCTTCATCAAGGTCACGAAGAGCATCTTCACCAACGTTAGGAATATCTTTAGTAATTTCCTCTTGACCAAGTTTAGTATCTCTAGCTTCAGCTTCATATTCTTCAATATGAACAGAAGTATATACATCATCAGCAACAAGTTTTTCACTAAGAAGAACGGCATCTTCATAGTTGTAACCTTCCCAAGTCATAAATCCGATAAGAGGATTTTTACCGAGAGCAAGTTCACCGTCTTTAGTAGAAGGACCGTCAGCGATAATCTGACCCTCTTCAACTCTATCACCTTTAAATACGATAGGACGTTGATTCATACAGTTAGACTGGTTGCTTCGTTTAAATTTAGTTAATTTGTAACGGTCTTTTTTGCCGTTATCGCAAAGAACAACGATTTCGCTAGCATCAACTTTTTCAACAACGCCAGAATGTTTAGCAACTTCAACAACACCAGAGTCTTTAGCAGTTTTATGTTCCATACCAGTACCAACAACAGGAGCTTCTGTTGTAAGAAGAGGAACGGCCTGACGTTGCATATTGGAACCCATTAAGGCACGTGTTACGTCATCGTTTTCAAGGAAAGGAATAAGAGCAGTCGCAACAGAAACAAGCTGTTTAGGAGAAACGTCCATAAGGTCGATTTTATCAGCGTCCATTTCGACATTGTCTTCACCAAGACGAGCAGTAACTTTAGGGTTTTTAAATTCGCCGTTTTCGTTAAGAGGCTCATTTGCCTGAGCAACAACGTAAGCTTCTTCTTCATCGGCAGTTATATAGATAACGTCATCAGTAACTCTAGGAACGTCACCAGTTTTATCAATGATACGATAAGGTGCTTCGATGAAACCATATTCGTTAATTCTTGCGAAAGTAGCAAGAGAGTTGATAAGACCGATGTTAGGACCTTCAGGAGTTTCGATAGGACACATTCTACCATAGTGAGAAGAGTGAACGTCACGAACTTCGAAACCAGCACGTTCTCTTGAAAGACCACCAGGTCCAAGGGCAGAAAGACGACGTTTATGAGTCATTTCACTAAGAGGGTTGTTCTGGTCCATAAACTGAGAGAGCTGAGAACTACCAAAGAACTCTTTAATAGCAGCAGTAACAGGTTTAATATTAATTAAAGCCTGAGGAGTAATAGCGTCCATATCTTGAATAGTCATTCTCTCACGAACAACTCTTTCCATTCTGGAAAGACCAATTCTGAATTGGTTTTGTAAAAGTTCACCAACGGCACGGATACGTCTGTTTCCAAGGTGGTCGATGTCATCTTTGTTACCAATTCCGTAATCAAGATGCATAACATAGTTTATAGAAGCCATAATATCTTCACGAGTTATGTGTTTAGGGATAAGTTCGTGGATATTAGCTTCGATAGCAGCTTTAACATCTTCAGCTGTATTGTTTTCATCAAGAATTTGTTTAAGTACAGGGAAGAAAACTCTTTCTTTAATTTTAAAATCTTCTGGAGTAAGACCAAAAGGTTTAATAAACTCATCGATAGCAACTGCAAGGTTAGATAAGATTTTTACGTTTCTTTCTTCGGTAACAACCCAAACGCAGTCAGCACCACTATCTTGAATAGCATCAGCGAGTTCAGCAGTAAGTTTAGTACCTTCCTCAGCGATAATTTCGCCAGTTAAAGGGTCAATAGCGTTTTCAGCAAGAACATAACCTTTAACTCTGTTTCTGAAAGCAAGTTTTTTATTAAATTTATAACGTCCAACTTTAGCAAGGTCGTATCTCTTAGGGTCATAGAACATATTATTTAAAAGAGATTCAGAACTTTCAACAGTAGGAGGTTCACCAGGTCTAACTTTTTTGTAAATTTCAATAAGACCTTCTTCTCTAGTTTTAGTAGTATCTTTTTCGATAGTAGCTAAGATTTTAGGTTCTTCACCAAAAAGGTCAATAATTTCAGCATCAGAGCCAATACCGAGAGAACGAATTAAAACAGTAACAGGGACTTTTCTAGTTCTGTCAACTCTAACAGAAAAAACATCGTTTGAGTCAGTTTCATATTCAAGCCAAGCACCTCTGTTAGGGATAACAGTAGAAGATAAGAGGTTTTTACCAACTTTATCTTTTTCAATAGCATAGTAGATGCCAGGAGAACGAACAAGCTGACTTACGATAACACGTTCAGCACCGTTGATAACAAAAGTACCTGTGTCAGTCATAAGAGGGAAATCTCCCATAAAGATTTCCTGTTCTTTAATCTCATCGATTTCCTTATTTCTGAGGCGAGCTTTAACCTTAAAAGGTGCAGCATAAGTAGCATCACGTTCTTTGCACTCAGGAATAGTGTATTTAGGTTCTGAGTCAAAAGCAAAATCAGTAAATTCAAGAACAAGATTACCGCTGTAATCAGTTATAGGTGAAATATCTTCAAAAACCTCTTTAAGGCCGTCTTCTAAGAACCATTTGTAGCTGTCCTTTTGCAAGGCAAGCAAATTAGGCATTTCTAATACTTCGTCTATTTTCGAATAACTCATACGAACCACACCGCCAAGCTTTACGGGACGTATTCTGTTTTTCTCCATCGCACCGTCACTCCTTAAAAAATAGTATATTTAACCGTAGAAAAAACTACAGGTTGTTTCAATAACAAGTAACAAAAAATAAAAAAACTTAAACGCAAAAAATTGCCGATAATTCTGATTTTTTAAAATCAAAATTTCGGTAAATTTTATTTTGTAAAAATTTTTTCAAAAAAATTGTTGAAATTGATAAAATTATGTGTTATACTAAAAAAAATTAAACATAAATAAAATCAATTCACATCGAAAATTTTGTAAAAATGCCGAAAAAATCATATTTGAAAGAAGTTTCAAACAAAAGGAAAAAGCATTTTTTCATTTATCGATACATTTATTAATAATACCACAATTTCAGGAAAATGTCAAGGTATTTTTTGTTACGTGTGTAAAATGTAATTTTAAAGCTTAAATTAAATAATTTAAATAGAGCAAATTTAAAAGGTGTTAAGTACATAGCTAACGTTGGCTTGTATGCTTAACACCTTTTTTGTATGTTTATGTCAAAAATCAAGATTATATTTTTTAGCAAAATTTTTAAGCTTTTGTATATATACGCTGTATTGGCTTTGGATTTCAGACAGTTTGTCAGTATCTGTTATGTTTCCGTAATTTTTAACAGTACGTTCATAAGCATTTATTTGAGTTATAAGGGTGACTAATTCCTCAGCACCGGCATTTGATAGCTTACTTCGTTGTTGTGTTAATTTGTTCATAAGTGTATGAAGTTCGTCTGTTGTACCAACATTAGTAGCTTTTGCCGATGTAATATCTTCGTGCGTTGGCTGATATGTGGATATTTCAATCAACCTTATTGATGAGTTCCATTCAACTTTTGCACCAAACGCTTGAGATACAGCACGAACAGGGATAAGAGTTCTGCCATTTACGATTTTAGGTGCAACATCAAGAGTCACAGCCTTGTTGTTTACAGTCATTGTTTTTGAACCAATTTTAAGAGTAACAACAGTAGTACCTTTTCTGCAAGATATAACTTTTGTTTTGTCGTTCCACTCAACAGCGACACCCATTGATTCAAGGATAGCTCTAAAAGGTACAAGCGTAACCCCTTTTTCTATAATAGGTTCTTGGTCGAAATAAATGCTGTAACCGTCTACTTTTATTGATATAGGGGCATCATCATCAGTCGTTGTAGTTATAGTCGTAACCGTTGTTGTCTTAGCAAATACAGTACTTGAAGTCAATATTGAAATTGCAAAAAACATTGGAACTACTTTACATAAACTTCTTTTCATAAAAATACCTCCCATTATTTTTCATAAAGCCTTAAATCAAGGCAATATTGTTGTTATAACCCAAAACTTTTTCAACAGGTCAAACAAATTGAAATTAGCTTTTAAACTAACCTAACCCCCAAACTATTAATCATAGCTTAAAACATTTTAAATCTAAATTTTCTATCCAAAACTTAAACTATTCTAAACCAATCCAAATTTCAAACATTTAGTCAATAGCCTAAGTCCACTTTAATTACTCCGTAAGCAAATCAAAACAAAAAACTTTTTTGCTCTCAATCCAAAACAGCTCTAACTATTTTTCAAGCCAATCCAAACACTAAACAAGTTTGCCGTGTTTTTCGTATCGACTAACTTTTGAAATTTTATTTTCATCATCAACAAATACAACACGTGGTTCGTGCTTTCCTGCTTCTTCCGGTGTCATCTGTGCATAACTCATAATTATTACAAGGTCACCTTTTTGAACACATCTTGCAGCAGCACCGTTAAGGCAAATTATACCAGAGCCTCTTTCACCTTTAATTGTATAAGTTTCAAATCTCTGCCCATTGTTTATATCAACAATGTGAACTTGTTCATATTCAAGTATACCGGCTGCGTCAAGCAAATCTTCATCAACCGTGATACTTCCGACATAATCAAGTTCAGCCTGTGTAACTTTGGCTCTGTGAATTTTTCCTTTAAGCATATTTATAGTCATAATTACACCTCCGAACTAAATTAGTCTACAATAAAATTATCAATAAGTCTTGTTTTACCGATATAAACAGCGATAGCAGTAAGAATAGGACCGTTTATTTCTGTAACAGGCTGAAGCATATTCATATCAACAATCTCAACATAATCAATTTTAGCAAGTTTTTCTTTTTCAATTTCTGCTGTGATAGCTGCGATAACTTTTTTAGCGTCTTTTTCGCCGTCTTCGATAAGTTTTTTACCAACTTTAAGAGAGCGAGAGAGAATAACAGCAGCTTGTCTTTCTTCTTGACTTAAATAAGTATTTCTTGAACTTTTAGCAAGACCGTCTTCTTCTCTGATAATAGGACAACCGATTATTTCAATATTAAAGTTAAGGTCAGAAACCATTCTTTTTATAATAGCAAGCTGTTGTGCATCTTTTTGACCAAAATATGCTCTGTCAGGGCAAACAATGTTAAAGAGTTTAGCAACAACAGTACAAACGCCTTTAAAATGTATAGGACGGCTTTTTCCGCAAAGACCGTTAGGCAATGTATTCATATTTACAAAAGATGAAAAATATTCGCTGTACATTTCAGAAATTTCAGGATTAAATATAACATCACCGCCAGCGACTTCGCATATTTCAGAATCTCTTTCAATATCTCTAGGGTAGCTGTCAAAGTCTTCGTTTTCGCCAAATTGCATAGGATTTACAAAATCGCTAACGATAACTCTGTCGTTTTGCTCACTTGCCTTTTTGATAAGACTTTGATGACCTTCGTGAAGATAACCCATAGTAGGAACAAGTCCGATAGATAACCCTTCTTTTCTCCAGTTTGCAACAATCTCTCTAACTTCGTCAACAGTTTTAACAATTTTCATAAAAGTTCCTCCTAGAACAAATTAGTACAATTTTTCAATAATTTCGTCATCAATAGAAAATCCATTTTCTTTAGCAGGGAAAACTCCGGAAGAGATTTCTTCGCCATAAGCCTTAAAGGCATTTCTCATAATTTCGCCAACATCAGCATATTTTTTAGCAAATTTAGGAATGAAATCAGAGAACATAGCAAGCATATCTTGATAAACAAGAACTTGTCCGTCACAGTCAGGGCCGGCACCGATACCGATAGTAGGGATAGATAATTTTTCTGTAACAATTTTAGCAAGTTTAGACGGAACACACTCAAGGACAAGAGCGAAAGCACCAGCGTCTTGAACAGCAAGAGCATCATCAATCAATTTTTGAGCAGCCTCAATAGATTTACCTTGAACTTTAAATCCACCGAAAGCATTAACAGACTGTGGAGTAAGTCCAAGATGAGCAACAACAGGGATAGAAGCCTTAACGATAGCTTGTATATGAGGAACAAAATCTGCCCCACCCTCAAGTTTAACAGCATTTGCGTGACCCTCTTTTATAAGTCTGCCGGCATTTTTAACAGCGTCATAAACAGAAGTCTGATATGACATAAAAGGCAAATCGGTAACAATAAGTGCGTTTTTAACCCCTCTTGCAACGGCAGCAGAATGATGAATCATATCTTCCATAGTAACAGAAAGGGTATTTTCATATCCAAGCACAACGTTGCCGAGCGAATCACCGACTAAAATAGAGTTTATACCGGCTTCATCAATAAGTTTTGCAGTAGAGTAATCATAAGCTGTAAGCATAGATAATTTTTGATTGTTTTCTTTTGCCTTTGCGAAAGTAATAACAGTATTTTTCATTTTGAAACCTCCAAAATTTCATCTAGTTTGTCATAACAAGTATCAGGATTTTTAATTTTTGCAAAATCAGAGAGTTTAGAAGATAATAGCTTGTAAATCTCTTTGTTTTTAAGGTCATCACCTAAAGCATTGATATGCTTTTCGATTGTGAGTAAGTCACATCTTTCAACAGGTCCGGTTAAAGCTCCCAAGATTCCGTTTTGATATATGTTTTGTATGTTACCAAGTATAAGAGGCATAGTTGCAGAAATAGCCTCTTTTTCATCAAAACCACATTGCGTAAGAAACTCAGTTCCCTGAGCGATAAGAGCAGTAACAAGATTGCTTTGAAAAACACAAGCAAGATGATAAAGTGTTTTTTTCTGAGGTTGACCTATAACCTTGACATTGTTGCCAATACCTTTCAAAATTTTTTGAATTTCATCACAGGCAAAAGAATTTCCCTCAACAGTAAAAAATGCCTTGGCAAAATTTTCAAAAGCTTTATCTTTGTTGTTTATTGCAATCATAGGGTGAACAGAGCAAACAAAGCACCCTTTTTCGGTTGCATTTTGAAAAACTTCAGAAGATAAAGACCCACTACAATGGCAAATAATTTTTCCCTGTAAATCAAGGGAATATATTTTTTTCCAGACATCATAAATAACGCTGTCTTTAACGGTTATAAAGACAATGTCAGAGTTTGCTATAAGTGAGTAAAAATCGCCAAAACAATCAGATTCAGTAAATTCGGAAGCAAATTTAGCATTTTGAGCATTTCTGCTAAAAAAACCGGAAATTTGGACATTGTTTATCTGCAAATATTTAGCAAAAGAACAACCAACCTTTCCTGCTCCGATAAAACCAATTTTCATAAAAACACCTCCGTCCCACTCTAAAAAGATGCAGGCTGAAATCCTTTTAAGTTTAACTTAAATTAAAATTTTAATTATAAAAAATAATCAAAGTACAGTTTCAGTAAGAATATTGCCTAGATTATAATTATGTATAGAAAAATAAAAGCCCCATACCAAAGGCATAGAGCTGTCAAAACGAACACTAAGCCGAAAAATAGTAATAGCTTACTAATATCTATCTTTGTCCGTTACTAAAAAGCAAAATAACATAAATCAAGCAAAAGGTTGCCGAACAAGCGACAACCTAAAAGGAAACTAGAATTAGTTTCTGCCGTATTTTTTATTGAATTTATCAACACGTCCACCAGCGTCAAGTAAAAGTTTCTGGCTACCTGTGTAGAATGGGTGGCATTTAGAACAAACTTCGACTTTGATTTCTTCTTTAGTAGAACCAATTACAAATTCGTTACCACAGTTACATTTTACTTTAGCTTGGAAGTATTCTGGATGGATACCTTCTTTCATTACTTACACCTCTTTCTTTTAATTGAGATACATTTTGGCATCTCGTCGTTTCAATAACATAACAAGGGTATTGTACCATAAAGAATAAAGTAAATCAACACAATTTTTTAATTTCAGAAAACTTTGTGACTTTTGAACAAAAACAAAGGATTATTAGGATATTTGCAGAACAAATATATGAATAATTCAATAATTTCAAACTCTTTAAAACCAAAAATATAATTCACAATCCTAAAACTTCAAACTCAACTCCCAAAGGCACTTACTACATAAATTCAAAAAACTTCTGTATAGCCTCTTCCTTGATGATAGGCTCAGCGTGTTCCTCAAGAAAATATTTAGATATAACGTTTGATGTGTGTCTTGTTCCATATTCAGATAAAATAACTTCAAGTGTGTCTGTTTCTAATTGGTCAGCAGAGTTATCGTTCTGTATAACAAGTAAATAATGGTCTTTGTATTTGTATAAAGAGTTAGTTCCGGAGAACAATTTAAAAATCTTGTGAGAAACAGCAATAATATCATCAATTTTTTCAAATGAGTATATAAGTACATCAGAATCTAAGTCTTCATCGATACTAGAGAAGAAATCAGTTTTAATGTCACTTCTTTTAAATTTTCTTTCTTCCTTGCTAGGAGGAATAAGGGAAAATTTATTATCAACGTTAGTGTCTTCAGAAACTTTAGAAACAATAATGACGATACCGTCTACAGCCGTAGGGGCAGCCTCTATCATAAGTGGCGAATTTTCTATATCAAAGCCACAAGTTTCAACGGCCTGTTCCATCATCTCACGAAAAAGAGCTTGTGTTTTTTCCGAACCGTAAGCAAGTTCTGTAAGTTTAATATTCCTTTCTTTAAGGTCAGCCTTGTCTAAAAAAACTTTAATTTGATTTTCGCTTATTTTTTCTATCTTCAATATAATCACTTCCTTAATGTGCTTATAGTAAAATATGTCAAGTTAAGTGGGTAAACATCTACACATTCATTATAATTAATATCTTGATAAATGTAAAGAGGAATATTGTTGCATTATTGATAAAAATAATATAAAATAGACTTTTGGAGCTTATAATCGTTGACTTTTTGTTCTTATACTATTAAAATTATAAGAGGTATGTTATAGAAATAAAATTTCAATAGTTATAGAGAGTTCAACTCTTTTATAATATGAGTTAACTTTGATATTTATGTCGGAGGTACTAATTTTGAAAAATCCAGAACAAAATTCAAATAACGCAAAGGGCAAAGCAGCTGTAAAACAAGATTTAGAGAACACGTTAAGCTATTACAACTCTGCCCTTACCAGAAAAGTTGTCGGTCAACTTTTCGATGACTATGTAAAAGAAGATGAGGAGTCTTTTTTTACAAGGAATATAGATAACACAGATTACATTTCAAACGATAAAACAGATAACGAAAACGTACAGAAGAGTAATTATTATTTTGGCGATACATTTAATAATTTCCCAAAAGATAAGCTTTTACCTACAGATAATCAACAAGAAAAAATTTCAAAAACTAAACAAGATGAACCAGAAGATTTTGACGATGATTATGACGATGACGACTATGATGATTTCGATGATGAATATGTTCCAAAAAAACATAAATCATTTAAGTTCTGGTCAAAAAAAGAAAAAATAAATAATGATGAATACTATGATTATGGCGAGTTTTCAAACGATTTTGATGAGTTTGACGAAACCAATGATAATTACGAAATAGAACGACAAGAAAAAAAAGAAAACAAAAAAATATATAAAAAAGAGCGAAAAGAAAAAAAGAAAAAATACAATGATGATTACGAAGAATATGAAGATGTTCTTGATAGAAAAAGGCGAGAACTAAATGAAAAGAAAGCAGTAAATTATTCAGAGCCAAAAAGGCAATACGATAATACAGCCGTTGATATGAAAAGAAATTCAAAATCAATGCGAGTTGCTGAAAACGCAAATTCCGAGCCACCAAAGCAAAAGAAGAAGCCTGTTTTCATTACACAACACCCTAAGCAGGCTAAACAACAAAAACAGCCAAACGATGTAAAACAAAATAAGATGGCAAAACCTGTTCCACCTAAATCAAAAACACCTGAACCTGCACAAAAATCTGTAAAACCACAAAATAACATTGAGTATAATGTGCTTATAAGAGATTTGAGCGTACCACCAGAAGAAGATGAAATTTCTTACACACAGAGTTTACCACCTCTTGAAAAATATGATATTCCACAAAGAGAACCAAGTTATGAAGATGTAATGAAGTATAGTCCAAGAAGACGAGGTGGAAGAAATCAAACCGTGAAAAAGAAAAAGAGAGTTCCTTTGTCAGAAAATAAAAATCTCTATTCCGATGGAATTTCACAGCACACACCAAAACGCAAAAATCAGGCACAAAAGTCAAAAATTATAATACATAATCCTGCCCCAAAAAAGAGAAGAAGGTCATATTTGCCATTAATTCTTTTGTTCATTGTTTTCATTTTAATTGCAAGCCTTTCTTTCTGTATCACAAAAATAAGTTCATTACAATCAGAAATAGATAGATTAAATGCAATTCAAAATAATAACCAAACAATTGAACAACAAACTGAGGTTCAATCTGCTGTTGTGCCAGAAAATCAAGAAGATTATACAAATCCAATATAAAAAATAAAGACCTTATAGATTTCAAAAAACTAAATTAGACACAACATAGTCCTTGAAATCTATAAGGTTTTATTTTTTGCCTGGTAGCATTTATAATTTTCTATATGTAATTTTTTATACCTGTTAAATATCCATAATCAAACATAAAATAGAAATAGGCTTAAATCCCTACAATTTTTAAGTTTTATTTTGGGTTGCTATTATTAAAACAATCTAACATCTTCAAATACTACTATTTTTGAGCTTCATTTATTTTATTGCTATTATCAATAATATCTTGTAAGGTAATATTGTCTATAACATTTCTAATAGCCTCATCAAGTTTTTCCCATACAAACAACGTTGCACATACATCTTTTCGTTCACATAAATTTTCTTCAGTTTCAAGACAGGCAACCGGGGCTAAAGTCCCTTCAATGCTTCTAAGTATCATACCAACCGTATAATCTTTAGGCTCTTTTAAAAGACTGTATCCACCCATAGGCCCTCTGACACTTTTAACAAGTCCAGCGTGATTAAGAATGTTTACGATTTGCTCAAGATATTTAATAGATATACCTTGTCTTTCACCAATGCTTTTAAGACTAACATTACCATTTTGAGAATTAGTTGCAAGGTCAAACATAAATCTCAAAGCATATCTTCCTTTTGTAGAAATTTTCATAAAAACCACCTCACTATATCATAACTACAAGTAGCTATATTATACTATAGGATTACTATGAATACAATACCTATTTTACCAAAACACATAAGTTTCCCTTATAAATATAGCTATATAATAATCCTCAATAAAAAATATCTAATACAATAACATCATTCTATAACTTTCAAAAACTTTTTGTTTCAGAATTTTAATTTAACCCAAAAAGAAACTTTTGTTTATATTTTGCATAAAATCTATCTATAGAAATAATGGAGTGATTTTGTGAAAAAAATCTTAAAAAATAAACTTCGAATCCTTGCAATCTTTTATTTGTCTTTAATGATATTCGGGATAAGCCACTCATTTTTTGATAAAAGTGTAGAAACCTTTTCAATGCCAGTTGCACAAAAAAACATTGTAATAGATGCAGGACACGTGGGGTAATATTATGGTATAAAAAATCGTTTACTATATAAAATAACTGTTTAACATTTTTTGTATTCATAAATATTCACTTTAATATGAAAAAACGATAGTAACCTTAATTACTACCGTTTTTTCAACTAAAACATAAAATCCCTATTGGAGAAAATACAATTTATTTTTGGTTTTCTAATGCAATTTTTACATATATCAAAATAGACTCTTTTATATTCATTGATTTCATAATTTTCAATATTATAATAATCACATATCAAACATTCAATACACATATAATCCCCTCTTTCAATAAGTTAAAAAATAAATGCTTTAGTCAGATTGTTTCACCCATGAATGATCAAACCCTGCAGGGCAAGAATTGTTACTAAATAACCTTGGGGGATTATTACTAATAGTACATTCTCTCTTACCACATTTTACACAAACCCAATAAGGCATACAAATTCATCTCCTATCTTGAAAATTCATTTTAATCATTCGAAATATCCCATATATGCCTCTTGTCAGGAGTAACTGGCTTTTTGCATTTTCCTCCTTCAAATAAATCTGGCATAATAGAACCACTATATGCAAAATTACCACAATTTTTACATACATATTTTATTTTTTCGAATTTTGACACGTAATGCCATCTCCCTTTACTAAACTCAACAAATCTTTGTTTGATTTTATTATAGCCCAAAGCCTGTACATTCTTTTTTAATCTACAATATAGACAATTAAACTTGTTTGCCTTTAACATCTACAATATAGATTTTACTTTGAACTTCCCATAGATTATTTATAATATAAAATATTATTTTTTATCTTCTACAAACCACATGTGCATAGAACCATCGGGACAATGTCCACAATCACGAATAGCATATGGTGGAGATGGACTAACCCCTTTGCTTAAAGATTCAGTAACTTCAAGCCTACCACAATTAGAACAACGCCATGTCCATACTGCTCCTGCCATAATAAACTCCTCCTTGAATTTCACAATTTTTAAATGTTTTAAATTCACAACTTTCATAACCTAAATCAGGTGCTTTATACCCATTAATAATTATTTTATCTTCGGTTTTTTGAATAGCTGTATATTCAAATCTTTCACTTTTAATACATTCAATACAATTAAGCAATTCGCTTGTTTTAACCATTACCTCCTCATTCAGTAATAAAAATAACAAAGCTTTGTTTGACTTCATTATAGTCCAAAACGGACTAAAAGTCAATAGTCCATTTTGGACATTTTATCAAGTCCAGTCTGGACTTTTGAGAAAATTTTTATTGAGGTGATTATTTATGAAATATATAAGAATAAGGAATTTAAGAGAAGACAAAGATTTAACACAAGCCTATATGGGTAAAATTTTAAATATTACCCAAAAAACTTACTCAAGATATGAAAATGACGAAAGAGCCATACCTATTGAAATTCTTTCAAAACTTGCTGATTTTCACAATACAAGCGTCGATTATCTCATTAACAGAACAAACATAAAAACCCCTTATCCAAAAAATTAAAATTAATTTTAAAAAACATTTAAAAATTAGTCCCTTTTTATTTATACAAGATAGTAAATTTAATTTTTGTATACGAAAGGGGACTTTTTTATGTCAAAAAACAAAGAACTTATAGAAAGAATAGGAATTGACAAAACAGTTATCACAAATTTCACTATTAAAAGCATTGATACTGATTATTTAAAAGCTATGAATATTGAAATTATTGAAAATAATAATTCATTATTAAAAACAGAGGATAACATAGGAATTTTAAAATTAAAAATTAAAGATAGTTTTTTTGGTATGCTTGATTGTGGATTTACAAATGCCAATAAAAACAAAAAATTTGTATCCTATACCAAATTAACAATAACGGTATCTCAAAATTATAATTTACAAAATTTAAACGTAGAAGAATATAAACAAAGAATTAAAGATGTATTTCAATATATAAACGAAAAATATAAAATTGAAATCACCTATAGCTTTGACACTCTCAATATAACTTATATGGAAATAAATTACACTTTTAAATTAAAATATAAATTTAATGATTATAAGAGAGCATTGTTAATTCTTATAAGTAATATGCCAAAAAATAAATATTCTGATAAAAGTAATCATAACATTAAGTATAAAAGTTTTTTTGAAATAAATCAGGACGAAAATATTGCAAACCTTGAAACTTTATCAGTAAAAAATAGTTCAATCGAGTTTGTAATATACAATAAAACGAAACAAATTAAAGATACTAAAAATATATCATTGCCTGATGATTATATAAGGATTGAATATAGGTTAAAAAGAAAAGATTCATATATTAAATCTATCGGAGGGGTTGTTTCTAATCTTACCGATAAAAAACTCAAGGATTTTTATATTAAAAATTTTACTTATGATATTATTAAACCTTTTGACTCATATAAAGAAAAAATAAAAGAACAATTTGAGAAAGAATTAAAACCTTTTTTAGAAAAATCAGATAAACAATGGTATTCAAAGTTTATAAGAATTGTAAAGGACTATGAAATAAATAATAATTTTCCTATGTTAGTAGATATAACAGATATTTTCCCTATGTTAAAACAATATTCAAAAACAAATTATTCAAGACGTATCAAAATGGTTATAAATAAAGCAAATAAATATGATAAATCGTTGTTAGATGTAAATAAAAAAATAAATGAAATATTAAATAAGATTAAATCAATAAATGAATAATTTTTAATAACAAGAAAATAAAAAATGTTATTTAAAATAAAGACAATTTTTAAATTTATAGGTCACTTTATTGTAACTAATAATATTACAATCTTAAAAAAAAGTGTAAAATATTTAATTACACAAGATAAATTGTAAATTTTACAGATAAGATATAATATAATTTGTATCTTGTTTTTGTATAAATATGCCAATAAAGTACTATTGTTTTTGTATAATATTCCGAAAAGCAAAAATTTATAAAAAATATGTTAATGAGTTTAATTTAATCTTTTATATATAGCTATCAATTTAACAGGGAGTGATAGCTATGAACTGATTAGTTTTTAATATAATTATTATTTAAAACAAAAAATTAAAAAGGATAGTGTTAGAAGTATGAAAGCTATAAAAAATATAAAAGATAAAAAAACTAACACAAAAGATAAAATTACTATAACTAAAATATATAGTAACGAAAAAAATTTTGAAAAATGTATTATAAATATAATAAAAACATTAAACTCACAAATTTAACTATATACGTTTTTTATATTACTTGATATAATACTATTAGAAGCAATAAAATATGTACTAAAAATTAAGTTCAAAATAATACTTTATAGAAAGAAATGATTAATTATGATTTATAACGTTGGCATATATTTAAGATTATCAAAGGATAACGGAGAAAAAACTGAAAGTGATAGCATAACAAATCAAAGAAACATTATAAAAGACTTTTGTTTGAAATATAAAAATTTTAATGTATGTAAAGAATATATTGACGATGGCTATACAGGTACAAATTTTAATAGACCCTCATTTAAAGATTTAATACGTGATATTGAAAATAAAGAAATTAATTGTGTAATAACAAAAGATTTATCACGCTTAGGTCGAAATTATATTCTTTCAAGTTATTATATTTTTAATTATTTTCCAAGTAAAGGGGTAAGATTTATATCTATTAATGACAATTATGATAGTAATGACCCTGAATTTAATTTAATTATACCGATTAAAACCATATTTAATGAGCAATATAGCCGAGATATTTCAAAAAAGGTACAAAGTACAATCTTGTCAAAAGCAAGAGAGGGCTTGTTTATAGGGAGTCACGCTTGTTATGGATATAAAAAATCTGAAAATAACAAAAATAAATTAATTATTGATGAATATGCCGCAAATATAGTAAAAAGAATTTTTAATTTATTTATACAAGGTAAAAATAAACTTGCCATAGCTAAAATTTTAAACGAAGAAAAAATTCTTTGTCCAACAGACTATAAAATAGCAAATGGTTCAAAATATGAAAATCCGAGAAAACTTAACTCCACGTGTTATTGGACAGCAAATACTATAAGTGCAATTTTAAAACAAGAGATATACACAGGAACATTGGTTCAAGGCAAACGAAATGCCTCAAAATTTTTTTATGGAACTAAGCGTATCAAACCAGAAACCGACTGGATAAAAGTTGAAAACACACATAAAGCAATTATTGATAAAGAAACTTTTGATAAAGTTCAAAATTTATTATCACTTAATACAAGACAAAATACTTTCAAAGAAAACATTGGTATATTTGCTGGTTTAATAAAGTGTGGAGATTGTGGACATTCATTAATAAAAAGTAAAGAATGTACAAAATATAAAGGTAATAAATACTTTTATTTAAGCTATCGCTGTAGGACTTATAAGTATTATGGAAAATCCTATTGTACCTCTCATAGGATAACCCATAATGTGCTTGTAAAGGCAATATTAAACGATTTAAACCTTTTTATAGATAAACTTAATAATATTGATAAAATCATTGAGAAAGCATCTGAGGATAAAAATAAAGAGCTTGAAAACAAAACCCGTATAGAAAACATAAAAAAAGAACTTAGAAAATTACAAAAAAAGAAAAAAAGAGCCTATAGTGATTATAATGATGATTTATTATCAAAAAATGAATATTTAGAATTTAAAAATGAAATAGAAAATAAGGAAATTGACTTAAAAAATATTTTGGAAGTACTAAATATTAAACCCGAAAATAAAATACATACTTTACTTGAAAATCCCATAATAAAAAAATTATATAACAGAGAAAAGTTAACAGAAAATGAATTAACAAGGGAATTAATTATAGAATTTGTTAAATCAATTATTGTATATGAAGATAAAGAAACAAAAGAAAAAAATATTGAAATAACTTATACGTTTTCAAATGAAATTGAATTATTGGGTTAAAAAATAAAAGCTATTGTGTTATAATTTTAATACAATAGCTTTTTATGTATAATATTAATTGTGAATAGATTTGAGAAAGAGGATATAATGAATGGATATAGATGTTAAAAACAGATATATAAGTATAGTTATTGAAGAATTATTTATAAGAAAATTAATTCAAACAAATGGAATACTTGTAATTTGTGATTTAATTAATGATAGCAAAAAAAATAGTGACCTAGAATATAGTGATTATCTTATGACATTTGTAAACGGAAAATTAATTGAACCCGAAAGTAATTTTATAAATGAAATATCGGCATATATTATAGGTATATGCGGACATTTTTATGACTTTCTTGATTATAAGTATGTGTATAATAAAATTATAAGTATATTGGAAAAATATGTGGAAATTACTGTAATTGACAAAAAAATAATTGAAAAAGCCACTTTTGAATACAAAAAAATGATTGATTGCATTAATAACAATCTTTATTACCAAAAAATATATTCATCATATAATTATGATAATAAAATAAGTCTTTCAGATATTTCCTTAAGAAATATATATAAAATAAATGATTTTTCAGATATTGAAATAATTAATTTGATTTATTTTTCAAATATAGGCTTTGAAATATTATGTATGCTTGACTGTAGGAGATTTTTTTCTGTTATTGATAAATTTATGAAGGGAAAATATGCGGTTAATTACCCAAAGCTTGGGCAAATAGGAAAAAAATTTATTGAGAAAATATTAAAGTAATCTTTTTATAGACAAAGATTTTTATACCATATTAACACCCTAATCACGGTGGTTGGGACCCCGGAAAAGTCCAAAATGACGGAACAGAGGAAAAAAACATAAATTTGGATATAAGCCTAAAACTCCAACAATATTTGGAGCAAGGTGGGGCGAATATTTTCACCACAAGAATAGATGACTCTGCCCTATCAAAGAAGAAGATAGAAGACTTAAAGCAAAGAAAAATGATAGCAAGTGGTGATGAGATAGACATATTTGTAAGTGTACATCAAAATTCATTTCCACAAAATTCTGTTCACGGAGCACAAGTATTTTATTATAAAGACTCTGAAAATGGAAAAGTACTTGCCGAGTGTATTCAAAATAAGTTAAAAGAGTTTGCCGACAAAGACAACACGAGGATACCAAAAGCAAACGGGGAATACTACATATTAAAAAACACAAAAGCAGCCTCTGTTATAGTCGAATGTGGATTTCTTTCAAACAACATCGAAAACGAAAAATTAAAATCCGAGGAATACCAGCAAAAGGTAGCGTGGGCAATTTATATGGGAATTACAGAATACTGCAAAAACGCCGACCTATTATAACCCTTTCAAATTGGTGTTTGTCGATTAAGACCGTGGGGCTTTGCCCCACCACCCCTTTAAAACCGTGGGCTTTGCCCACACCCACAAGCCTTTGAAAAGGCTTGACCTAAA
>CABVAP010000005.1 GCA_902496345.1 uncultured Eubacteriales bacterium
GTAATTATACTACTGATGCTGAGGTTTTTCTAGGTGTGCTTGAATTGACGCTTACAGAAAAAGAGAGCAATTTAGTTAGATTAAATATAATATAAAGTTTGAAATAATAAATCCCCCTTGTAACAAAGTTACAAGGGGGTAAGTTTTATAGTTAATTAGAATTCTTCAATTTCTTCTGGTTCTGGATAAGTTTCACCAAAAAGTTCAACAGTAACTTTTTTCATAACTTGGTCTTCAAAAGGTCTGTCGCTATAGTCAGTTGCTGTTTCAGCAATTTTATTAACAATGTCCATACCCTCTGTAACTTTTCCAAATGCAGCATAAGAGCCGTCAAGGTGTGGAGATGTTTTGTGCATAACGAAAAATTGTGAACCTGCTGAATCTGGAGGCATAGCTCTTGCCATTGACAACACACCCTCTGTGTGTTTAAGGTCATTTTTAAAGCCGTTCATTGAAAATTCGCCTTTAATGCTATAGCCAGGGCCTCCCATTCCTGTTCCGTCAGGACAGCCACCTTGAATCATAAAGCCTTTAATAACTCTATGAAAAATAAGTCCGTCATAAAAGTTTTTCTGAATAAGACTTATAAAGTTGTTTACGGTATTTGGTGCAATTTCAGGATAAAGCTCTGCTTTAAAAACATCGCCGTTTTCCATTTCAAATGTAACAATAGGATTTGCCATAGTAAAATTTTCCTTTCAGTATTTTTTATCTTTATCAAGTTAATTATAATTGTAAAATACATTACGGTCAAGTTTTTATTTTGTGTTATTTCATACTTTTTATTATTTCAATGCCTTTTTGTAATTGTGCGTCATCTTGTATAGAAGTAGGGGAAGTTTTTTCATCGGCTGTTTTTACTTCATAATCCGGTTGAATGCCTTTTCCGTGTATACATATACCTTTAGGTGTATAATATTTTGCAATTGTAACCTTTACACCACTTCCGTCACTTAACCTAAATGTGTTTTGCACAACACCTTTGCCAAATGTTTTTTCACCGACCAGTTTACCAACTCCAAAGTCTTTTACAGCACCTGAAAGAACCTCTGACGCACTGGCACTATTTCCGTTTACCATAATTACAAGTGGAATATTTAGGTAAGCATCGTCAGAATATTCATAAGATTTATTACCGTTCTTATCTTCGATATATGTTATAGTTCCTTTTGGTACAAGAGTGTCTGTTATTTGAACAACTGTTTTTAAAAGCCCACCTGGGTTATCTCTTAAATCAATTATTAGACGTTCCATTCCTTTGTTTTTAAGTTCATTTAGTGCGTTCATATATTGGTCGTATGTAACACCATCAAATTCACTTATTTTTATATAACCTATTTTGTCATCTAAAAACTGACTTTCAACGGTTGGAACAGATATGTTTTCCCTTGTTGCCTCAACCTCGAATGTTTTATTTTCAGACGGTCTGAAAATAGTTAATTTTACCGTTGTACCTTCTTTGCCTCGTATTTTTTGAAACATTTCATTATAGTTTGAATTGTTTATTGATACGCCGTCAACAGCTGTTATTTGGTCGTCTTTCTTTATTCCTATCTTTTCAGCACTTCCGTTTTTTATTGTATCGGTTACAACAATTTTATTTGCGTCTGTGTCAAATAACCCTGTAAGTCCAATACCTACATAAGTTCCCTCGGAATCTCTTAAAAAACTATCGAAAGTGTCTTTATCCATATAATATGAATATCTGTCGTTAAGTCCTGCCATATAACCTGTGTACATAAAATCTTTTAATCTCTCGTCATCAATTTCGCCCGTGAAATTTTTATCTACAATGCTTTTTATCTCACTAAGTTTTTTCATTCCATTGTCATCAAGAAAAAAAGTTTTTGCGACTAAATTAACAACAAGAACAAGGACTATTCCTATTAAAATTCCAGTTAAATATTTTCTATCAATTTTCAAAATTTTCGCCTTCTCATTTTTATATATTATTATGTTTATGCAACTTATATAAATTATATTTTAGTTTGTTTTTGAAAAATAAAATACATCGCCGAGAGTTCCAGCAAAGTCATATTCATATATCAATGCTTCCTCATCAAAATCTAGTTTTTTAAGAAGATTTATCGAAGCTATGTTATGGGCTAGGGAGATTGCACGAATCCTACCTAAGCCCATTTCATCAAATCCAAATTCAATTATTTTTTTTGATGCTTCAAATCCATATCCTTGTCTTTGATAGTTATAATTCATAGCAAAACCAAAATGAGCAAGACGATTTTCAACTATATTATCAAAATGAAAATCGCCTATAACCTTGTTTGATTTCTTTAAAACAACTGCCAAGCAAAATGGATTTTCAAGATTTGTTTTAAATAGATGATTGATAGTTTCTTCACTTTCAGGATTTTGTATGCCTAAATTTTTATTTACTCTGTAATCGGTTATATATTCACGAAAATCTGAAAAGTCACTATTTTTGAAATTTCTTAGTAACAACCTTTCAGTTGTAAGTTGTAGAATATCCATAAACTCTAGCCCTCTTATTATAAGTTTGGTTTTAGTCAATTATACTTTTTGCCCATTTGTAGGTAAGCACTCTTTGGGTTGATAAAAAGAATTTAACTACTTCTTCCATATATACCAAAGCTAATGTTATATATATTGGTAAACCAAGGAACGCCGAACCAAGAAACGCAAACGGTATACCTATAAACCAAACAGTCGCCGCATCTATAAGTAAACAGAATTTTGTATCGCCACCACTTCGTAATATTCCGATAATTGTTGTATAGTTATATGTTTTTAATACTATACCAAAGGCAGTAACTAAAAATAGATAGTATGCGTAGTCTTTAACAATTTCTGTAACGTCAAAGAATGACAATATAAAGTTTGTTGATAAAATTAAAACAAGCCCCATTAAACTACTTAATGTAACTGAAAGTTTGATAAACTTTTTGGAATAAGATTTTGCTTTTTTTATATCACCGGCACCAAGAGCATTTGAAATCATTATACTACAAGCAAAGCCTGCGCCTGTACCCATTACTATAAATAGATTTTGTACAGTTGATGAAATCTGAACGGCTGCTTGTGCTTCTGTACCACTATATTTGTACGCCATATTATATATAGACGTACCCAATGCCCACATAAATTCGTTTAAAATAACTGGTATCGTTATCTTGAAAAAGTTTACCAAAAATGTTTTATCAGCTTTAAAATAATGTGTTATTTTTGCTGCTACAGGTGTTTTTAACTTATACATAAAGAATATCTGACAAGTTACTTCTATAGCACGAGCAAAAACTGTTCCGAGTGCTGCACCTTTAACACCAAGATTAAGCTTGAATATAAGAATATAGTTAAATATTACGTTTAAGAGCAATGAAATACAAGTAGTACACATTGGAAGTTTAGGGCAACCTGTTGCACGCAAAGCAGAGTTTATTGTAAGTATTACAGCACTAAAGAAATAGCTTATTAATATAATGCTTAAATAGTCACAACCAAGAGTAATAACTGTTGAATCTTGAGAATACAGCGACATTATTTTTTCAGGTATTAAAAATGCCCCAACACTAAATATAAGGGCAAAAACAAGACTTAACGTTATGCTTATCCCCATAACCTTATGAATATTGTCTTTGTCACGTTTTCCCCAGTATTGCCCTATAAATATAGCTGAACCACTTGTTATGCCAAACAAAATAAGCTGATATATAAAAAATATTTGATTTGCTAAACCAACAGCAGCAACTTCGTTGTCACCTAATTGACCTATCATAAATGTATCTGCCATATTTACAGATGAATTTAGCATATCTTGCAATATTATCGGTATCGCAAGGCTTGCAGCAAGCTTAATAAATACTTTGTCTTTAACTAGTTTCATATATATCTCCTTTCATATTTTGTATTTATTATTTTTAATAAAAAAACAAAACTGTCATAAGTGACAGTTTTTAGTTCGTTTATATGTTTTCTAGTTCTTACAATTTTTGCATTTTCCATAAAAATATAATTGTGTGTTTTCCGTATCAAAATCAGTATCTGCTTTGATTTTAGCATATACGTCAGAGATGATAGGTAAATCATAGTCATAAACAGAACTACAGCAAGTGCAGATTAAATGAGAATGAAAATTTACATTTGCGTCATAATGTAGACTTGCATCTCTCAAGTTTAATTCTTGTATTAAATTTGATTTTTTTAAGGTTATAAGGTTTTTATAAACAGTTGCTATACTCATAGTAGGGTATTGCTCTTTTAAACTGTTATAAATAATTTCGGCTGTTGGGTGGCAACGTGTTTCTAATAATAATTTATAAATGGCGATACGCTGTGGTGTTACTTTAAGTTTTGCTGATTTTAATTTTTCTGAAACGCTTTCCAAATTATCCACCCCCTAATCTAATCCTAGTTCTTACAATAATGATAATGGTTATTCATTAATAAGTCAATACTTTATTTTAATAATTAATCTTTTTTTTATTTAACATATCTAACAACAAAATGTGCTGCTTTTGAAACCAACGTTATGAATTCTGCTATTATGATTATCATTCAAATTCTTGAATACATAAAAAAATAACAACCCCCTGTATTTGGTCGTACGGTTTGGGTTGTTATTTTAACTTAAAGCTAATGGGCTAACCACACTTTGTGGCGATTACCTTTTCTAACTTAATTATAGCATAAATAAAATATTTGTAAAGGCATTTAAAAAAATTTTTTTAGATGTCTTTTTTTGTGGATAAAATTATCAAAATTTATAGTGAATAAGTATAGCAGAGGTGAGCTATACAGTAGCTGTTTAAGTAAGCTGACTTTACTGGCAGTGCTTGAAAAATATAGGCAAGAAGTTATATATCAAATTCAAAAGGAATTAACAAGTTGAAATTGACGAAAAAGAAGAGGCTATTATTGAGCGCGAAAAGGCAATCATCGAAAAAGATAAGATATAATCAAGTTAGATTTTGATATTTCTGCTATTGATGAAATTAAAAAATGCAAATAGAAATCAATAGTTTAAAAAGACATTTATTATTTTGTAAAATTTTATTGTTTTGTAATTTTAAAATCATTTTGAAAATAGAATGATATTACAACTTATTTTAATTAATTTTAGATATAAGGAAATACATATACAAGGGGTTGAAAAAATGAATTTTGAAGAAATGGCTAATATGGCAAAAATGATGAAAATATTTTCTGATTCTGGTGGAAAAACAAAGGAAGAACAAATTTTAAAACTATTTTCACTTTATGCGAAACCGAATGAACAAAAGAATGTGAAAATACTTATGAAATATGTTGAATTAGAAAATCTTGTGAAGAAATATAAGAGTAGGGTTTTGGCTACTGGGTTAGAAAATGGAAGCTGGCAAAAAAATGTACTTTGCGAGCTTAGAGGGTCTGTTGATGAAAATAAAAAACTTAAAATGGATATGGTTTTGAAGTTTATTGAATTAAATGAAATTATGAAAAAAGTTACAAGTGTAAAACCTAATTAAATTAAAACAAAAATATGGAGGATATTATGGATATTGATAAATTATTTAACGAAAATGCTTTTAAAAATGTGGATAAAAATTTGCTTAATTCATTTAAGAAATTATCACAAGATATTAAAGGAAAAAATTTTGATGAAACACTTGATTTAGTCATTAAATTTAGTGAAAGTATGCCAAAGGAAAAAAGCATTTCAGAAGATGACAGAAATGCTATGATTATGGCAATTATAAATTCACTTAACCAAGATGAAAGGTGTCAATTTAAAAATATGTTAGAAATGTTTGAAAAACGTTAGTAATCTAAATATTTTCAATATCTACACCAGATAACAAAACTGCTCCTATTGCTGATAAAATTGATAATATATTATTGTTATTTTGAGAATTGACGGTAAAGTCTTGTTCTAGGATAGCTTTATCTGTTAATGTTGGAATAGTTCTTTGAATCGATATTTGAAGAATATTAGATGTTCTACTTAGTAAGCTTGACACAGTTATTGTTGCTTTTTGATTAAATCCAAATGTTATCACATAAAAAGGTGTTTTGTTTTTTAATTCTATTTTTTCTTCTTTATCGATATTCAAGAGAATTATTCCATTTTGATTTATTATAAATGGTTGGCTCTTAAAGCAAGTTATTTGTGATGGGTCATTTATTATTAATATATCAAGTTTTAGTTTTTTTATATAATCTGGAGAAGTGTATGGTGAAACTATTCCGATTAGTAAAAAATCATATTCAGGTTGTTTTGCAAAAAAGAAATTTTTATAATTTATTATCTTTGTTGAAAAGGAGTTTTTTTCTAAAATTTCTGATATAGTTGTTGCAGTCTTTAAAAAATCCCCAATTATTCCAATCTTAATCATAAAACTATTACCTCCGAATAAAAGTCTGTTACGACTTTTATACTCTCTTATACAATTATTTTAGATTATAATTTGAAATATATTCATTTAATTAAAATAAAAAAGGCCATTTGGACCAACTTTTAAAAATTAGTCTAAACAGCCTTTTTTGATGATTTTTTATTATTTATTTATAACGATTTTAACAGGGTTGTTTACAGGTGGAAGACTAGCAGTCATAGCATCGCCATATTCTACAGTGATTTCAGCACCAGCTTTTATATCATCGATAACTCCTGTTGAATTATCGTTAAAAACGATTTCGCAATCATCGCCTAATACAAGAACAACTTCGCCTAAATTTTCATCGTTTACAACGATTTCATTATCCTTGTTAGAAACAACTTTTACATCTGCAACAGCCGTGTCAGTTGTTTCTTCTGTGTTTTCTCCGTTTTCTGAACTTTCTTCAGAAACACCTTCTTCAGAAACTACTTCAGTTGATTCTTCGGAAACACCCTCAGTTGTTTCTTCTGTAGTATCCTCAACATCATCAACGATTATTGAAATTAATATGTTCTCGTTTCTATCAACAGTTACGTCCATTTTAAAAATTTCAGATAAAAGTGTTACAGGAACATAAGTTACGCCGTCAACTAATTCTGGAGCAGTTCCGATTCTAAAAGGAGCTGTTTTCGCAAATGTATAACCATCAACACCTATTTTAAATGTTACGTATTGTGGAAGATTTGAAACAGTAACTGTTTTTGTGTCGTTGTTCCATTCAACATCATATCCTAATGCTTCGAATACTTTTCTTGCTGGAAACATAGCAACGTCATTAGAAACGATAACTTCAGCGTCAGTTATAACAGAGTTATCAACAATTACAGCATTATTTGTATCTACAGAGATTTCTGTAGTTTCGTTTTCGTTATTTATAACAGCAGTTTCTTCGGCAAACATAACAGATGTAGGTACAACGATTGATGTTGCTAACACTACTACAGAAATGATTTTAGCAATATTCTTTTTCATAAAAATTCCTCCGATATTTCATTATTATGTCATTTTAATATTTATAATAGCTGTGGAATACTTATTTACGCAAGAAAAACATTTATTCCTCCACAACTTTAAGTGATTATAGCATACAATTTTTTTTGAGTAAATACCTAAAATCTAATTTTAATATTTTTAAAATCTTTTTGTAACCTACTTGTAAAATTGTATACCTAAAAAATTTATAATATTTTCACTATTTATATTTGAAAATAATATTTATTGTGTTATAATAATAGAAATAGTGATTTAATTTACTAAAAAATTAATTCGGTTAGCATTTTAAAATATGCAGAATACATAATAAATAGGGGTGAGTCAAAATAAAGAGTAAGTATGAATATCCTATAACTAAAATAACTACTGATATAACTAAAATTGCTGAAGAAATATCTGATTTTTGTTTGGGAAGTTTTTATGTTAAAAATATAGGTGGTGGACTCCTCTCTGGAAATGTTATGGCTGACAATAGCGTTATAACTTTTGAAGAAACAGAATTTGAAGGTAATGATTATGAAATTAAATATAAAATTGATGTGTCTGCTTGTGAACCAAATGAATTTTTAAGATTTAATATATATATTATTTCCAACGGTGGAGAGGTTACTATACCTGTATTTATAAAGGTTTTGAAGAATATATTTTATGTTGAGGACGGTTTTAGAATTTCTTCTGTAAAGGACCTTTTTTTATATTCTAAAAGAAAACCTAGAAATGCTGTTCAGATTTTTAATTCTCAAAAGTTTACCGATTGGCTTAAACAGACTGATTTTAAATATATGGACATATTAAAGCTATTTACTGATGATGAAAATAAGGAAAGAGGTCTTGAAAATTTCTTTATTTTCTGTAGGCTAAAGAAGAGAACTACCGTTGAGGTGGCAGAGAAGAGTATCAATGTTTTTTTGAAACCATTTTCTAAAGACATTATTAAGGGAAACATTGTTGTTATAAAAAAAGGCTATGGATATGTACATAAAAAAATGAACTTTAAGTATAACTGTAAGTGCATAAAGTTCAGCAAAAATGAGTTGTCATCTGATGATTTTGATACAGAAAATAGATGTTATATTGATTTTGAAATAGACCCCAGCTTAATCGAAAATAAACTTGAAAGAGAATGTGTTATTTTTGATGAAAACACATCTGTTACTATTAATATTGAAAAGTTTCCTAAGCTTGTTGTTAATCTATCTTCGGAAATTTATGAATATGACGACTTTGGAACCATTTCTATCGAAAATAACTGTGGTAGGGAGCTTGTTTTTGAAATTGGTGCTAAAGATGATTTTATTGAATTTGAATCTAAGCATTATGTGATTTCTGAAAAAAAAGAAATACCATTTCGAGTTAAAAGGTCAAGGATAAAAAATTTTATGGACAGAGTGACTTTTAACAGAAAACTATATGCAGAGAGTGAAATATATATAAAAACTGTTTTTGAAAATCAAATTATTAAAAAAACGAAAAAAATTATTCTAGGGTCTTCTTTGTTTTGATATGATTTATTTTAAATTGTGTGTTTGGGAGTAGGTTTGAATGAAGGTACTTAACGACATAATTGAAAAATGTGAAAAAGTATATAAAAAAAGAAATGATTATCATTCTGTTGTTCCTCTTGTTTCTAGGCTCTATTTGAGTTTTCTTGAAACAGGGGTTTTTGGTTATGCAGATAATGCGTTTTTTATATCTATTCAAAAATTTAAGAATAATACCCTTAACATTATATATCTACTTATTGCTGGATTTTTTGAGATGGAAACAGACAGAAATACCTCAGCAATTAAAAGAATTTCTGTGTGCAGTAGTTACAAAAGCTATTTAAAGGATAATTTGCCGGAAATTTATGCGTTTTATCTTTACATAAATTCGACAATTATGTTCAAAGAAAAAAATATACGTGCTAGTTTAAAAGATTATCGTGAAATTGTTTCTATCTATGAGCAAACAGAAAATCATTTAGCACTTTTGTTCCTTGCTAGATTAGATATTGAGTATGATAACTTTGGAAGTGCTAAAAAAAGACTTGAAGCATATCTTGAAACAGGCGAAAAAAGCCATATTTTCTATGTTTGCCTGTACAAATATTTTAGTAGCAAAAATAAAAGTATTTACTGTACGTCAAAGTTATTTATACCATTTTTAAAATGGGGAATGTCACACGGTCTTAACCTTCAAAATGTTGTCAGTCTATATTCACACAAAGTATGTGAAGTTTTTAGGATTAATAACGATATTGGATTTAAACTATATGACCTCTATGAAAATGAGGACTTATTGAAAGAAATCTGTATGCACTATATCAACAACAACGACTTATCAGAAAATGCCTTTAAATATTACAACCTAGCTGTGAAAAAACAGGTTACTTTACCTGGTCTTAATGCTTATTTTATACGTAGTTCATTTTATAATAAAAACGAAAAGTTGGGAATTTTTCCTATAAAAACATTTTTATCTTACGAGAGTATTGGTGACGATATAAAGCCATATATATATTCTATTATTTTAAGCAATGATAAATTTTGTGATGTTCTCAAAGAACGATTTTATGAGATAGTTGATTTTGGTATCCAATCTGTTGAAAAAGGGTATAGTGGTAAATATTATGATAGGGTATATAAATTTATTATAGAAAATAAAAATAAGTTTGATGATACAGACGATGTTATTAAAAAAATGGAAGAAATGCTATTTCCGTTTTTGTTTGTGAAGAAAATAAAGACAAGTAATATGTTTGCTAAAAAATGTATTATTCTTGAAAAAAATAAAAAGACTTTTAAAGTTTTGGATTTGGTTAATGGTGAATGTGAGATAAATTCGTCTTCTGATTTTTTGGAGGTTTCTTTTGCTAATTCGGAAAACCAATTTATTGATTCAGAATATACCGTTGAAAAAAATATATCAAATATTAAATTTTCATTGTGTAAAACGTTTCTAGAAGACGGCTATGTATCTGATGAGCTTGACATTGCTTTGGCAAATTACTATATAGATATGGAATATCCATCTAACAAGTGTATTGATATTTTTGAGCGTGTTTTAAAACTCGATATATCAGATGATTTTCGCTCCAAAATTATTTTTACACTTGGAAATTTATATTATTATCAGCTTGAAATAGATAAATCACTTTTTTGTTTTGAACACGTTGACGCTAAACACATTAAAGATAAATATATAAAAAATATTTTTGATGTGTTTATTGAACAGGAAAAATATTTTGAGGCAGCAAAGCTTATTTCAGAAAAAAGCTATTGTATACCAGATAAGGCTCTTTTTGTTGGAATAAGAAAGCTATCTAAAATAGAGGAGCTAAAACCTCTTATTGTTGAGTGTGCTTATGAATTAGTTCTTAGGTCAAGGTATGATAGGCATATAATTAAGCTTTTGTTGGATTATTATAAAGGTGGTAGACGAGATTGGATTCTTATTTGCGATGTGCTTTATAATATGGGAACACCTAACAAGAGCATTGACGAAAAAATCATGAAAATAAGTATGCAGACAAGGGTCTTTGATGAGCGTGTTCAGGTGATTTTTGATGTAATGTATCAAAATTATAAAAACAATGAACTTATCAAAGAATTTGCAGAATATTGTTGTTATGAGATGATTGTTAATTCTGTTAGACCACTTGATAGTACAATAAATATACTTGAAAAGCTGTTCTTTACGGATAACAATGAGCTAATATCTTATGCACTTATTCACACTTATCTTATACATAACATAAAGACACGAAGTAGAGATGCAATCCTTTACGTTGCTTATGAGTATATGAAAAAAAGAAATATCATTTTCCCTATATTCAAAGAACTTGCTGAAGAATATAAAGATGATATTTATATTGAGAAAAATCAGCCGTTTATATATTATGCTCCGTCTGACAGAAGTGTTATATTCTACTTTAGGGAAAAGGGTGAATTTGATTTTTATTCTAAGACTATGTATTACTTAGATTTTGGAATTTATTATATAAATATCCCTATGTTTTATGGCGAAGAAATTGAGTATTATATTTGCGAAAACAAGGAAAAAGGCAGTATAGAAACACCTAAACAAGTTATATCAAACAAAAGTGGAACTATACACGAAAATGTAGATGATGACCCATTTGTTGAAATAAATAACTCTATTATTTATCAGAGTATTTACCGATACGAGGAAACAGAAAACATTATAAGTAAAAAAATAAGAAAAAACAATACAACTAGATGTAGTTTACTTTAAAGGAGGAAAATTATAATGGGAACTTTAGGACTTGACCTTGAAAGAGGATTATTTTTAGGGATTGACTTTGGAACAACTAACTCAGTTGTCAGCATTTATAACTTCAATGACGGTGAGGCTCAAACTATCCCTATTGAGGGTAGTAATATTTTTCCGACTGCAATTCAATTTGAATCAGACCCGGAAGAAGAGTCTAAACTTTCTAGAATTTTTGGATTTCAGGCTAAAGAGGCTGCTGTTATTTATCCACAGAGTACAGTTTTATCTATCAAAAGATTTTTAGGCTCTGATGAAGAAATCAAAATCAATGTAGATGATAAAGAATATAATTTTAAACCAGAACAAATAGCTGGTGAGATTTTGGGTTATCTTAAACAAAAAGCCGATGAATACGTTCAAGAGGAAATGAACGTTGCTGGTGAATTTTCTGGCTGTGTTATTACTGTTCCGGCAAACTCAACAGATAAACAGAAAAAAATGACAAAAGAGGCTGCTATCCTTGCTGGCTTTGATGAAGATAGCATATATTTGCGTCTTGAGCCTGCTGCTGCTGCTGTCAGCTATGCTATAAATGAACGTGCTAACAAAAAAGTACTTGTTTATGATTTTGGTGGTGGTACTTTTGATGCTTGTATACTTGAAATAAAGATGAACGAAAGCGATGAACCCGTTATATCTATTTTAAGCACTTATGGTGACAATAACTTGGGTGGTAATGATATTGACAAAGTGATTGTTGATATGATTTATGAAGAATTTAAAAAACTTACAGACGGCGATATTGATTTGTTTGATAGTGACGCTGATGATGGAATTTCAAAAAGACAGAAAAAAGTTGCCCTTGTAAGACTTTTGCAAGCTGCTACACAGGCAAAAGAAAGGTTATCACGTTCTAAAAGTACAAAAATAGTTCTCGCTCCTTTTATTCAAGAACCTAAAATTATCAATATAAATATGGAAATCTCAAGAGAAGATTTCGAAAATCATAAAAGAGTTAATAAGTTGAACGATAGTGATGAAATTTTTGAAAAATTTGAGGGAAAAAGTATAGTTGATATGATTGACAAAACTCTTGATTGTATTGATAAATCTCTTGATAAAGCAGGTTTAACTACAAATGATATTGACGAGATTTTCCTTGTTGGGGGAAGTTCATCTGTACCTTTGGTTTGTGAAAAAATAAAAGACAAATTTGGAAAAGAACCTTTTAAATCAAAAATAAGTCCTGCATTAAGTATTTCTCAAGGTGCTGCTTACTACTGCAATATGATTATGATGCCTACAGTTAAAGGTCCTGTTGTTCAAGAGAAAACTATACACCCTCTTGGGCTTGAAATTGCCGGCAGAAGATTTATGGAGATTGTTGAAAGTGGTGTTGAAATTCCAGAGGGTGGACTTACTGTTGAGGCAGAAGAACCTCTTATTACAAACTTTGACAATGTTACAAGTATGGCTATAATAGTTTACGAAAATACTATGCCTGATGACAAAAACCAGATTTTCGTTAATTCTGACGGAATGAAACGACTTGCTGGTACGTCATTACGAGGTATTCCACAAGCACCTAAGGGAGAGGAAAAAGTTAAAGTTAGTTTTAATATTGGTCAAGATAATATGCTTACTGTTACTGCAACAAGTATGAGCAATGACGGTATCGTTACTAAATTATCTGTTGATGAACTATACTAATTACTAATTTCAACAGGAGGAAAATGTTTTGAAATCACCTGTAGATGACGAAATTATTGAAAAAGGGAAAATCGTCTTTGACGCATATTGTGAATATAAAGGTGTATGTTTGCAGAGCTTTTTTGCTGAATTAAAAGATTTATTGCTTGCTGATTTTTTAAGAGATATTAACTCTGGATATAAGCTTATTAAATACAATGAAAAAATATTTGATTATTATACAATGGTTATAGATTACTATAAATCAGCCGTTAAGGCATATATCAGCAAAAGGGATAAACTCACAGATAAAAACATTATGAAAATTGCTGATGGTATAAAAGACATTCTTGAATGTCAGATAAATAAATATAATGAGTCTTTAGATGGACAAGTTAATCCTATTTCAAAAGAAAAAGAAAAAATAATTGATATTAATATGAAGTTGTTTTCGAAAGACCTGCTTGTTATATATGAAAAAATAATAGATAATGCGTCTAATCTAAAGATTGCAGATTATTTCGAAGATATTTATAAAATGTACTTTTTGGCAGTTAAAAATTGTTTTATTCAGCTTAATGATATAAACTCAAGAAGAACGGCATCTTATTATTATGACTGTTTAAAAATAGAGAAAGAGGCTTTGTCGGCGATAATAAAGGTACAGGCATACGCCCTTGAGGGTATGTTTGAATCTATGGAAGATGAAGTTATTATACAGTCTATGCTTATGAAACTTCGAGAGGGATACCAGCATATCTCAAAACATATTGCTGATATGGAAAAAGAATTTAAAGATGTTGGAGATTATGAGAACTTTATACAAAAGTTTGATGATACTTTTAAAGACGATATTATTTCTTGCTTTAATAATTCATATAAACGTTCTGAAAATAGTATAAAATATTTTCAAGATTGTAATAAAAGTTTTGTTCAGAAATTGGGAAATGAGTATCAAGAAGTTGCAAATTTTGAAAATATTATGTCAGAGATAGAAGAAGTTACGTTTTTCGCCGAAAAAGTTATTTCTAAATTTCAATATTTATATGATTATTGGCTTAAAAACTCAGATTTATATAAAAATACGGATTTTAATGAAATCATAGTCGGAATTGCTGAAACTGTTAATATAAAAATTCAAAATATACAAGAGGGGATAGACGATTTTTCTGAAAAGACGGAAAAAATTTTAGCTGAAAAGAAAAATGTTCAGGGTTGTGGCGATTTGTTTTTATTGTTTGGTGATTTAGATAATTCTGATGACGAAAGCTATATAGATGATAAACTTTCAGAAGTTTTTAGAGCATATCAAGTTATAAATGATAAATTCAAAAAAGCAAGCTTAGCATTGAAAAAAGACTGCATTTTATTTGAAATAAGTACGTTTGAAGAAATAATGCACTATTCAGTTTCAAGAATGCGAAATTCCCAAGACGTCAACATAGAAGACTTTGTTCAAACTATTGATTTTGTTTTTGATGAACTTATACAAGTTTTGTCTGTTATTGGTGTTGAAGTTATTGAGCCGAAACCTCACGACCTTTTCAACGGAAAAGAACACGAGGTTATTATGGCAGAAAAAAATGATGATTTCAAAAAAGGTGAAGTCATTAAACTTATGAATAGTGGATATAAGGAAAAAGACTGTGTTCTTATGAGGGCAAATATAATTGCTGCAAAATAGTGGTAGGTGTATATTATGTATTTTAATGAAAATTGCATATATGACGGAAGTTTTGACGAAACAAAATTTATTGTCGGCTTTGATTTAGGGAACAGCGATTCGGCATTGTCTTTCTATGACTTTAACACAGGAAAGGTTGAACAGCTTGACATAAGTGGAGGTTATGGAAAAGCGTCTATTCCTACAGTTGTACAATATATAAAAGATACAGACGAGTGGGTTTTTGGCGAATATGCTCTTATGAATAAACCTCTTTCAGACTCTATAACGTTTCAAAATCTTATATCAGGACTTGGCAAAAAACATTGTTACACAATAGGCAAAAAAACAATTGAACATTCTTATATCCTTAGTCTTTATATAAAAGAAATATTGGGAAACATCAAAAATATAAATCCAGGTGCAGAGATAATAGGAATTGCTGTTTCGGTTGCTTACCTTAGTGAAGACGCAGAAAATGAACTTTTACAGGCTTTTATGGAAGCTGGCTATTACGATAATCTTATTGGATTGTTTTCTGAAAAACAATGTATTATAAACAAATATTGTTACGATACAGAGGAAATCCCATCTAAAATTGTCGCTCTTGATTTTGGTAGTCGTGAAATAAGAGGTGGATTTTATAGCCTATATAAAAAAGGTGATACCATAAATGTAAATATGACTTCTGCTTTTTCTGAAAACAAAATATCGACATCTATAATAGATGATAAAATATATTCGCTTTTTGAGGAGTATTTCAAAGAGGGAACGGGCGAGTTTGATATTAATGAAATACATAAACTACAGCTAGAAGCCTTTACTTACCAACATAAAGACCTTGTTTTAAAAAGTAAAAAAGGGATAAAACTTTATTTTAACTTTGTATATCCACCTTTTCAAAAAAGTGTTGAAAAGGAAAGTATTGAAAATATAACTCTTGAATTTAGAGGCAAGTTCTATCAATTCATAAATGATATATTTGAAAGGGCAAACTTAAAGAAAAAAAATAGTACAAATTTTGAAATCGATAAGGTTATATGTTGCGGTGGTGGTTTCGAAATGGCTTGGATAAAACAGTCTGTGCTTGATATTTTTGGAGAGTTAAGAAGCGTATTTTATAAATCGCCTAAAAATATTTTATCGCAGGGTGCTTGTATTATAGCAATAAGACATTTAGGTATCAAAAATGTTAAAAATGTAATATTTACCGAAAATGTTTCACTTACCCAAGATATTGGACTTATATTTAAAGAGAAAGACGGAGGCTCTAAATTTGTTCCGTTTATTGAAAAGGATTGTTTTTGGTGGCAAAAATTTGCAAGTAAGAATGTTATTATAAATGAATTTTCTGGACCTCCATCTCTTGAAATTTTTAAAAGAGATAAAGAGGGAAGTCTTATTCTCATTGATAGAATAGTGCTTTATGATTTGCCTAAAAGACCTAAAGGGACAAACTGTTTCAATATACTTTTTGAATGTATAGATAAAGATAAAATTATTGTTAAAATAAAAGATTTGGGATTTGGAGAATTTTTCGAACCAACTAATTATGAAAAAGATGTAATTATTGAATTATAAATATTAATTATACGAAAGCTGGTGGAGTTTTTTGAACTGGGAAGAATATAGAAAGCAAATTGAAGAACTTGGAAATCTTCCAGAGGATTGGTATATCCTTGGTATAGATTTAGGTACTACAAACTCTATTGTAAGTTATTGGGATAACTTAAACGGAAAACCTGAACCTATTGACATAAGTAATGGTTTTGGAAAAATACCTTTGCCGTCTGTCGTACAGTATCGTAAAGATTATGACGAAGAGGGAGAATGGGTAATAGGCGAAGAGGCGTATCGTTCTATGAAAATTTATCCGGAAACTACTATACGTTCTATAAAAAGAAAAATGGGTACAGATAAAAAAATAGAAATAGATGGTGTAGAGTATTTGCCTGAAGATATTTCGGCAAAAATTTTAACAGAACTTGCTGAACATTGCCAAAGCCTTAATCCTAAAGCAGAAATCGCAGGAGTTGTTGTTTCTGTTCCTTATGACTTTGATGACGCTGCAAAAAAAGCAACAATGCGTGCTTGTGAAAAAGCTGGACTTAAAGATAAACTTATTTGTCTTATAGAAGAACCTAAGGCAGCGGCACTTGCTTATAATTTCCGTCACAATCTTGAAAAAAATGAAAAGTTTATGGTTTTTGATTTTGGTGGTGGTACTCTTGATATTACTATATTCCACGTAATCGAAAAAGATGAAAAAAGAATGAAGTTACAGGTTATAAGTGAGGGTGGAGAGGCTTTTCACGGCGGTGATAATGTTGATGAGGCATTATGTGAACTATGTTACAAATTCATTGAAGAGAAAACAGGGCAAAAGAAAGAAGATATTGCAGCTGAAAATGTTGTTGAAATCGTTTCCAGAGCAAGAGAGGCAAAAGAAAGACTTTCAGGGGTTAAAAATTTCCGTATTCCTTTTACTTTCTGTATTCCACCTTTTGTTGAACAGATTTCTCGTGATAGCTTTGAAGAGCTTATTTCTGATTTTATTGAAAAAACAAGAAAACTTGTTTTAAAAGCACTTAGAGAAACTTATACAGGTGTGTTAAATGCTGATGACATTGATAGAGTTTTGCTTGAGGGTGGTTCTGCTCAGATGCCTTGGGTTAAAGATATGCTTGTTGGAATTTTTAACAATGAAAATAAAATTTATGTATCTGAAAGACCGGCACTTGATATTTCACTTGGTGCAACTTATTATGCGGCTATGAAAATGGGGCTTCTTTCACAACCGGATATGGAAACAGAAAAAATTAGTGTTGAGTTTGAAGTTACTGTACCTCACGATATTGGCTTTGAAATTGTTAATAATTCCAGAAAATCTTTCTATACAATGATAAAGAGAGGTACTCCTTACGCACTTGCTAAAAAAAATCAAGTGTTTACACTCTCAGGAGATACAGAGGAAGAAATGACTTCTCTTGACCTTAAGATTATGGAGAGAATAGACAAGGAAGACACTATCGAAAGGTGTAAGTTAATTGGTGAAGTTCATATACAGGGGCTTCCTAAAAGACCGAGTGGAAAAACAAAATTGAAAATTACATTGTTGGTTGAAGAAGAGGGAGGTATCGTTAAAGGTACTGTCGAAGATATGGGTTTTGGGGCAGAATATCCTAAAAGTGATTACTTCAAGGATTTTGACCCATCAAGATTTAATAAAACTATTGTGGAGGGTTAAGTATGAGTTATTTAGGTATAGATTTAGGAACTACAAATTCAGTAGCTATTATTTATAAAGATAAAGATGATTCTGTTTATACAGTTACAACAGACGGCACAGATGAAATTTTGCCTTCTGTCGTAAGTTATATAGATGATGAAATAGTTGTCGGAAGTGAAGCAAAATCCGGAGCTGTTATTTATCCGGAAAACACAGTTATTTCAGTTAAAAGACTTATGGGAACTGATGAAAAAATTAATGTCGGCGAAGAAGTTAAAATGCCGGAAGAAGTAAGTGCTGAAATACTGAAAAAGTTAAAAGAGGCTGCCGAAGAACAAGCTGGAGAACCTTTTGACGAGGTCGTTATCACTCACCCGGCTTATTTTAACGACAGACAGATTTTTGCAACTAAAGAAGCCGGACTTATTGCCGGATTTAAAAATGTTTACTTACTTTCTGAACCTCTTGCTGCTGCTATTGAATATGGTTATAGACAAGGATATGCCCAGACTCTTTTAGTATATGACATCGGTGGCGGTACTTTTGATGCCTGTGTTCTTAAAGTTTCAATTGGGGAGGACGGTCAAGAAATTTTTCAGGAATTATCTGACGTAGGTGATATGTCACTTGGTGGAGATGATTTTGATAATGAAATAATAAATCTTATAAAAGAAAAATTTGCCGAAGAAACCGGTATAAATATAGATGAACTTGAGTCTGCTGAAAACAGAAGAGTTATGCAGAAACTTAAACAGGAGGCAGAACAGGCAAAGAAAAAACTTTCAGGAACAAACAAAGTTGCTATAAAAATTAACCCTATAATGATAAAAGACGGCGTTCCTAAAAATATCTCATTTGAACTTTCACGTGAGGAATTTGAAGCTTTAATTCGTAAATATGTTGAAAAAAGTAGGGAAATCGTAACAGAGGCATTAAAACGTGCAGGAAAAGAACCTGATGAAATTTCTAAAGTTATTCTTGTTGGTGGTTCAACATTAATTCCTATGGTTAAAAGAATGGTTGCCGGATACATAAAAGAGCCTTACAGAGCTACAGACCCGGCAAAAAGTGTTGCTATGGGTGCGGCTATTTATAACCACCTTATCCATTTGCCTAACAGTAATGTTAAAGTTGGACAGGTTACCAGACAAATTTTTGGAACAGAGGCGATTGTAGACCTTAAAACTATGAAAAAAAGTCTTATTCCGATTATACCTATGGGTAGTCTTATCCCTTGTAGTGTTTCAAGTGACGGATATACAAATTTAAACGGTGCATCAATGGTAAATGTAAATGTTTATCAATGGGAACAGGGCTATGAAAATGAAAAGAAATACATCGGAAGTGTTTTATTATCCGGAATTGATGAAACATCTGACATTGAAATAACTTATGTTATAAACGAAAATAACCTTTTTGAGGTAAACGTTAAAGATAAAATTACCGGTAAAATTCAAAAAAGTGAATTTGACAGAAGCAAGTCTATGTCTGAACCTCAATTTAAAAACCTTGCTGTTGACAAAAATCAAAATATAAATATTGTATTTATAATTGATACAACTGGAAGTATGGATTCTTACATAAATGGCGTAAAAGAGCGTGCTATTGAGTTTTCTGATATATTAAATTCCAGAGGTGTTTCGTTTAAATTTGGACTTATTGGGTTCGGTGACTTGACAGAAAAGGAAAAACCTAGTGTATATAAATTTACAGATGATGTTCCTAAATTCCAAAAACAAGTTAAACACATACCTAGAACTTATGGCGGAGATATTCCAGAGTCTGCATTGGACGCACTTGAAACAGGTGTTGAGCTTCTTAAGTCAGAAAATGTAGACGAAAATTCTAAAAACATATTTATCCTCATCACAGACGCGCCACCTCATATACCTACAGAAAGTGGTAAATCTGCTGAGGAGATTGCACAAATGCTTGAAGAAAATAAGGTTACTACTTATGTTGCTGCAAGACGTGATATGGAAAGCAGAACAGCCTATGAACCTTTGGTAGCTAAAGACGGCAAATTCTATGACTTAAACGAAAAATTTTACGATATTCTTGATAATATTGCTATGAGTATCGCCGAATTGGTAAAATTAAAATAATTATATAAAACACTTAAGACCTTGGGCATTGCTGTAGTTTATTAGCTTTTGTATTTAGCTGATAGGCTTATGGCAAAGCCACAAGGTCCTTTATAATAAGGTGGTGATTTTTTGGCTACAGATTTGATTTTGGCAGCGTCAGACGTATACGACGCAAAGCCTTATAAATTTGAATCGACAAACATTTCTGTTTATTCTTTTGAACAAGCACTTTATCATTGCTATCATTATTGGAAAGAATCTTGGGACGAAATTTTTATAAAAGATAATTTTACTAAATGGGTTCAAGATGAACTTAAGTTATCATTTATAGCCTATGAGATAAAAAAGATGAAAAGTATCAGAAATTTGGCAGATAGAATAATTGCGTTTCTGTCAATAACATATTACTTTGAAGATGATGAGTTTGAAAAATTGCGAAATGAAATTCAAGAATGGCAAAATCAAAGTCAGAGCGAAAAGCTAAAAGAAAAGGGTGACGCTCTTGTTGCTGTTGAGAGTTTTGAAAAAGCAATACTTGCATATAAAGCTGTTTTGACCTATGATAAAAAGAATTTTGTTGTTATGAATAATATTGGCGTTAGCTATATGAAGCTTGAAAAATATGACCACGCACAAGATTGGTTCTCACGTGCTTTTGATATTTGTAATGACAACTCAAAGCTTATATTTAACCTTATCGAGGCTTGTATATACAATAAAGATTTTGATAGTGCCGAAAAATATATTAAGCTTATCGAAAATGAACAGGGTAGTGAGATTTCTTATTTTAAAGGTGAGATTGAATTTGGCAAAGGAAACTATGAACAAGCTATTTCTTACTACAAAAGAGCTGTTATTAAAAACGACTCTCTTGCTATTTTTAGGCTTGCAGACATATATATTAAGCAAAAACAGTTTGATACAGCAATTAAAATTCTTGATATGTTAGAAAGTTCAAATATCAAAGCACTTATCAGTAAAAGTATGATTTATGAGGAATGTTCAGAATATAGTAAGGCTATAAGATGTATTGAAAAAGCACTTTTATATGACGGTACATCTGTTGAATTGTGGACGTATCTTGCAAAATATCATAGACTCAATAACGACTTTCTAAAAGCTGAAGGGGCTGTATGTACAGCTTTAAGATATTCTAGCAGTAACCTTGCTGCAAACCTTGAATTTGCTAAAATCAAGAGATTTCAGGGAAAAGTTAAAGAATATCGCCTAGCTATTTCAAAAATTTTGAAAAATCTTAGAACGGAATATAGGGACATTTATTTCTAAGTTATTGTTAATAGTGAACAATAGTTGTATGTATTTTTGTCTAAATTGCCGAAAATTGATTTTTTTATAGATTTTAAAAATTATAAGTTGTAATTACAACTTATAATATGTTATAATATATCTATAATAAATTTTAAGGAGGAATCTTTTAATGATTAATATTCCAGAAGTTAAACTCGGTCTTATTGCTGTTAGTAGAGATTGTTTCCCTATGACTTTAAGCAATTCTAGAAAAAATTGTGTTACTGAAGAGGCTAAAAAAATTGGTCTTGATATTTATAGTGCAGAAACTGTTGTTGAAAACGAAAAAGACGCTATGAAAGCTCTTGAAGAAGTTAAAGCAGCTGGTGTAAATTCACTTGTTATATATCTTGGAAACTTTGGTCCAGAAGGTCCTGAAACTATGATGGCTCAGAAATTTGACGGACCTGTTATGTTTGTTGCTGCTGCTGAAGAAACTGGCGACAACCTTGTAAATGGTAGAGGTGACGCTTATTGTGGTATGCTTAACGCATCTTACAACTTAGGTCTTAGAGGCGTTAAAGTTTATATCCCTGAATACCCTGTTGGTATCCCTTCAAAAGTTGCAACTATGATGGCTGATTTTGAAAATATCGCAAGAGTTATTGTTGGTCTTAAAAGCTTTAAAATCTTCAGCTTTGGGCCACGTCCTTTCGACTTTGTTGCCTGTAATGCACCTATCAAACCTTTATATGATTTAGGTGTTGAGATTCAGGAAAACTCTGAACTTGACCTTTTCGCTGCATTTAATGCTCACAAAGGCGATTCTCGTATCCCTGCAATTATTAAAGAAATGGAAGAAGAACTTGGCTTAGGTAACAACCACCCTGGTATATTAGAAAAACTTGCTCAATATGAAATTACTTTACTTGATTGGGCAGAAGAAAACAAAGGTGCTAGCAAATATTTTGCTTTTGCTAACAAATGTTGGCCAGCTTTCCAAACTCAATTTGGATTTGTTCCTTGTTATGTAAACTCAAGACTTACTGCAAAAGGTATTCCTGTATCTTGTGAAACTGATATTTATGGTGCTTTAAGTGAATATATCATTACTCTTGCAACTAAAATGGTTCCTACACTTCTTGACATCAACAACACAGTTCCTCAAGATTTATATGACGCAAATAAAGCTGCATTTGGTGATTATACTCTTACTGATACATTTATGGGATTCCACTGTGGAAATACTGCAAGTTGTCTTGTAAACAATGGTCAAATGAAACATCAGCTTATTATGAAACGTTCTCTTGAACCTGATACAGAACCTAATATCACTAGAGGTACTTATGAGGGTAACATTAAGAGCGGAAAAATTACTCTTTTCAGACTTCAATCTACAGCTGGCTGTGAACTTAGAAGCTATATAGCAGAGGGTGATGTTATCGACGCTGACCCTAAATCATTCGGCTCAATCGGTATCTTTGGTATCAAAGAAATGGGTAGATTCTATAGACACGTACTTATCGAAAAACAATATCCTCATCACGCAGGTGTTGCATTTAAACACACTGGAAAAGTATTGTTTGAAGTATTAAAATTATTAGGAATTAAAGATGTTGCTTACAATCAGCCAAAATCTTTACCATATCCAAAAGAAAATCCTTTTGAATAAGATTTTTAGGTAAATTTAAGTAGATATTTATAATTACATATTTGTAAATAAAAACGGAATTGTTATTGACAGTTCCGTTTTTGTTGTTGTAAAATGTAGAAGTTATGTAGATATATAAATTTATAAATAAATTTGGAGGTTATAAAATGACAGAGGGTCTTGTTGAAAGAATAAATGAACTTGCAAGAAAAGAAAAAAGTGAGGGACTTACATTTGAAGAAGTAGAAGAAAGAGCTAGATTAAGAGAACAATATTTAAGAGAGTTTAAAGCCGGTTTTGAAAAAAATATAATGAGCAATATGTATATTGTCGATGAAAAAGGTAATAAGGTTAAAGTTAGTAAAAAATAAAATAGGGTAGGGCTGTTTGTTAGGCTTTTAAACAACAGCCCTATATAAAATTAAATTACAGATTCTTGACAAAAATAGGTATATGGTATATAATTGCCTAAGATGACGATTTGATATATTATTATGCCAGAATAACTCATCAGGCAGAGTACTTCACTCGTAATGAAGAAGCGGAGGGTTCGAGTCCCTTTTAAAATTAAGTGTTTCTGAGAAGTATATATGAAATATTACCCCAATTTGTACCCTAATAAAATTACAAAAAAATAGGGTATGATATATCCCTTTAAGATTATATCATACCCTTTAAATTTATTTTTGAATTACAACAACACCATTTTTATAGTCTACATTTATTCCTAAAATTTCGCACAATTTTCTGATGGATACATAATTAGTGCCACCAACATTAATAGATAAAACTTGTTTGTTTTCTCCATCAACACTTATCTTAATTTCTTTTGGCTGATTATTGACAGTTACTAATTTTGTTTCTTTTTGATACCCTACATCAAACCCAGCATTTTCTAATCCAGCAACTTCTATGTAGTTTTTATTTTCTTTTAATATTCTATTAATTTTAATATCTTTCCCATTAATTTGAATGTTCATTTCTGTTACCATTTCATCATCAATCTCCTTACTTTCCTCAGTAACAACTAATCTTGTTTTAAAATTATTCCAATCTTTAACATTTCTGACAAAGGGTTCTGGGCATATTTTACCAGTAACATCATAATGCCTTAAAATATTTTCAATAGGAACATTATATTTTTTCATAAGCATTTTTACCAATTCAATAGCGTTTGTAACAGTTTCGTCTTTAAAATAATATTTTCCTTTACTGTCAATGCGACTACAAAGTTCAACTCCTATACTATTACTGTTTCTGCAATATGAATGATAATATTTATTAGCACCACAATGCCAAGCAGTATCAGTATCTAAAACAGATTGATAAATCTCATTTTCATCTACAAAATAATGAGCAGAAGCATTTCTGTTTGTTCCTTGAAAATAATTACAATTTCCTTTTGCTGTATCTCCATTATTTGCTGTAAAGTGAATTACTATATATTTAATTGAAGTATTTCGTCCTTTGGTAAAATTACTGCTGTTTGCAAGTTTAGTTTTTATTTCCATTTGTTATCATTGTCCTCCTCATCATTGTCTATAAAGCTATTTAAAATTTTTTTGATTTTTTGCATAATAACTGTTCCAATACTAAATTTTATTTTTTCAGTTATTTCTATCGTTCCTTCAGGTAAATTCTCATTTATTTCTGCGTAATTTTCAACAATACTTGCCAATTCACAAGCACCGAAATAAAAAATACCCATATATTCAAGAAATGTAATATTAAATGCTGCATCAAGTAGATACAACACACCAACAAACATTAACTCAATAATTTTACCGATAAATCCCCAACGGGCTGCACCAGATTTCCATTTTCCTATTTTTTTTGCTTTGACCCAACCAAAAGCAGTATCAATAATCATAAGTAAAGTTAGGACAATTATGTATTTAAAACTTACTCCGATAAGAGCTACACCTGATGCTACAAGAGTGCTAAAAAATAATTTAATTGATTCAACAGTACAGTCAAACATAAAATCACCTCACAATTTTTTGTAATAAAAATAAAGCCTTTTAACGTCTTGCTCAGGACGAAGCTGTTCAAATTTCCAACTACTCTAATTTTTCGAGCAGTTGCCTAATTACCACCAATAAACTCTATATAGATTGCTTTTAGGCTATATTCGGTTCCTTCTCCCCAAAATTTAAACCTAATCCAATCCTCAAGCCATATAGCAGTTGGCATAAGCAAGAACCATATAACAGCGAATGCCAAACATACTTGTCCATTGATATTAAAGTACATACCCGAATAATCCCAAATATCAAGTCCCATTTTAATATTAAGCACATACCCTGAAATATATTCAACAATTAGAACAACTATTGCCCCGATAATAGATTGTTTCCAAACTGTCATTTTATAAAATTGAGGTATTTGATTAATACTTCCTACAATTAATCCACAAAATCCACCGACAAATAACATAGCAATATTAGCGTAGCCTCCTTGAGGGATTCTATAAAGTCCCTCAAGAGTAAAATAACACATTCCCAAAACAAACCAAATTATAAGTAGTTTAATAATTTTATTCATTAGTTAAAGTCTCCATAATTTTATTATAACTTTCAAGGAATTTACCTGTAAGTTTTTGACCGTATGTAACATTTTTAATTTTATCAATATCTGTCAAGCTCTTAACATAGCTCATAAGATGATTACAGTATGTTGTTTGAGCAACTTTAAAAGCTGAAGCTGTATTGGCAATGAGTGTAAAATCAGCGATAGAAAACATCGTGCAGATTTCACCATCGGCGTGATACGGTACACCGTCTTCGGCTTTGATATTTCCTAAACTAACTTGACTGACAAGACCATTTAAATTCATTTGATCCTCAATTTTAAGGCTAAAATGTTTAGTTTCACCACTTGATAAAGTCACATCAACCCCATTAAAAATTGTCTGTTCACAAGCATTAGAAATTTCGGTAATTTTATCTGCAATAAATTTCTCAATACTAGGATTGACCAAATCTTCTGCTTCCTGTTCACTTGTTACTTCAATTTTGTCGAATTGTTCGATATCAGAAACGTCAATAGTTTCTATTTTGTAATCTGCTCCTTTAATATCAAGCTTTGATTTTTCTGCTTCTAAATCATATTCTGAATTTACATAAATAGTGCCAGTATTTGTGTATGATTTAAAAGCCAATTCCTTAGTTTCAGTATATCTAATGACATACCTAATAATATTAATTACACCATTTTTAATAAAATATTTTTTCATAAAACGAAACCTCCTGTATTTATATTAATTTAATGTTGTTATTTATAAATGACTCTTTATATATCTAAATTATTAGTTATAGATACATTTGTATTTGTACTATCAGGATTTGCATAGCTGGATAATAGATTATTTTGTATTAATATATTAGTATTATTTGATGTATCTAATGAATATATAGAAAATTTATTATTGGATACCATCGCATTATTACAATAGTAAATACCAAATATCTTCAGGGAGTTTACTATATTATTAGTAAAAATAATATTATTACATCTATTCAACACCATTTCATCGCTATCTAAAAATTTACAATTATTTATAGTTAAATAGTTAACTAAAGTAGTTGTTAATGCGTTATATTTCATAAGAAGCATAGGGCAACCACTTTCATTATCATCATTAGTTATATTTTCCAAGTTTAAATCAGTCACTGAACAATTAACAGTACTTGAATATGCAAAATCTAATAAGCAATATCCAATTGTATAAACTCTTAGATTTTTAATAGATATATGTGATAGACTTGAAGCAGTTTTCATTTTAAATACAACATTATCACATTTTAAATATGTGCTATAACCCATACCCTCTATTGTAACATTGTTTTTATTTATATTAATTCCATTTGAAAGATTATAAGTTCCATTTAATAATATTACTTTACCACCTTGTGAAGACAATAAATTATTTATAGCAGCATTAATTGTATTTTGGTCGTTTGTTCCATTACAAATATAATCAGCACTAAATTTAACTGATTCTGGGTAAGTATCAGAAGCTGCAACAACAACTGTTGCTGTTGCTCCAACAGATAAAGTTCTCCTACCTGTAGTATAATTATTGGAATATGCACCAGTTTCATAGTCAGCAGTCATCTGATACGAGAATACATCTCTCCCATTTTCAGAAACAAAAAGAGAAGGGCATAATCCATTGCTATCATCTGACTCTTTACTAATATTCATACCCCAATTACCAATACCAGTGTCACCACTATTATTAAAATCTCCAGCGGAAATATTATTATATATATTTGTTAGATTAAGTTCGTTACCACCACTAACAGTTCCTTGTGGATAAAAAGACGATGAATCTTTTCCATCTAATGTATCAGCATTTTCACCACATTTCTTCCAAGAGTTCCAGTTATCGCCACCGTATAACCCTCTAACATACGTATCACCGGTATGTGTATAATAAACTTGAGTTAAGCCGTAAGACCCAGAAGCGAACACAGCCAAAGTACCCCACTGATATGCTCCAGCAGGTTGATTTTTACCAGTTGACATTTCTGTACCGTCTTCCGTACCAATAGTATAAACCCCCATATCGGTTATTGTATTAAAGTCTGTACTTTCTACTGCCAAATTCCTATTAGTTTTAGCAAGCAAATCACTAATCGATTTACCTCCAACAGTATCAGCGTTACCTCCATTAGCTGGAAGAGCCGTCGGAAAATTAGTTATGCTACTTGTTGTATGCGTATGGCTTACCGTTGCGAAGTCGCTTGCGTGCTTTCCGTCAACCGTATCGGCGTTAATATTAGTAAGTTTTGACCCATTTCCAGAAATATTTCCTGAAACATCAACATTTCCTTTAACATTAAGATTACCTTCAATATTACCTTTTGAAATAGGGTATAAAACTTTTTCAATAGCACGAATACAATCAATAATTTTATTGATGTCTTCAGCTGTAATATGTTTATTTTGTAATTCAATTAATAATTGAGTTATTTCGTTGTTTTCTTCTTCTGTACGAGTTTCTTGTTGAATTAATGAATTATATCTCTTAATTTTTGCCCAATCATCAGATGTTAAATCCGATAAATAAGAAAAATTGCTTGGATAATCTAATTCATTTGGAAAATTTGAGTAACTCATCTATTTATTAACCACCTTTCGTTTAATTTTCTTTTTCAACATCATTCATTTTATTCTCATAACTTGTAAGAATAGTTTTAATATCTTCAGTATTATCTGTAGCATATATTTCTGTAGTACCTTCAGTTAAAAGAGTTTCAAGAACTTTTATATTTTGTGGTGAATATTTATATGTTTCAATAAGATATTGCATATATTCTTTAAGATTTATAACTGCTTCATATTGTTTTGCATCAAGAATATACAAAGGATAAAATCTCATTAATTCAACAGACATAGTTCCTTCAGATGTACTACTACTTATACTTTTTACAATATATTGATGTGTTTCTCCGTCAATATAACTTTTATATTCAATTTTACAATTTACATCAAGCCAAGGAATATCTATCATTTCAAGACTTATAGTTTCCTGTCTGCGTGTTTTTTTCCAATTTTCCCATTTTGCTCGTTCTACTGCTAATTCATCTGAATAAATATTTTCATAATCATCTCCACTTAATACTTGTATTCTTTCTCCTATTTTTTCGATGCAGTAGGGGGAATTTGGTTCTACAGAATAGTAGATATTTTCACAATTATATTTTTCTTTATTGAGTTCTTTTTCTTCAATGCTTGGTTCTTTCTCTGTTTCAATACACATACCATGTACTTGAAATTGTCCAAGATAATAAAATTTCCCTTTATAATATTTAAAACAATATGATGTATTTGGTTGTAAAATATTTTCTTCCAAAACATCTCCTGATGATGTAACTATAGGCATAGCTTCCGTTTCTTTATATTCTGAACTTTCAGTTGTAATATCTACATACATACCTTTTACTATTAATTTTGGATTTTTGGGATTTTTTTCATTGATTTTTATTGCAATAATAGTATTATTTGAAATACGTACTTCATCTGTAAAAACTAAATCATCAAATGTTGCTTTATAACTGCTGTCAGCAGTTTCGCATTTATCTGTATAATAACTTGCATCTATAGCCATTCCCCAAACTTCCGTAATATTTCTAACATTAGAGAAAGAGTCTTTATTTGTTTCAGATATTACAAGGGGTGAAATATATTCTTCACTTAATAAAATATCATCTTCATAAAAGGTAGGGGTAGGTTGAATATGCAATATTCCGTTTACATCAAAAAACATTTCCCAACTAACCATTAAATCAACAAGTTCTTTTAAAATATCATAAGTGGTTGCTCCTGTTGAGAATTCTAAATCATAGGGAATTGTTTCATCAGTATATTCAACAATGTAATCATTTACTTTTCCTAATTCTTTAATTGTATCTGTTATAGACGAATACCAACTTGTAGGTTTTGTAATTGTATCGTTGACTGCTCTTTTAGTTGTATCAATTATCAAAGTATTTGTTTCATCATTATGTATTATTTTTCTTGATGAATTTCCAGAGATATTTGCTCCAAAGGGTAAGCAACTTTTATAATGTTTTGAATCACAAAAAGACCAACGTAAGAGAGAACCAACGCCAATAGAATTATCTATTTCTCTTTCGTCATCATAATAAAATCTTATAAGTATTTCTGTAAATGAAATATTTTGCAAAAAACCAATAGATATAGTTTTATTAATTTTAGATTTATCAATTTGGAAAACTTCGAAGTAATTATCGTTGCTGGGTTTTAATGTTTGGACTATATCGTCTATAGATAATCTTAGCTTTGTTGTATCTAAATCTATAACATTGCCATTTTTATCATAAATTTCCAATCCTTTTATACATAATTCTATTCTTCGTAATTCATCACCACACCAATAACACCTCTTTTTAGGAGTTAAAGAAAAAGAAAATTCTGAACCTATTGAAACTTTTGTTTTCGCAACTGAAACCCCGTCATTTGAGCAAGTTACAACGTTACCTGTCTTTTCAACTATTTCGGAAACAGTTTGTTCACAAGGAATTTCAAAAGTAACTGCTCCTGTAATTTGCCCACTAAAAGTATTATTCAAATTAGACATCATATCAACACAACTTATTGTTAATTGTTTTGTTGTTTCGTTATACGAATATGAAGTATCATTGAATAAATAAATACCCATATTATACCAAACAATTTGATTTGTTTTATCGTTCTTCTTGCCACGCCAAACTCTGATATATTTATCCGTCCATATTTTTTTACTTTCGCCAATAAAAAAAGAAGGGTCTTTAACATAAAAGTTCCCCTCATAAGTTCTTCGTATATCTGAATCAGAGTCTACGGAACAACTATCGCTTATAAGTGCATCTTGTAATGTAGCAATGGTTTTAAAATTGCTGTCAAGAAGTTCTATTTTTACTTTTTCGTTTACACCTTGTTGAAATAATAATTCTAAATCTTCTTGAGTAGGTTTGTACATTTATTTAATCACCCCATTTCAAATATATTTACTCCGTTTACAACTATTGACACATAGTCAATTATTGAATGTACATTATTGTCAGGGGTATCAAAATGTTCTGCATAAAGCATTAATTTCAAATCACCAGAAACAGAAGAATATGTACTTATATTTGAATAAAATTCAGTTTTGTCTGTATTTGTTGCTAACGTAATTGGAAGTTCAACAATTTCATTATAATCATTTTCTTCACCTTCATTTGAAGAAATACCTGTATAAATAGTTGCACTGCATTGAGAATGTCCTGCTTGGCTTAAAATATCATCAGATGCACCGTCATTTCTATAAGTTCCTTTTATACTTACAAAAATATGGTCGTTTTCTTTTACTGTAAAATCTGAATCTAATACAACAAAAGAATTTGTACTTCCTGTGTTTGTTAAAGAAGTAGGCAATTCATCACTTGTTAAAATATCATCAACTTCAAAATCATCATTTTCTGTTGATTTTAAGACTTTCCATGATGTTAAATATGTTCTATTATCTTCACTTGATGAAGGAGAATTTTGTATTTTATCTATAACAATATAGCTTTCGCCGATTGGTTTATGATTGTCAATAGTTAAGCTGATTGTTTTTTCAATATAATTTATTGAGGATATGGTTACCAGATAATCTCCATCTTTTAATTTGCTGAAAGAAAATTGACCTGATTTATTAGTAGTTGTTGTACTTATAACATTTCTGTCACTATCATAAAGTTTTATGTTTGCAGATTCAATTAATTCTCCGTCTGTATTTGCAACTTTGGCAGTATAAACTACATTACTGTAATCATATTCATCAGAAATATCCAATGTTTTTGTATATGGGTTATATGAAATAAATCCGTTATCATAAAGAGAATATACGTCTGTTACATCTCCAATTTCAGCCCAATTAAACGATGTAATTATTTTTAAATCGTGGTCTTCACGTTCATTTGTTACATTTTCATAAATATTAACAAGCCACATTCTTCCGTCATAGTATTTTAATAATTTAACTTTACCGTCAAGAAGAAATTCGTTAAATTTTTCTCTGAAATCCCAAGAGTGTTCAAAATCCCAGTCACAATTTCCTTTAGGTGGGGCAAACAATCCTTTAGCTGTTCCTGTGTAATAGTTGTTTTCTGTACTACAAAGAACAAATGGATATTTTCTACCAAGAGTATTTATAATTGAAGAAGGTTTATTTTTTTGTGCAGTTATTTCTGTTTCCAAAATTGTATAATAAATACTATCTGGTTCACAAATAAATAATCCGTTAAAGTCTACGGTCTTTTTAGATTCATCTTCATAGGTTGCATATATAGGCAAGCCTTCAATGCCATTTTTTAGAATAGGAACAAGTTTATATTCATATTCACAACCATTCTTAACAAGATAATCTGTAAATACAAAATTAAATTCGTTTGAATCTGTATTTGTGTAAATCTTCTTTTCAAATATTGGCAAATATTGCTCTATACTATTTGATAATCTTCTTTTAATTATTAAACTGCTTACTTCCGAAATCATATAATCAAAATTTCCTGCCGCAAGATTATTGTTATCAAAGTTTGCGTGGAATACAATAAATTTATGCCATACTTCGGGAAATGTATAATTATCAATATCGTCTTTAGTGGTATTTTTATCGTAAACCTCTAAATCAATATCGTCATAAGTTCCCTGGTTTAATTGGACTTCATTAATGTCTTTACATTCTGATGTTAAAACTGTGTTGGAAGCCATAAGACCAATGTTGTATAACGAGGATTTTAGGTTGACTTCGGCTTCAATAAGTTCTTCAGATTTACATAGAAAAAGCATTTTATATTACACCTCCTTTGTAAATTTTATACATAAAAAATACATCAGGTTTTATCTGATGTATTTCAAAATTTAATTAAATAGTTTGTAGACTTGTATGATTTTTATAGTTATAGTAATTATATCTCTAATTTCTATACTATTTCCCAATTTGTATTTGGTATTAATGGTTTAAAATACCCTTTAATACAATTAGGATTAACAATACATAAATGATATATTAACTTCATAAAATTATCGTTGAAATTACATTTTAAAAATGATAAATCATTCTATAATTTTGACTTTTAAATTATAAGCCCCTTTAATTCGTTCAATAATAACGAGTAATTTAACTTTACAAATATTTTCGTTGTTTATATAATTCAAATTTAGTGAATTACTTTTGATAATATTCTTACCTATATTATCAACTGCTGTTAACTGCAATATTCCGACCCCGTTAGGATTTGGATCTCTTATTACTTCTTCAAAAGAGTGAATTTTATTGCTAACAGAACTTAAAGTGATTATACTATCACCTTTTTTATTTTTTAAGACCAATATATCAGAATCAATAGGGAAGTTAGAGAATTTTATGCTTAACATAAAATTATTTCCTTTATTTTGACCAATTACAGAAGATTCTACACTTTCAACACTTATATCTTTTTTAAAATATACATTACCACTTTCTCCGATAATAACCTGTCCATTATCAAAAGAAACATCTCCGACTTTTTCTCCATCTATATTGATTAAATTAGAAGATAGATAAATTGATGCTTCATTATTTCTTACTTCTGCATTGAAAGCTGTTTTTATATATTGTTTGGTGTTTTCAATATCAACTTTTAATAAACTTGATTCAAGGCTTACTCCGTGCTTCGTTGTGCCTACTGCTTTAAGATAATAACTTTTTCCTTCAGTAATATTTGTATCAAGGTCTGTAATATATGCAGTTAAATTATTTAAGTCAGTGGCATAAGCTCTTTTTGTTTCATATATTTGTAATTGATTTACGTCATCTTCATAAGGATATACAACTACTTTATATTCGTTTAATTCATCGTGATATGAACCTGATGTATCATAATCATACTTTAATTCAACTATAAAGCTTGAATTTTTGATTGGCTGCTCAAATATTTCAGTATTTTTGAAAGATAGGGTAGGGGTAGTGAAGCAGTAAAATATAACTTTGTCGGAGCAAGTATTTGCAAGTTCGTTATTACCATTTGTCATAGTAACCGTTGCAAAATATTTTTCGCCGTTGGTCATTTTATATGTTTCTGCTGTGGATTTAGATAAAATATTTAATTTTGTACTGTTTTGCTTTTGTGTTATTATTGGAGTTTTAGGGTCGGAAAACTTATATATTCTTAGAATGTTACCGTCAACACTATCTGCTCCTTGATAAGAAAAAGTAAAATTATAGCCGTTATTTATGTCAAAGGTTTTTATTTCATATAAAGTAACTTTACTCAAATTTTCACCTCAATTCGTGATTTTTTGTATAAAAATAAGACCTTTCAAAGTTGAAAAGTCCTTTATATTAATGGTGATTGTTTTATAATGGAGTTTAAATTTTTAAAATATTAGCAATAATAATTAGCACTAAATCAATTCATTAACAAATTAAATCATACTATTTTCCAATTTGTGTCTGGATTTCTCGGTATGAAAAAACCTTTAATACAATTAGGATTTCTTACACAAATTTGAATATGTGTTTTTTCAAAAAATCCTGAAGTTTCATAAATAGGTTCTCCTTCTAAAAACAAACCTCTTACTGTATCAAAATTTCTTTCATTGTCTTTTTCACGTTCTTTGTGTAAATCTTCTATTACAGCACAATCCAAATATCTTAATAGTAAATCAGTATTGTTTTTTACATTTTTATTGAACTTTAGCTGTTGTGAAGTTAATTGTGATTTTAATTTTAAAATACTATACTGTCTTTTTAATAATTGGATGCTACGATTATCTAATAAATTTAAGCAATATCCTAAATCTATTACTGCCCCAATTACTGCTGGATTTTCATTATGTTCTTTAGCCCATAACCATGCTCGACCTAAATTTTGTTCCCAAAAATACATACCATTTCCCAACCAATCATAATCATGGGTGCTTTTATGTAAAATTTCTCCTTTGTGTACAATTTTCTCAAAAACGGTTTCATCACATCCATGAAAGCCTATTGTTAAATTAGGAATTGTTGAATACATTCTTTGTTGATATTCATCTATCAAAAAATTCACTCCTTATTGATAAATATTTTAGAAAAATAATCATTTACATTTCCATTTTTATCAATTATACCTATATCTTTAAAATCTTGAATTATTTCACTTACATCAACAAATTCACCCTTAGATTGTCTATCTAACATATTTTTTAGTTCATAAATTCGTCTATCTTGATATTCTAAAAATTTTTGGTTTTCTCTATTCTCCATTTGGTTAATTTTGTCAATAGTTATATTCATATTATAATCATCTCTTTCTTTTATATCCATTACTTTCTTACTTTTTTCTTCTTTCATTATATCACCATTCTTATTATGTTTCAATATAAATTTTTATCATATTATGCTTTAAATTATATAAAATATACTAAGAACTTTTTATTTTTCAACTTTACATAGAACAAACATATTTTTGTAATCGTTATTTGGTATAAGTACATATACTGAGGAATATATTTTTAATTTTTCTTTTGTGTATTTAAGTGTATATTCTGCACCAGAGATGTTTATTTTATAGTAATCATCATTTAAAATCTCTTTAACAGTTCCTCTTACTGTTTTATCAAATTTAAGGTTGTTTATTTTTTGATTGACTATTATATCAATCGCTTCTAAAAATTCTTGTTTTATATTCGCCATTAAAATTGTCACCTTCTTTTATAGTATACAAGAAAAGCGAGAAAGTATAGAACTCTCTCGCTAATTTTTATAAATAAAATGAGTATTTTATGTTATTGTTAATTATGATATCAGATAAAATTTATTACATTTTAGACTTTGTATGGAATGCCACAATATTCATCGTATATTTCCCTTGTATTATCTTCAATAGAATAATGCATTATAAAATCAGGAGATTTATTTAACATTTTATTAACAACGGAAGACTTTAATGTCAATTCAGCTTTACGTTCATCTAAATTATATTCAAAAATAAGTTCCTCGATTAGCAACATACGAAACCTTGCAACATCTAATGTCGTTATCATAAATATCCCTTTTTTAAAAAATATATAGAAAACAGCCAACATTTATTGTATAACTATATTATAATAACAAAACATTAACGAAAGAGGTTAGCATATAAAAATATCCTTCCATTTTCCAAAGTTTAACAGGTTTTAAATATAATAATGTTTTTAAATCTTTCTTATTAATTATTCTTAAATTAAAAACAGACTCATATTTATCTAAAATATCAAAATAAACATCATTATTATTCATCGCATTTTTTGAATAAATGTCTGTCATTACCAACCAATACTCTTGTTCTATATTATTGTTATATTTATATATTTCTGATATATCGAGTTTACACTGATAATGTTGAAGAATAGTAATATCAGTTTTGTCCATACATATCTTCCTTTTATATTTTGTTTGTTAAGGAAACGCCTGAACAAACAAACGTTTCCTTTGTACAACTTATCTTCTCATACTTCTTTGTCTTGCCAAGTTTTCAATACCTCTAAACAAATCTTCAGCATTGTCAGCTTTATTTAATTCAACTTTTTGAATGTTATAATTGTGGTTTACCATACCGTTATTGTTATTTGTCGTAATATTATTAAGAATATTTCCTTTTGATAAATCATTTAATAATTTATTATTCTTAATAGTTGCAATGGTATCAAAACTATTAGAGTTATTGGACAAATAATCCATAAATTTCTTTTGCATAGCAAGAATATTTGAAAATTCTTCATATTTTGGATCATTTGCATTATTAGGGTCATTCACCCAATCAACAAGGCTCATCAAAGTTTGAGTATCCTTTGCAGGAACAACTTCGTCACCTTTTTCAAGCTGAGTAATTCTTCCTTGTGAGTTTTTACTTGCAATAAGTTCATCGCCCTCTTCATTGACTAAAGCTATTTGGTCATAAGGGATATATTTACTACCTTTAGCATATTTATTTACCAAAGAGCCTGTAATTTTTGAATATCCTGAGCCTGTAATGTAATAAAGTTGTTTTCCTAAAGCAACTAAATCACCACTGGCTAAACCAAGCTGATTAATCAAATCAGTTGACAATGTAGAAACTCCACCGTGAATAACTTTAATATCTGTTCCGGGATTTGTTTTATGATTATCTTCAAACCATTTTGCCGCTGTTTCAATATCTTCTCCAGTTAATGTAGAAGAATATATGTAAGGCGTTCCGTCAGTAGGGTAGGTTATTGTGTCTGAACTACTTGAACTACTGCTTTCGCTTGAAGAATTAGTTGAGCCACTTGAAGAACTGTTTGAAATACTTTTGTTGTTTAAAGCATCAGTTAAATTTTCGGCAGCATCAACAATATCATTACCAATATTTGTAGCCTTATTTAAAGCATCTTTTGTACCTTTTAATGCTTTATTATTGTCTTTTGTTGCATTTGTATTGCTATTCGTAAACGTTGTGTTATCTTCAGTTACATCAGTATTTGTATCTGTAGACTTATTATTTTCGTCTGTGATTTTTTGTTCTTCTTCTAATTTTTCAAGGAATTCATCACTGTAAATAGCATTGCCATTCTCATCAAACCAACTGTATTTTTCATTGTCAAAATGTACTTTAAGACCTTTTCTATTAAGTTCATCGGCAAGTCCTACATTTTTTTCATGGAGTTGGTCTTTATCTTGTTGAGTTATAGCTTCTGACCATTTTTGACTATATCCCATCATTTGTTTAATGATAGTTACTATATCATTATTATAAGCTAATGGTTTTTCAGCTTGAGATTTAGCATTTAAAAGTTCGTCTTTACGTGTTTTTAAAAGTTTTAAAAGGTCTTCTTTTATACTTATATCCAAATCCCATTTTTCAATGATACTTTCTACCCATTTAACAGAATCCTCGGATAAATTATTAAATAACTCTTCATAAGCAGATTTTAAATTATTGAGTTTTTCAATTTGAGCGTCACTTGCTTTTTCAATAGCTTCTTTCTGTTTATTGAGTTCTTCAATTTGATTTTCAATACTATTTTTATTATCCTCGTCAAGTTGTTTCAAAAGGGCAGAATAATTGGTCTCAAATTTTCTGATAATATCTTCACGTTGAGCCAATGTACTCTTTTCCCAATTAGCACCGATAACAGTTGATGCTGCAATTCTATCTTGTCCATCTTCATAAGCATTTACAGCATCTTCCCATTTTTCAATGTATTTATCCCAAGCTTCAATCTGTTCTTCAATAGCATTAAGAGAAGCTTCTTTTTGTTCTTCAATAGATTTTTTAGCTTGCTCAAATTGGTCGTCAATGAGCCATTGGTCAAGGTCTTGCTGTGCTGCTGACAAATCATTTGGATTTGCTTCGTGAACCCAACCTTTATCTTCGTGATAAACTAAAGCTGTTCTTTGTCTTGCTTCTTCAATAGCTTTTTGTTTTTCTGAAAGTTCAATACCACGAGTAGTTTCATCATTAATCTTCTCTAAAGCTTCAAGTTTTTCGTCCCAATACTCTTCTTCTTGTTCTTTAAGGTCATTAAGTTCTTCAATCTGGTCATCAACAACTTTTTGAATGGCTCTGTAAGCTTTATCATAAAGATTTTTGAGTTTATCAAGTTCATCGCTTTCTTTTTCGAGAGCATCAATTTTTTCATCAATAGCTTTTGTCTGTTTTTCAGTCGCTCTTGTTAAATCATCAATTTGGTCATCGAGTTTTGAAATTTCAATGTCACGTCTTTGTTCTGCAATTGATTTTAAATTTTGAACCTCTTCTTTAAGTTCTTCATTTAAAGACCTTATTTCTTCTTCGTATTCAGCCGCAACTATTGAATTATTACGATACCTTTCTTCAAGGTCATTCATTCTTTCAATGATTTTATTAACATTATCTTGATGTATAGCTGTTTCGTCATTAAGAAGTTCAATTTGTTTACCGTATTCTTTTTCGCCTGTCATATCAAACTTAAATTCAACGGTATCAAGAGCATCTTCACGTTTCTTTTTGAGTTTTTCAAAAACATCTTTACCTAATTCAAAGATTTTCTCAAAAGTTTCACGATATTTTTTTTGTTGTTCCTGTATTTCTGATGAATTTTCAGAAAGACCTAATGCTTTTAAATCTTTAACGGCTTTACGGTATTTGTCTAATTCTTGAAGATAAACATTTAACATACCTTCTTGATTATCCATACCTTCAAAGAGCGAAAGATTAAATTCATCTTGGTCAATAGCTTTATCTAAGCTGTCTTTTATAGCATCGATTTGGTCGTTTATCATTTCACGATAATTTTTAGACCATTCTCCTTCGCCTGCTTTGTTACCTACAAGTTCATAAGATTTTTCAAGAGTGGAATATAACTCTTCAAGAATTTTAAGTTGTTTTTCTGCATTTTTTACATCTGCATCAGAAACTTTTGTTTTGTTGTCACTGTCTTTTTGAGCATTTTCTAAGTCAATAACTTTATTTTTCTGTTCTATTATTGCATTATCAAGACGTTCTTTTATTTTTAATTTATCTTCTTCTGAAAATTGGTCTATTGTTTTGCCTTTTAACTCAGGTGCAATTTGATAAACAATAGGGTAGATTTCTTCTTTAGCCATTTTACGCATTGCTTCTGCATTAGCTGCTAAATAATCCTTATATTTTTGTGTTTGTTGTGGCAACATAGCTTCTAATGATTTTGCTAATTTTGTATCGCCTGTTTTATAAGCTAACTCGATTTGCTCATTAGTTTCTTCTATTGCCTTTTTGAGTTTATCAGCCCCGTTTTTATGATCTTCAATTTTAGCTTGAAAGAAGTTATAATATTCGTCATTAGTTTCGTGTTCTTTTGCAGAACCACCTGATTTTGATTTTTTGTCTTTTTTGTCTTTTTTGTCTTTTGCTGATTGAGTTGCTGAGCCACCTGTATAATTGACTGAAGTTGTTTTTTTAGTATTAAGATACTCTTCTGATTTTTTTAAAGCTTCGTGTTGGCGAGCTTCATAATAATTAACATCATTAGCATTTACATTAGTAGTGCCAGAACCTTTGACTGTTCCATTAGAATCATAGTATTTCCAACCTACATTACCGTTATCATCAGGAGCAGAATATTCAATTTTTGTGCCATCATCATAGACTCTTGTTGTAGCAGAACCAAATGCTTTTACTGTTTCAGAAGCAATCATAGCTTTAAGCGTTACATCTCCAAAAGCTGTTGCTAACTCTTCTAACTTTGCAATCTTATCAGCAGTACTTAAATCTTGTTGACTGAATACACTTTGAGTTGCTATAAGTTTTTCAAGTTCTAATTTAGCATAATCGGAACCTTCGCCTTCTCCTATTAATTCAATAGCAGCATCAATAGCAGAATTAGCTTCTTCACGTGTTGTATCTGTACTATCTTGTGTTACTTCGTTTAAAGCATTGGTAGCATTAGTTAATGCATCAGTAGATCCCTTTAATTCTCCAGTGGTAAAAGCTGTAAATGTTCTTGCACCAGCTAAACGTTCTTCGACAATAGCTTCAGCATTTGCTATACCATTTTGTTTTAAATATTGAATAGTAGCATTTTTGTTTTCTTCATTAAGATTTTTGAGAACATCTTGACCATAAAACCAAGCATTAACAAGGTTATTAAATGCAGATTGACAAGCATTAATATCATCTGGTGATTTTGAAATAGTATCAATAAGATTTTTATATTCTTCCTCATATTTTCCAAATGTTTCAATAAACTTATCATCAAAGAGGTTGTTGAAATCAAAACCTTCTTTGTCATAAACATCAGCGTAAATCTTATCGACTTTTGAAAATGCTTCTGTTAATTTATCAAGTTCTTTGAGTGAGTCGGAAAAGGAAATGTCCGTTTCATCGGTAAAGGTTTCACTTTTAACTTTGGCTTCATCATAGATGCGTTGGATTGCATTTTCAACATAATCACCAACATAATCAGCACTATTTACAGCCTTTGCTTTTTCTTCTGCGATGTACTTATCAAGTAGCGCAAAGTCTTCATCATAAGAAGAAACCAACTGAAACTCAATTGGATTTTCTCTTGCATATTCTGTTAAACTGTCATTGATAGCTTGAATTTCTTCTTTCTGCTTTTCATAATTTTGACGGTCTAACTCTTTTTGTTGAGTTTGTTCTGGTGTATCTACATGACCAGGTGCTTCTAAGTAAGTAGGAGTAAGTACCTTTTCGGGATTATATTTCTGATTAATACTATCAACAACACTTTGATATTCTTGTTGTTTTAACTTGAATATGTATTCGATAGTTGTGTCGTCAATACCTGTGTCAGCTAATGCTTTTACGAAATCTTTATTTAGATTTGATACATCAATAAAATTCCCTTCGTATGCAAGAGCGTATGCATCAGAAATAGCTTTTTCATAATCAATTCCTGTTCTAGAAGTGACAGATTTTGCTATTTCTAAAAATGTGTCGGGATTTGTTAATGATTGAAGATTATAAATCATACCCATGTATTCATTATAAATATCTTCATATCCCTCAATAATAGCTCCATCATCGTATTTAAAAGATTCAACAATCTCTAATAATTCAGAAGTTAGTTCAGCAGTATCGCCACCAGAAGCAGATATTAATTCTTGGGCTAATTGTTGTGTTTTAACATCTCCATCTCTCAATGCTTTCATATAAATATTATAAGCATTTTGTAAATACATAGCTTGATATTCTGCATGGTCTGCATAAGTATAAGATGCTTTTTTTGATGTGATTGAACTATTGTCTAAAATACTAGAGTATTCCATTTCTACTTGTGTTCCAAGTAGTTCTTTTGCATCTAATGCAGCCGCTTTCTGTTTCAACTTGATATTATTTTCAAGCAATTTCTGCTGTGTTTCTAATTGAGCGTTAGCAGTAGAAAGTTTATTTAATTCATTTTGTTCAGTTAAAGTAGGCGCTCCAATAGAAGATATTTCTTTAATTTTGTCTTTTGTCTGCTCCAATTCAGAGTTTATGGACTGTAATTCTGATTTATCGTCTGACAATGATGTTTTTGTATCTTCTAATGCTTTTTCAGCATTCTCGTGAGCTTCAACAAGTGCTTTTTCAGCATCTTTGTTTACTTTATTTATATAGGCAATAGTACCAACTGCAACAGCACCTATAGCAGTGAGAATTGCACCTATTGGATGTGCTGTAATCACAGCCCATAGTTTAGTAAATGAAGCTGTTAATACATTTGTGATGCCAATATTAGCAGTTTCTACAGCATTTAAACCTAACATTGTTGCAATTTGAGAAGCTTCTGCTTTAGTTAAAGTTCCGCTTGCAACAGCTTGTTCTAACATAGCAAGAGTTACTTGTTTCTTTACAACAACTTGACCTTCTTCGGTTGCAGTTATACCTATCTTACTTAATAATGCTTCTGCTTCAGCTTTTGCAACACCATTCTTAGTAGCCATTTCAACCATTTCTGCCTGAGTTAATGCTTTAGTAGCAGTAGTAAGACCAGCTTTTGCCATAGCAGCTTCAACTTCACTTGCAGTTGCTTGATTAGTTACTAATATTTGTCTTATTTGTTCTTCTGTTGCTCCTTTACTAGCAAGAGCAAAAACAGATTGTTCAACGCTTAATCCTTTTAACGCAGTCTTATATGCTTCTATATTTGCCGCATTTACTCCAACAGTTCCAATTTTCATCGCATCTAATGATTTTAATGCAATTCCAAGTTTATTTAAATCACTTATCATTGTTGGTAATTGTTTGAATATCATACTATTATTTGCCAATTGTGGATATTGGCTGTAGTTGCTTTGTGGAGAAACAACATTTTTCTACTATGTGGAGTAGTAGATTATATCTAAGTGTGGAGCTTAGATATTGATTTTCAAAGTGATTTATGATAAACTGAAAAGACTAAAACAAAAGGAGAGATGTCTATGTTACAGTCAGATCAATCAACAGAATATAATCGCCTATTTGAACAATACAATAAAAAATCAAACGAAGAATTATCTGAAATTGTCAACCCAGAAAATGGATATACAGAAATTGCTCAAAAGGTTGCATCTGATATATTGAATTCAGACAGAACAGAATATTATAAGGAATTGCAAATCAAAGAAAAAGAATTAGCAGAAAGTCAAAAAATAGACAAAGATAAAGAATTATTAAATATAAGTAAAGAAATTCACTCTATAAAGAATATGATGCTATTTTTTGTTATACTTACTATAATAGGATTACTTTGTGGATTTTATACAGTTTTTATTGCGATACCTAATTTGTTTTAACATACTAACTAAATAAATCTAAGCCGTAATAAATTACCTTGTTTTTAATAATATAGAGAATAAAATAGTAATAAAAAAGATACCGCCTTAGGTATCTTTTTTAATAAAATTTACATTTATATTATTGATTTCTTTATTTTTTGTATATGATTTAAAAATGGAATCTGCCATATAAGTTATATCACAAGTTTTACATCTTCGAGTAAATAACTGATTATCTATATCTGATGTATTAGTATGATATACAACATGAAGCATTTCTTTTTCAGTCTTATTCCCGCATTTTAGACAGGTTTTTGTCTTGTTTTTTTGAAAGAACGTATACATTCATTTTTGAAACCGATGATTCCATTCTTTGTCTGTTAATCCAATTATCCAATGTATTTTGAAACTCTTTAAACCATTGGCTACATATAATATAGTGTTTTCCGTTAATTTTTAATATGGGCTTCGTCCAATAACGACCATATTCATTATTGTAACCTTTCTGTTTTGAGACAGGTATAGTCATATTAATTTCTTTTAAAAGAGGATAGCAGATTCCAAAGTTATTATGACACCAATCTTTATTTAAAAAATTATTTAAATCATATTGTTTTTTTGTGTCAGAAAAATACTGAGCAAAGTATTCTTTTGCATATTTCCCTATTTTAACATTATCTTTATCACAAACCTCTTTTTTGTCGGCATTTAGTTTTTTACATTTTCACCATTATCATTATTATCACGTAATGGAGAATAATCAGCTCTAAGAAAGATTTCCATAGAAGTTGTCGGTATATCGTATTTTTCAAGCATCTTAATAATAATACTGCAATTACCATTTCCGTTGTTATTTGTTAGAACATATATATCAGTTCCGCTAATTTTCTTACAAGCATATTTCATCTGTGTACGAGAAAAATACATACGTGTTCTACCTTGCATCGAATCATCGTCTGGGAATGTTTGGAATAGTTTTGGGTTTTTCTGACTTAATATTTCATAAACAAGAAAAATATTTAATCCAAAGACTTGTTAAATTTGCAAGTCTTTTTTTGTACAATATTAATCAACAGAACTGTTTATTGTTTTAAATATCGTACTATTTTATTTCGTCAATTGTGAGATTGACTATACCATCTTGTGGAGAGATAGTTTACTGCTATGTGGAGTAGCAGATAATACCCAATTTTGGAGATTGGGGGGGTTGAATTTCATGGATATTTTTGATATAATATTTCCTATAAATATTGGAGGTGTTAACATGGAAACTTGTCCAAATTGTAAATCAAAGTTAAATATAGATGAAAAATCTTCTGGTAAATGTTTTTCTTGTGGAGCAACATTTGAATCTTCTCTACCAAAAGAAAACAAACAACTTAACTATAGTTCTTATGACAACACAGTTGCAAAGTTAATTAAGATATGCGGCTTTGCAATAATCATATTAGGTACTATTTTAAGTTTTATTATAGCTGGTGGAAATGGATATAAATATGAATTTTCATTTATGCGTTTTTTAACACCAGAATTGATTAGCATCATTAGTGGATTGCTTTTTATTGGGTTTTCTGAAGTCATTCAACTTTTAGAAGATATAAAGAATAAATTAAAATAAGAATAATGGAGATATTAAATGTTTGAAGCATCAATAATAGATACAAGCACAATAAAAATTTTAGATGATTATATTGAATCAAAAGAACAATATTTCTTAATTTTAGATAATTTTAATATTGAATATCAAAACAAAATATCCGACATCAATTTTATAATCAGTAATAAAATTGATGTCGGAAAATCTATTATTTCCACTAATATAACAATGACTGAATTTAAGAAGTTATATAATTCTATGTTTAATAGTTATGAAAGACTTGTAAACTATAAAAACAATATTAAAGATAGTAATAAAACAAACATTCCCAAATTTAGTGTTCCTGTGTTGGATTTTGTGGAATTGTTTTTTGAAAATTTTAAAATTTACATTGATTCAATAAATATTTCTGATAATGACGAAATAATTTTTTTAACAACCCTATTTCTATAAATGCACAATCAAGTAAAAATAGAACAGGATACGGTAATGAATACTATTATAATACTTTAATATATGAGGGCACAAAATACGGTGAAACAAGTCAATTTCCGATTATTGGCTATATAGCAACGATTAACGAAAACTTAACAAATAGATTTTGTTTTTAATGCTTACACCAATCTAATAACATATTAACCTATAAATGTTCAAATATAAAATAAAATCTTACACAGAAGATATTGCTATGTTGCTTACACAATCAACAAACCTATCAAAAATATCCGCAGGTAAGAAAGTTGCAAAAGTTGCCTTATTTGGTATATTTGGAATGGGAGATAACGGAAAGACTTGGAAGTGTAATGACTGTGGGAGTAAGTTTTAATAAAAAATTAATAAATCGTTTAAATGTAAGAAGTGTAGGTATATGTGGTAGAGTAAAAGAATACAAAAAGACATTATTGACTTAGCAACGTCTTTTTCAATTTTTAAGAAAAGGAAAGGGTAACAACCCTTTCCTTTTGCGAGGTCATGGTATAAAAATACTAATCACCCGTCCTAGAGAATAATAATAAAAACCGACCTCAATCGTCACACTTTATATTCGGTTTTTTTTGTTAGATAGAATACTAGCTACACGTTCCTCTATCCAACCTATTATTATAATACATCTTATTTAACAAAATGTCAAGTAAAATGTCTTTTGAGTTTACCCATTTTTCATTCATAAATATCTAATAATCATCTATTTTAAGGT
>CABVAP010000006.1 GCA_902496345.1 uncultured Eubacteriales bacterium
CCTTTTTGCGATAGAAAAAGGTTTCAAAGATTTTATAATTTAATCGACAAACCCCAATTTGTAAAAAAATTGATTTTTTGTAATGTAAAACACCCCTAAAATTCGAAGAATTTAGGGGTGTTTTGTTTATTTGTTATATAACATATTGATGTTTGAAATTATAGATTTCACAGCATTATCGATTCCGAATTTACTTGTGTTGATAATTAAATCGTAGTTAGTAAGACCAGTCCATTCGTTTCCTGTGTAATAATTGTAGTAGTTGTTACGTTTTTTGTCAGCTTTGACAATTGAGTTCTTTGCTTCTTTTTCTGAAAGATTGTAAAGTTCCATAATTCTTTTTATACGGAAGTCGTCATCGGCGTGCAAATAAACACGCATTAAATTTTCTTCATCTCTTAAAATATAGTCTGAACAACGACCAACTATAACACAAGAGTTTTCTTTAGCAATGTTTTTTATGACATTAGACTGGATAGAAAAAAGTTTGTCGTTTGTTAATAAATCGTCATTTCTGAAAAATAATGAACTCATAGAGTTTGAACCCATTACCAAAGAATAAAGAAAACTATTTGATGGTGCTTCATCAGCTTTTTCAAAAACATTTTCACAAAAACCACTCTCTTTTGCAGCAAGTGCAATAAGCTCTTTGTCGTAATATTTAATTCCATAATGGTCAGCTATCTTTTTACCTATTTCACGTCCACCACTTCCAAATTGTCTTCCTATTGTAATTATAAATTTATTGCTCATACAATCACCTCATATATTTTATTTGACATTTTATATTATTACAATTATTCTAACATAAAACAATCGAAATTTTCAAATGTTTATTTTACAGTATTTTTTAGAATACCGATACCTTCGATTTCACATTCAACAACATCTCCAGATTTTAAGAAATTTGGAGGAGTAAAGCCCATTCCAACACCTGCTGGAGTTCCCGTTGCAATTATTGTGCCTGCTTTTAATGTCATTCCTTTTGTAAGTTCGCTTATTATATATGGAATATCAAAAATCAAAAGGTCTGTTGTACTGTTTTGACGAAGTTCGCCATTTACTCTTGACATAATCTTTAATTTTGGTGGGTTGTTGAATTCATCTACTGTTGCAATGCAAGGCCCTATTGGAGTAAAGCCATCAAGACTTTTTCCAAAATACCATTGTTTATGTTCAGTTTGAAGATTTCTAGCACTTACATCATTGATTATTGTGTAACCAAAGACATAGTCGAATGCTTTATCAGCTGGTACATCTTTTGCATCTTTTTTAATTATAACGGCAAGTTCACATTCATAGTCTAAACTATCAACTATATTAAAATGACCGTCAATGTAATCATTATTTGCAACAGCTTCGTTTACCCTCTTTGAAAAATATATAGGTACTTTTCTTTCGCCACCAAATGCCTCTTTTTTATATCTTGCTGATTCTACAGCGTGGGCAAAATAGTTTATGCCTAAACACAATATATCTTGTTTTGGTCTTGGAATTGGAGAAAGAAGTTTGATTTCGTCTTCTGAAATTAAGTTATCATCAGTTATGTACTCTCTAATATTGTTGATTTCATCAGATGTTATTTTTTCAATTAATTCATTCATATCAGAATAAGTTATATTTGCTTTCTTTAAAGGAAGAATTCTTTCGCCTTCTTTTATCCCTAATTCTTCTGTATTTGTAGACTTATTTATGTAAGTTATGAATTTCATAAAGTTACCTCCTATAAAGTTTATTACATAATTATATCATAAAATTCATAAGTTTTCTATAATTTTTATTAAATTTCTATTTTGGAGGCAAATATATTTTAAGATATTGACAGCTTTAGCAAAATAATATATAATATAATCCGTTACAGAAGTGTTCTCGTAGCTCAGCTGGATAGAGCACTCGCCTCCTAAGCGAGGGGTCGGAGGTTCAAATCCTCTCGGGAACGTTAAAAGACAGGTGGTTTAGTATCATCTGTCTTTTGTTTTACATATTTAAAACTAAAGTTTCTATGAAATTTAAATTTTGAAACATTGGATTTTTACAGCGATTATTTTTAGCTTTTAAGCTATTTTTATAAAATGAAAAGGGGAATTTTATGTCTGGTTCGATTTTTGGAAATATGTTTAGAATATCAACGTGGGGAGAATCCCACGGAAAAGCTCTTGGTGTTGTTATTGATGGTTGCCCTGCTGGTATCGAACTTTCTGAAGAAGATATTCAGAAAGATTTAGACAGAAGAAAGCCAGGTACTAGTAAATATACAACTCAAAGGGCAGAGGGTGACATTGTAGAAATTTTATCTGGTGTTTTTGAGGGAAAAACAACAGGTACTCCTATATCTCTTGTTGTTTTTAACAAAGACCAACGTTCTAAAGATTATTCTGAAATTTCTAAAATCTTTAGACCTGGTCACGCAGATTTTGGTTTTGAATCAAAATATGGTTTTCGTGACTATAGGGGAGGTGGTAGGTCATCTGGTAGAGAAACTGTTGCTAGAGTTGCTGCCGGTGCTATTGCTAGAAAAATTTTATTATCTCTCGGTATAAACGTTGTTGCATATACAAGGTCTATCGGCAATGTTGAGGTTGATTATAAAAATTTTGACATCGATGAAAGATTTAAAAATTCACTTGTTATGCCTGACAAAGACGCTGCTTTAAAAGCTCAAACTCTTCTTGATGAGGCAATAAAGGAAAAAGATTCTGTTGGTGGCGTTGTTCAATGCGAAATTTCGGGTGTTAAGGCTGGTATTGGTGAACCTGTTTTTGACAAACTTGATTCATCGTTAGCTAAAGCTATAATGTCAATTGGTGCTGTTAAAGGCATTGAATTTGGGTTAGGATTTGAAGCTTCTAAGGTAAAAGGCTCTTTTGACAACGATAGTTTCTATTATGATGATGACAATAATGTTAAAAAGTACACTAATAATTCTGGTGGTATATTAGGTGGAATGTCTGACGGTTCTAATATTATCTTTAGAGCTGCTTTTAAACCTACACCATCTATTGCGTCACCACAAAAAACTATATCTAACACAACAGGCGAAAATGTTGAAATTGAAATAAAGGGCAGACACGACCCTATTGTTGTTGCAAGAGCTGTCGTTGTTGTTGAAGCTATGGCAGCTATTACCCTTGTTGATTTGATTTTTGAAAATATGACTTCAAAAATTGAATATATAAAAAAATATTATGAAAATTTGTAAAATTTCAAAAAAAATGTTGCAGAATATTTTTTTGTATGATACAATATTAAAAGTATGAATAATTTTAGGAGGTGCAATATGGACACTATTACTATAGTATTGACCGTTGCAGAAATTCTTGTAAGTGTTGCTCTTATTGTTGTTATTCTTATGCAATCTAAAAATGCCTCTGGTTTAACAGGTGCTTTGGGTGGTATGGGACAAACTAACACTTATTGGGACAAAAACAAAGGAAGGTCTTTAGAGGGAAAACTTACAAAGTATACTAAAATTTTAGCTACTTTATTCATCATCATTGGTCTTGCTATTTCATTTATGACAAGTACAAGCTTAAACAATGGTGTTACAGATGATTCTGCAAATTCAGATACTGGAATTGAAATAGTAACTGATAGTGCTGATTCTGCTGACAACGCTGCTGCTCCAGAATTGGAAGTTGTTCCTAATGATGGTGCTGACACTACTAATGTACAGGCTGATGTTGATAGCGCAAACGCTTCAGAAGCACAGTAGTTATTGAATTTTATCCGATATAAAAATGGAAAAGATTGTCGTTTTTTATGGCAGTCTTTTTTTATTTTCATTAATTTTATACTGCTTGGAATAAAATGAGAGTTTTAGGACTATATTATTAATGAGAATTTATTTAGGAGGTCTTGACTATGTTAAAAAAATTTATCGAAAAATTTAATAAGAGTCAGGAAGTGCAAATCGATGAGGACGCTATACGAATTAAAAATATGCTTGAAAACGTAAAAAATGAACTTGAATTTGTCCATAATGAATTTGATTACATTACAGATGATATTTTGATAGACAGTTTTATATATGAAATAAAAGCACTTAATATGAAATATCAATATTATCTTAAACTATGCAAACAAAAAGGTCTTAATGCTAATAAATTTGAAAGTATTTAATATGGGGGAAGGCTTATGTCATCGGAAAACGTTATTATGTATATGATTGGGTTTTGTATATTATTTGCAATTATTATATTTTTCTCTGATAAATTTAAGTCAATTGGAAAATTTTTTTTTAACGGAATTATAGGCTCTATCAGTATCTATATAATAAATTATTTATTTTCGAATATTGGTCTTTTTGTTGGTATAAATTTATTGACATTTGCTATTACTGGTGTTTTGGGGATAGCTGGTGTTATTTCTCTATATATATTGAATGCGTTTCTATAAAATATTTTTAAGTTATTGTTTATTTTAATATTATATGCTAAAATAAGCCGTAGTGTAGATTACTCATATACTACAACAAATATTTAACAAAAGAAGATGATTTTTTATGAACTATACTTTTTTTAAAAGTTTTTATGAAAAACTTATAGAAAATGAATTTCGGCTTATAGATGGGTTCTTTGATAAGGCTGAAATTGATGAAAATAGCCGTTATTTTGGCGTATACAAGTATATTGGTAATTTTGTTTATTGTTTAACCGTTGTTAATAAAAACGCCTGTGACGGTAAATATCGGGAATATGTCGATGATTTGCGTACCAAAGTTAAACAGATATTTGAAAAGATTAATATAACTAATATGATTTCACTTAATATTATTATTTCGGAAAATATTTCTGATGATATTGTAGGTTATATGAATCAATTTAGTTTTGATATTGAAAATCAATACAATGAATTATGCTGGTGTATAGATTGCTTTGATAAAAAAATAGTGACTGACGAAAATGTCCCTGATAAAATTCTTGATATACATAAAATTGTAAGTGATACTTTTTCTTTTATTGAGAATACTGATAACAAGGGAATTACAAATGTTGACAACTCTAACTTTTATCGAATTGCCGAAGATATAAAAATAAAAAATCAAAAAAGCCTTAAATCGCAAAATAGTACCGTTACTTTTATTTTATTGATAATAAATGTACTTGTGTTTGCTACTATGGAGCTTAATGGTGGCTCTGAAAATTATGAAAATCTTATCAAGTTTGGTGCTGTGTCTTCTGAACTTGTTTTTCAAAACGGGCAATTCTTTAGACTCTTTACAGATATGTTCGTTCACATAGGTTTTGCCCATATTGCCTCAAATGCTTTATCACTTTATATATTGGGGTCTAGAAGTGAAAAGTATTTTGGAAGTCCTTTATTCCTATTTATCTATTTAGTTTCTGGTGTCGGTGCGTCTTTAGCTAGTGTTATCTTTACAGATGGATTATCTGCCGGTGCGTCCGGTGCTATCTTTGGAATAATGGGTGCAATGCTTATAAACAGCTTTATAACTAAAAAATCTATTGGGGATTTTTCTGGTTACTTTATGGCTATATTTTCACTTATAAATATAGGCACAGGGTTTATTATGACGGGTGTTGACAATGCCGGTCATATCGGAGGTTTTTTGACTGGGGCTATTATATCTTTAATTTACACAATAATAGAAAAAAACAAAATTAAAAAAATGGGTAAATAATTACAGGTATCTTTTACAATAGTTTTTAAATATTATTTGGGGGTTTTCAGCTATGGAAAAATTGTTTTGCTCTGTTATAAAGGAATTTGAAAAGAAAATGTCTGGTGATGAGCTACATTGTATTGACGATTTTTTTGATTTTTCATCTAAAAGATTTAGATTTATGGAGATAAATTCGGCAAATAATCAGTGTATAGACAAATTTCTTTTTATGTGGATTCCTAAAAAAGTTACAAATTCTGAAGATGGGCAAATAGAAAAATATGTTAAGTCAATTAATTCTTTTTCAAAATATATTAGGGAGAACTATGATGTAATTATTGATGAAAAAACTAATTATGATATTTCTGAAATAAAACGAATTTGTGGTATCAATAATGAGTTCAAAAGGTTTTTATACAATCCTGTTATTTCATATTCTCCTATGATAATAGATTTTGATATTTATAAGAAAAAAAGAAATATGCTTACCAAAGATATGTTTTTTACTATGACAGAAGAGGGATATTTTACCCTTGAGGAAATTTTTAGAGGCGATTTCGTTATACTTAAAAAAATGTACACAGGTAGGTTTATAAAAGTGGCTGTTGATAAAAATATTGCTAACAAAGTTAAAAAAGGCGACGTACTATTTGCAAGTTTAAGGCAAAATCCTTTTTTCTCTTGGGAATTTGTTGAGCTGTACAAATATTATTCGTCTAATGTTCTTGAATATATAAAAGCAAATGTTACTTTTTGATAAACAATACTAATGATAAATATTATTTTTGAAAGGAAAAGTTTATGATTTCTAAAATTTACGACGATTTGATAAAAAATTCTGAAATAGTTTTCCCTGACAGAAAGGTTGTTTTAGGTGATGGGAAAATTAATGCTGATATTTTATTAATAGGTGAGGCTCCAGGTGGGGAGGAAGAAAAACAAGGCAGACCGTTTGTCGGAAGTGCCGGAAAAAACCTTAATGAATTTCTTGAAATAATAAATCTTGACAGAAGCGAGATTTATATAACAAACGTTGTTAAACTTAGACCATTCAAGTTAAGCCCTAAAACAAACAAACCTATAAACAGACCTCCAAACAAACAAGAAATAGATTTTTTTAAAGAATATCTATACAAAGAGATAGACGCTGTAAATCCCAAAATTATTGTGACCCTTGGAAATACTGCCCTTAAAGCGGTTTTTAAAGATAACAAAGCTCTTATTGGTAATTACCACGGCAGAATTACAGAGGTTTTTGGAAAAAAAGTTTTTCCATTATATCACCCAGCGTCAATTATTTATAACAGAGAACTCAAGGTGACTTATTTAGAGGATTTAAATGCACTAAAAGATATTTTACATAAATAAGGTTGGCTAAAAGGTTTTTTGAAAAAATCTTTTGATTATGCCTTTAAATTCGGTTATTTATAACAGAAAATTAAAGGGGAATTATTTAAAGGATTTAAATACATTAAAGGATATTTTGCATAAATGTGTTTTAAGTGTACAAAATGATTTTTTTGTTTTGAAATTCAAAAAGGCTGTCGATTTTTTTCGACAGCCTTTAAAATTGTTATGAATTGATTTTTTTTATTTTTCAACTTTGAATTTTTCTTTTGGTGGAAAATAGAAAATGTCATCTGATGGGATTTGTCCACCTATCATTTCAGCTCCTGAATTAAATAACACTGTTAAATAGTTTGTTACAGGTGCTTTCATTTTATCTTCATCAAGATAAGTTAATGTTGTATTTGAAATTTCTTTTTCGGCAACGGTAGCTGTTGTTGTTATTTTAAATTTTTCAGCAAGGGTACTTGCATTCTTTGAATCTTTTGCTGTTGCTTTAAATGAATCATAATATTCTTGCAAGAAATCTCTTATTACTCTTGGGTGTTTCTCTGAATATGTCTTACTTACAACTATGCAAGATGTTGGAAGTTCTGAATTTGTAGACTTCTGCCACTCTTCATCAAGTTTTAATTTTGTTTTTATAGCTGGATTTTTTTCTATCGTCTCTGAAAGCTGTGGTTCTGATAATATGCCTACTGCATTTTTATCTGAATTTACTAATGAAATTAACTCATCTAATCCTTTTGCTTCTATTTTTACATTGTTAATGTTATTTTGTTTTAAAATATATTCAAGAATATATTTTGTTGCGTTGCTTGTGTTTTCAGCATATATTGTTTTGTTTTCTAAATCTGCTATCGATTTTATATTGTCGCCAGTTTCAACAACATTTAATGATGAATTTGTTGAATTTATTGCTACAACTCTAATTCCTCCGTTTGTTTTATTATACAAGATAGAAGCAACTTCTGTAGGAACTATCGCAACATCAAGTTTACCACTTAAAAATTTTGAGGTAATATCATCAACAGAACTATATTCTGCAAAATCATAAGCAACATTTCCTGTGGCTTGATTTGTATTATCTTCCATAAGGTTCGATAAACCTATGCTTGATGAATCTTTTACATAACCTAAATTTATAGTTGATGTTATTGTTGTTTCTGTTGCTGTTATATCAGCGTAATCTCTTGACCTTCCTTCGTCAACTTCAATGCCCATTTCTTCATCAGAACAAGCTACAAAAGATAAAGACATAGCTGAAATCATCAATATACTTACTAATTTTGAGAATTTCATTTTTTTTCCTCCTTAAATTCAATAACTTATTATATTGTAAGAGCATTGCGAGTATTTGTCAATATTTCATTATTAAGAATTAAAAAAGTTGTCAAAATCATTTTCAAGCGTGTCGGAGTTTTCACTTATTATCAACACAACGTAATCGTCCTTTGTTTTTAAAACGTGATTATTTAGTTTTTTCATTTCAGATGAATTTGATTCCCAAGCAGAAAGTAATCCGGCTACCTCATTTGCTAAGGCTTTTTCTATATTCTCAGTTGCAGGCCCGCCTTTTGCTTTTACTAAAATTATTCTGTCTGATGTTTCATTATTTGATGTATACACAATTCCTTCTTCTATATTGTCAATTGATATGCCGTACTGTTGTGCTGTATTTATATCATTTAAATTTTTTGTTTCTGAATTTTGAAAATTTGCGTTTGATATGAGTTTATTTTGTATATCTAAAAACGCAACGTCACTATCTACACCATTTGTTTTTTGACAGCCAGTTAATAGGATAGGGGACATTAAACATATCATTAATGCGAATAATATTTTTATTAGGAAAAATTTATCTTTCATTTTAACCTCCTGATTTAGTATAAAATATATTTTATTTAAGTTTATTTTTTACGGCATTGAAAAAAATATGTATTTATAATCACTTACTTTGTTCTTTTTGAATATTTTAAATTATAAATAAAATTCTAAATAAATTAATCCTAAAATAAATTTTTTAAAATTCCAGATTGGCCATCTGTTTATATAGATAGATAGATTAATTAATTAATTAAAAGCAAACAGATACAATTTTTATCGTTATAACGCAAAAACACCCTGTTGAACTGAAATCAACAAGGTGTTTTTTTGTATGAAAAAAGCACGAGACGGGATTCGAACCCGCGGCCCTCGCCTTGGCAAGGCGATGCTCTACCACTGAGCCACTCGTGCATATATGATGCAGTCGGGGGGACTTGAACCCCCACGGTCCAGAGACCATTAGATCCTTAGTCTAACGCGTATGCCAATTCCGCCACGACTGCACATATTAAGTTGTTTCGTTGTTGTGTTTTCCTCAACAACAAAATCAATTATACAGTATTAAATATCTTTTGTCAACACTTTTTTTGAAAAAAATACAAAAAATTTTTATTTATTCTTTTAAAATACAAAAAATGCTTAATTAATCGGCTTTTTGACATCTTTGTTAACAGTTTGTACATAAACATTTTAATGTATTTTTATGTTTCTTTAATTTTTTTTTAATTTGCAACTGATAACATAAAGACAATCAATCAAGAGTTATTGATAATTAAAAAATGAAATTAAAACATAAAAGATAAGAAAGAGGGTTATTATTATGAAATCAAAATTAAGACATAAAATAATATCAATGGGGATTGCTATTGCTTTTACAACAACTTCTTTGATGGCTGTATCTGTGATTGCTAACGATACATCAACAGATACGGAAGCTTCAATTACTTTAACAGACGGTCCTATTGCATCTGAATACAAAACAAAAGACTTAGATACAGGTTATGATGATAGTTCTGTTACAATCGAATGTAATTCGACTTCTGTTGAATTTGATTCGTCTGCTGTTTCTGAAGATGACGGCGTTATTACAATATCTAGTGCCGGTGTTTACGTTATTAGCGGTACATACAACGGTCAAATTTTAGTTTCTGCTGATGAATCTGACTATGTACATCTTGTACTTAATGGTCTTTCTATTACTAATGAAAACGGTCCTGCTATATATATACAAAAATGCGACAAGGCAACAATAACTCTTGCTGATGATACAGAAAACTATATAACAGACGGTACAAACTATACCTTTGAAGACGGTGAAGATGAACCGGACGCTGCTCTATTTTCAAAAGCCGATATGTCAATGAACGGAAACGGAAATCTTACTGTTGACGGTAAATACGCTGACGCTATAAAATGTAAAAAAGATTTGAAAATTATTTCTGGTAACTACAAAATAACTGCTGTTTCTGAGGGTATAAAGGGCAGAAACTCTGTTACTATTAAAGACGGTCAATTTGATATAACTTCCGGTGATACAGCTATAAAATCTACTCGTGATGATGACCCGGAAAAAGGCTTTGTTATAGTTGACGGTGGTGACTTTACTATAAATGCTCAAAATGACGGTATCCACGCAGAAACACATCTTACTATAAATGGTGGTAACATTGATATTCAAAACGCTAGTGAGGGTCTTGAAGGTCAAATGGTTGATATTGTTGACGGTGTTATAAACATTGTTGCGACTGATGACGGTATAAACGCTTCTAGAATAGGTTCTTCTTCTAATAAAGAAAAAGGTGGAATGGGTAACGGAAAAGGACCAGAAATGCCACAAGGTGGAATGAATAACGGAGAAAGACCAGAAATGCCACAGGGTGGAATGAATAACGGAGAAAGACTAGAAATGCCACAGGGTGGAGCAGACAACGGAGAAAGACCAGAAATGCCACAGGGTGGAACAGACAACGGAGAAAGACCAGAAATGCCACAGGGTGGAATGAATAACGGAGAAAGACTAGAAATGCCACAGGGTGGTGCAGACAACGGAGAAAGACCAGAAATGCCACAAGGTGGAATGGGTGACAGCGGACAAGAAACAGACGGACAGGTTTATATTAAGATAAGCGGTGGTACTACAACTGTTTCCGGTGACGCTGATTGTATAGACTCAAACGGAGATATTGAACTTAGTGGTGGTACAATCTTTTCATCTTCTCCTAAATTTGGTATAACAGGTCCGGAAGCTGTACTTGACGCTGACGGAACTATTGAACTTAAAAAAGGCGTTACTTTTATCGCTACAGGCGTTAGCTCAGAGGTTTCTCTTGATTGTGAACAAAATGTAATTTACTTCTACACTGAAAGCCAACAAAATGCCGGTACTACAATTACTTTAAAAGACAGTGACGGAAATGAAATTACTTCATACAAAGCAACAAGCGGATTTAGCACTGTCGCTATAACTTCTCCTGAAATTACTATAGGTAAAACTTACATCGTTGATATTGATGGGCAAGAAACAGAGGTTTCAGTATCTGAACAGGAGACTACTGTTGGTACACCTACTCAAAGCAGAAATGGTATGGGAAGGGTAAACAGAGAACAATCATCTTACACAGATGTTTCAAAAGACGCTTCCTATTATAATGCAGTTTCTTTCTTATCAAAAATGGGATATATAAGTGGTACAAGTGACTCTACTTTTTCCCCTGACAAAACTCTTACAAGAGCTATGGCTGTTACAATATTAGGTAGAATCGCTAATGCTCAACCTATAACAAGTACTAACGGATTTAAAGATGTTGAAACAGGTGCTTATTATACAGACTATGTAAACTGGGCTTCTGAAAACGGTATCGTTTCCGGATACGGTGACGGAAAGTTTGGTACTAATGACAGTATAACTCAAAAACAACTTCAAATTATTATTTCTAACTATGCTAAAAAAATGGGTATAGATTTCACTATTGACGAAACTAAAACTGATGAGGCTGTTACAAGAGGTGAATTTGCTGAAACTATCTACAATGCTCTCTCTTCTCAATTTCAACAAAATCTTAAAACCAAAAATTAAGAGCAAAGTTTAAAGTATCAAGAATGCAGGGTGAATGGTTGAGTTTATGGATTTGAGAGTGAGGTGTAGTGGATTAGGTTTTGAAATTTGAAAATTAGGTTATGAAAGTGGGGGATTAAGGGTTAAGTGAAAAGTGTGTAGAGTAAAAGTTAAGTTTTAAATAGAAATTGATTTTTAAAATTAAAACTTGGATTTTAGATTTAAAGGCTAGCGGGGATATATACCTCGCTAGTCTTTTACAATATGAAAATATACAGGGAAAAGTAGTGAAATATTTTTAGACTATTTTAAATAAAATTTTGATTTACTTCTTATTTTGGAGAAATTTTTGTTCCCAAAACATTGATATTTTAGACTTTTTTCGATATAAAAAAACTTTTTTGATTTTTTTTGAAAAAAGGGTTGACAAGTCTTGGTTTAGATGATATACTAATCGTGTTGTGACATAAGAGCGTTGAAGCAAAAGGTTGCTGTTATAAATTACAGGTTTTTTTGCAGAGCGATGTCCAGTTCAAGAAACGGGCGACAAGGTCACTGTACTGAATATTGATTTTTAATTCTATGTATCTTACGGGGTACTATGCGTTAAAAATGTGTGTATGTGCAGTCACCACTTGTCGTACTGAGTAAATCAAAAAAGTGCGAAAAGGAGGGGACTTTTTTTATGGCTAATCAAAAAATTAGAATCAGTCTCAAAGCTTATGACCATAAGTTAATTGACCAGTCTGCAGTTCAAATTATCGAAACTGCTAAAAAGACAGGTGCTAAAATTAGCGGACCTATTCCGCTTCCAACTAAAAAAGAAGTTGTGACAATTCTTAGAGCTGTTCACAAATACAAAGATTCTAGAGAACAGTTTGAAATGAGAACTCATAAGAGATTGATTGATATTTTGATGCCTACTGCCAAGACTGTTGATGCTTTAACTCGTCTTGATTTGCCAGCAGGTGTTGACATCACTTTGAAAATTATGAAATAATCCCAAAATGGTTTATATAAGTACACCTTATATTTGCCTAGAATGATTATCCCGAACGGGACAATCCGCTGTAGAGTTTTAGGAGGTACGAAAAATGAAAAAAGCTATCATAGCTAAAAAAATCGGTATGACACAGATTTTTGCTGAAAATGGTATCTTAATTCCAGTTACTGTTTTAGAAGCAGGTCCTTGTGTTGTTACTCAGAAAAAAACTGAAGAAAATGACGGTTACAACGCTGTTCAGGTTGGTTTCGGTGAAATCAGCGACAAACACGTTAACAAACCAGCGAAAGGTCATTTCGATAAAGCAGGCGTTGCTGCTACTAGAATTTTAAAAGAATTCAAATTCGATAACATTGATGAATACGAAGTTGGAGCTGAAATTAAAGTTGACGTATTCGCTGAAGGTGAAAAAGTAGACGTTAGCGGTATTTCTAAAGGTAAAGGTTTCCAAGGTGCTATTAAAAGACATAATCAGCACAGAGGACCTATGGCTCACGGTTCTAAATATCACAGAGGTGTTGGTTCTTTATCTTCTGCTACTACACCAGGTAAAGTTAAAAAAGGTAAGAAAATGCCAGGACATATGGGTTCTGTGAATGTTACTGTTCAGAATCTTGAAGTTGTTCGTGCAGACGCTGAAAAGAACTTACTTCTTATCAAAGGTGCTGTACCAGGAAACAAAGGTTCTATACTTGTTATTAAAGATAGCGTAAAAGCTTAATTATTACTTTACGAAAGGAGGAATAAACAGTGGCAAGCGTTAAAGTTTTAAATATGAGCGGAAGCGAAGTTGGTTCTATCGAACTTAACGATAATATTTTTGCAGTTGAAGTTAATGAACACGTTATGCATCAAGCAGTTGTTCAATATCTTGCAAACCAAAGACAAGGTACTAAAGGAACTAAAACTCGTTCTGAAGTACGTGGAGGCGGTAGAAAGCCTTGGAGACAAAAAGGAACAGGTCGTGCTAGACAAGGTTCTATCAGAGCTCCTCAATGGACAGGCGGTGGAGTTGTATTTGCTCCTAAATCTAGAGATTACTCTTTCAAACTTAATAAAAAAGTTAAAAGACTTGCTCTTAAATCTGCCCTTACTACTAAAGTAAATGATAATAATTTTGTTGTTCTTGACTCTCTTAATCTTGAACAGATTAAAACTAAAGAAATGCAAAATGTTTTAAATAATATTAAAGTTTCAAAAGCACTCGTTGTTCTTGAAGAAGGTAATGACAATGCAGTATTATCTGCTAGAAATATCCCTAATGTTAAAACTGCTTCTGTAAGCACTATTAATGTTTATGATATTCTTAAATACGATTCATTCGTTGTTACTAAACAAGCTGTTGAAAAAATTCAGGAGGTGTACGCATAATGGCTGATATTAAATATTATGACGTTATTTTAAAGCCAGTTGTTACAGAAAAAAGTATGAACGATATGGCTGAGAAAAAATATGCTTTCTACGTACACCCAGAAGCTACTAAAATTCAGGTTAAAGAAGCTGTTGAAAAAATGTTTGAAGGTACTAAAGTTGCTTCTGTAAATACTATGAACGTAGTTGGCAAAGTTAAAAGAAGAGGCTATACTTTTGGTAAAACTAACAAAAGAAAAAAAGCTATTGTTAAACTTACTGCTGAAAGTAAAGAAATTGAAATTTTCCAAGGAATGTAATTTATTATAGATGACACACACGGGTGCGTGTGTGGTTAGAAAGATTTGAAAGGAGTGTAAAAATTGGGTATTAAAAGATTTAAACCTTATACACCTTCGAGAAGAAATATGACAGTATCTGACTTCTCTGAAATTACTAAATCTACACCCGAAAAAAGCCTTGTTGTTCACATTAAAACAACTGCAGGCCGTAACAACCAGGGTAAAATAACTGTTCGTCATCACGGCGGCGGTGCTAAAAGAAAATACAGAATTATCGACTTTAAACGTAATAAAGATGGTATCCCAGCTAAAGTTGTTGGTATCGAATATGACCCTAACAGAACAGCTAATATCGCTTTACTCTCTTATGCAGACGGTGAAAAGAGATACATCCTTTCTCCTAACGGTTTAAAAGTTGGAGATGTTATCCATAATGGTCCTGAAGCTGAAGTTCGTGTTGGTAATGCACTTCCTATGAGAAATATCCCAGTTGGTGCTGAAATTCACAACATCGAAATGAAACCAGGTGCAGGCGGACAGCTCGTTCGTTCAGCTGGTAACGTTGCTCAGCTTATGGCTAAAGAAGGTAAATATGCTACAGTTAGACTTCCATCCGGAGAAATGAGACTTCTTCCTATTGATTGTCGTGCTACTATCGGTCAAGTTGGTAATATCGACCACGAACTTATCAACATCGGTAAAGCAGGTAAAAAACGTCATATGGGTATTAGACCTACTGTAAGAGGTTCTGTTATGAACCCTAATGACCATCCTCACGGTGGTGGTGAAGGTAGAGCTCCTATCGGTCGTCCTGCTCCTTGTACTCCTTGGGGTAAACCTGCTCTTGGTTATAAGACACGTAAAAAACACAAAGCTAGTAACAAATTTATAATCCACAGTAGAAATAAATAATAGGAGGAAAATTTGAATGAGTAGATCAATTAAAAAAGGTCCTTTCTGTGATGCACACCTTCTTAAAAAGGTTGACGCTCAGAATGCTGCCAATACTAAAGATGTTATCAAAACTTGGTCTCGTCGTTCTACTATATTCCCAGAAATGATTGGTCACACTATCGCTGTTCACGACGGTAGAAAACACGTGCCTGTTTATATTACTGAAGATATGGTAGGTCACAAATTAGGTGAGTTCGCTTTAACTAGAACTTACAGAGGTCACGGTAAAGACGCAGAAAAAAAATCAAGAGTTCGCTAATAACTGTTATTGGAAGGAGGTAATCTCTAATGGCTAAAGGACATAGAAGCCAGATTAAAAAGGAAAGAAACGAACAACAAAAAGATAGAAGAGCTCAGGCTCACGCTAAATTCGTTAGAATTTCCAATACTAAAGCAAAAATCGTTTTAGACCAGATTAAAGGCAAAGGCGTTGGCGAAGCAATGGGTATCCTTGCTTATTCACCTAGATACGCTGCTGAAATTATAGAAAAAGTTTTAAAATCTGCTATCGCTAATGCAGAAAATAACTTAGAATTAGATGTTGAAAAATTGTATGTTGAAGATGTAGTTGCTAATCAAGGACCAACTCTTAAAAGAATTCGTCCAAGAGCTCAGGGTAGAGCTTATAGAATTAACAAACGTACTGCTCATATTTCAATATACTTGAATGAGAGATAAGGAGGTTAATGATGGGCCAGAAAGTAAATCCACACGGATTAAGAGTCGGCGTTATCAAAGACTGGGACTCAGTTTGGTATGCTGATAAGAAAAATTATGCAGATTTCTTGGTAGAAGATAACACTATGAGAACTTATATCAAGAAAAAACTTTACAACTCTAACGTTGCTAAAGTAAATATCGAAAGAACTAACGAACGTGTTAAAATCACTATTCATACTTCTAAACCAGGTATCATTATCGGAAGAAACGGTGCTTCTATTCAAGAACTTAGCAACGAACTTCAGAAAATGACTGCTCAGAAAGTTATGATTAATATAGAAGAAATTAAAAAACCTGAACTTGATTCTCAGCTCGTTGCAGAAGATATTGCAAGACAGCTTGAAAATCGTATTACTTTCCGTCGTGCTATGAAACAAGCTATGACTAGAACTATGCGTCTTGGTGCTAAAGGTATCAAAACTGCTTGCTCAGGTCGTCTTGGTGGAGCTGAAATGGCTCGTACTGAACAATATCACGATGGTACTATTCCTCTCCAGACTTTAAGAGCTAACATTGATTATGGTTTCGCTGAAGCTGATACTACTTACGGTAAAATCGGTGTTAAAGTTTGGATTTACAAAGGCGAGGTTCTTCCTCAAAAAAAATCTGAAGGGAGTGATAAGTAATGTTAATGCCTAAAAGAGTTAAAAGACGTAAACAATTTAGAGGCCGTTTGAAAGGTCAAGCTACAAGAGGCAATAAAATTACTTACGGTGAATTCGCTATACAGGCTTGCGAACCAAGCTGGATTACTTCTAACCAGATTGAGGCTGCCCGTATCGCTATGACTAGATATATCAAACGTGGTGGTAAAGTTTGGATTAAAATTTTCCCAGACAAACCTATCACTGAAAAACCAGCTGAAACTCGAATGGGTTCTGGTAAAGGTTCTCCAGAATACTGGGTTGCTGTTGTTAAGCCAGGTAGAATTATGTTCGAAATCGCTGGCGTTAGTGAAGAAATTGCAAGAGAAGCTTTGCGTCTTGCTGTTCATAAGTTACCTATCAAGTGCAAAATCGTGTCACGTGCTGACCAGGAAATGGACGGTGAATAATAGTGAAAACTAAAAATTTTGTTGAAGAACTCAGAAATAAATCAAATGAAGAATTAAAGAATGATTTGGTTGTTGCTAAAAAAGAATTATTTAACTTAAGATTCCAAAACGCTACTAACCAATTAAACAATACTGCTAGAATCAGAGAAGTTCGTAAGAACATCGCTCGTATTCAGACTATTATTACTCAGAAACAAAAAGGTCTTTAATTCATAATGGAAGGAGGCACATTTCGTGGAAAGAAATCTTCGTAAAACAAGAATCGGTAAAGTAGTTAGCGATAAAATGGATAAAACTATCGTTGTTGCTGTTGAAAATAACGTTAGACACCCTTTATACAAAAAAATTGTTAAAACTACTTACAAGCTTAAAGCTCATGACGAAAACAATGAATGTAAAATCGGTGACCGTGTTAAAGTTATGGAGACAAGACCTTTATCTAAAGATAAAAGATGGAGACTTGTTAGCATCGTTGAAAAAGCTAAATAGTTTTATGTTTGTTGGGGTTACTTTGTTTTGACCCCTTCGGAAAGGAGGCAATTAAATTGATACAACAAGAATCAAGATTGGCTGTTGCTGATAATTCAGGTGCAAAAGAGTTACTTTGTATCAGAGTTTTAGGCGGGTCAACAAGAAGGTATGCTAATATTGGTGACGTTATAGTTGCTACTGTTAAAGATGCAACACCCGGCGGTGTTGTTAAAAAAGGCGAAGTTGTTAAAGCTGTTGTTGTTAGAACTAAAAAAGGTGCTTCTAGACCTGACGGTTCTTACATCAAATTTGATGAAAATGCAGCTGTTATTATCAAAGATGACAAAAATCCAAGAGGTACACGTATCTTTGGACCTGTTGCTAGAGAATTAAGAGAAAAACAATATATGAAAATTTTATCTCTTGCTCCAGAAGTATTATAAGGAGGTGTGCGGACTGTGAAAATTAAAAAAGGTGACAAAGTTGTTGTTATAGCTGGTGTTGATAAAGGCAAAGAGGGCAAAGTTCTCCTTGTTGACAAGAAAAACAATAAAGTTATTGTTGAAGGTGTTAATATGGTTAAAAAACACCAAAAAGCATCTGCTAATCAGCAGGGCGGTATTATTCAGAAAGAAGCTGCTATCAACGCTTCTAACGTTATGTATTTATACAAAGGCAAACCTACAAGAATTGGTTACAAAGTTGAAAAAGTTGAAAAAGACGGTAAAATGGTTAATTCAAAACAAAGAATTGCTAAATCAACAGGCGAAGTAATCGATTAATTTTTGAAAGGAGGTACATTTTAACGTGAACGATTTAAGAGAATTCTATGAAAACAAAGTCGTTGATGCAATGATGGAAAAGTTTTCATATAAAAATAAAATGGAAGTTCCTAAAATTGCTAAAATAGTTATTAATATGGGACTTGGTGAAGCTAAGGACAATGCTAAAGCTATTGACAATGCTATGGGTGATATGGCTATTATCGCTGGTCAGAAACCTATCGTAACTAAAGCTAAAAAATCAATCGCTGCATTTAAGCTTCGTGCTGGAATGCCTATCGGTTGTAAAGTTACTTTAAGAGGAGAAAAAATGTACAGCTTCGCTAGCAAGCTCATCAATATCGCTCTCCCTCGTGTACGTGACTTTAGAGGCGTAAGTGCTAACAGTTTTGATGGTAGAGGTAACTACACTTTAGGTGTTAAAGAACAACTTATGTTCCCTGAAATCGAATATGATAAAATCGATAAAATCAGAGGTATGGACATCGTTTTTGTTACTACTGCTAAAACTGATGAAGAAGCTAGAGAATTATTAAAATTATTTGGTATGCCATTTAAAAAGTAAGGGAGGACAGACAATGGCTAAGAAATCAATGGTCGTGAAGCAACAAAGAAAAGCTAAATATTCAACTCAAGCATATACTCGTTGTAGAATTTGTGGTAGACCACACGCTTATTTGAGAAAATTCGGTATATGTCGTATTTGCTTCCGTGAATTAGCGTATAAAGGTCAAATCCCGGGAGTTAAGAAAGCCAGCTGGTAATCGGAAAGGAGGATTTTTACAATGTCAATGAGCGATCCTATTGCAGATATGCTTACAAGAATTAGAAATGCGAACACTGCTAAACATAACACAGTTGATGTCCCTTCTTCTAAAGAAAAAGCAGCTATTGCTGACATTTTAACTAAAGAAGGTTATGTTAAAGGTTTTGAAACATTAGAAGATGGTGTTAAGAAAACATTACGCATTACATTAAAATACGGTAAAGATAAAAACGAAAAAGTTATTACAGGTATTAAGAGAATTTCTAAACCTGGTCTTAGAGTTTATGCTTCTTGCGAAGAAATGCCTAGAGTTTTAGGTGGTCTTGGTATTGCTATCGTTTCTACTAACAAAGGTATCATTACTGATAAAGAAGCTAGAAAATTTGGAGTGGGCGGCGAAGTCCTCGCATTCGTTTGGTAATTTTATAAGGAGGTGCAATAATGTCACGTATAGGTAAATTACCTGTTGCTATTCCTGCAGGTGTTGATGTTAAACTTGAAGAAGGCAACGTGATGACTGTTAAAGGTCCTAAAGGAACTTTGACTCGTAAATTAGTTGATGATTTAACTATCGCTATCGAAGACGGTCAGGTTGTTGTTACTAGACCTAGCGATTTAAAAAGATATAAAGCATTACACGGCCTTACTAGAACACTTATCGCTAATATGATTGAAGGTGTTACTAAAGGTTACACTAAAGAACTTGAAATCAATGGTGTTGGTTACAGAGCAGCTAAGAGCGGTAACAAACTTACTCTTACTCTTGGTTATTCTCACCCTGTTGAGATGACTGACCCTGAGGGTATTACTACTACTCTTGACGGTACTAACAAAATTATCGTTTCAGGTATCGATAAAGAAAAAGTTGGACAGTTTGCTGCTGAAATCAGAACTAAACGTCCACCAGAACCTTACAAAGGTAAAGGTATTAAATATACTACAGAAACTATCAGACGCAAGGTTGGTAAAACAGGTAAGAAATAATAGTAAAGGAGTGAAATCCAGATGATGAGTAAGCCATCACGTGCTGAAGGAAGAGTTAAACGTCATTACAGACTTCGTAATAAAATTTCCGGTACAGCACAAAAACCTAGATTGGCAGTTTTTAGATCTAACAAACATATCTATGCACAGATTATTGATGATACAATCGGTAATACTTTAGTAGCAGCTTCTACTATGGAAGCAGCTGTTAAAGATAAAGTTGAAAAAACATCTGACGTTGAAGCAGCTAAAGTTGTTGGTGAAGCTATCGCTAAAAAAGCTTTAGAAAAAGGTATCAACACTGTTGTTTTCGACAGAGGCGGTTTTGTTTATCACGGTAAAATACAGGCTTTAGCTGACGCTGCTAGAGAAGCCGGATTACAATTTTAGTAAGGAGGGAAAATCTTGAGAAAGAAAATTGATGCAAGTACTCTTGAATTAGAAGATACAGTTGTAACTATCAAACGTGTTACTAAGGTTGTTAAAGGTGGTCGTACTTTCCGTTTTGCAGCATTAGTTGTAGTTGGAGATGGTAACGGACACGTTGGCGCAGGTCTTGGTAAAGCTATGGAAATTCCTGACGCTATCCGTAAAGGTAAAGAAGACGCTATCAAAAATCTTGTTTACATCGAACGTAATCAAGACGATAGTATTTACCACGAAAACCTCGGTAAATTCGGAAGCTCAACTGTTTTATTAAAACCAGCTAAAGAAGGTACTGGTATTATCGCAGGTGGTCCTGCTCGTGCCGTTTTAGAGCTTGCTGGTATTAGAAACATTAGAACTAAATCTTTAGGTTCTAACAATAAGAGAAACGTTGTAAACGCTACAATCGAAGGATTAAGCAGAGTTACAACTCCTGAACAAGTTGCAAGACTTCGCGGAAAATCTGTTGAAGAAATCTTGGGTTAAGGAGGTTAATTAAATGTTAAAAATTACTTTAGTTAAATCTACTATTGGTGCTATTCCAAAACACAGAAAAACTGTTGCTGCTCTTGGTCTTAGAAAACCTAACGCTTCTGTTGAAAAACAGGACAATGCTGCTATCAGAGGTATGCTTAAACAAGTTCAGCATTTAGTAAAAGTAGAAGAAATTTAATAATATTTTTATAAAGGGAGGTGCACTCGAAAATGAATTTAAGTGAATTACAACCTGCAGAAGGTTCTAAATTTAAAGCTTTCCGTAAAGGAAGAGGTCACGGCTCTGGAAACGGTAAAACAGCTGGTAGAGGTCACAAAGGTCAGAACGCTCGTTCAGGCGGTGGTGTTAGACCTGGCTTTGAAGGTGGTCAGATGCCTCTTTACAGACGTATTCCTAAAAGAGGTTTTAAATGCATAAACTCTAAAGAAATCGTTGCTATTAATCTTGTTCATTTAAATGTATTTGAAGATGGTGCTACAGTTGATATTGACGCACTTAAATCAAAAGGTTTAGTTAGCAATCCAAAAGATGGCGTTAAAATTCTTGGTAATGGCGAATTATCTAAGAAATTAACTGTTAAAGTTAATTATTTTAGCCAATCAGCAAAAGAAAAAATTGAAGCAGCAGGCGGAAAAGCAGAGGTGATCTAATGTTTTCTGTATTCAAGAATGCATGGAAAGTAAAAGATCTTAGAATGAAATTATTCTATATGCTCTTTATATTGCTTATAGTAAGATTAGGTACTCATATCCCTGTTCCTGGGGTTCCTATGGACAAACTTATTGCTCCTGCTAGTAGTGATGACGCTATGTCAATCTTTACTTTGATGACAGGTGGTAATTATGGTTCACTTTTTGCAATGGGTATCGGACCTTACATCAATGCTTCTATCATTATGCAACTTCTTACCGTTGCTATTCCTAAATTGGAACAGATTAACAAAGAAGGCGAAGATGGACGTAAAAAAATAAATCAAGCAACTCGTGTTTTAGCAGTTGTTCTTGCATTCTTACAGGGTGCAGGTCAGATTTATACTATTCACAACTCTTTATTTATTGACCATAGTTGGTTCGCTTATGGTGCTGCCTTGATTGCTATGGTTACTGGAACTATATTTATTATGTGGCTTGGCGAAAAGCTTACTGAATGTGGTATTGGTAATGGTTCTTCTTTCATTATCTTTGCTAACATCTTAGCTGGTCTTCCTAACGGCATCGAACAGTTATACCTTTACGCTACTGGTGATAATGGTACAATGGCTTGGATTGGTGTTGCTATACTTTTAGTAGTATTCGTATTTATCATTGGCTTTGTTATCCTTGTTCAGGACGGCGAAAGACGTATCCCTGTTCAATATTCAAAGAAAATGGCTGGAAGAACTGTCTTTGGCGGTCAAAGCTCATTTATTCCAATTAAAGTTAATATTGCAGGTGTTATGTCTATCATCTTTGCAATCTCACTTTTACAGTTCCCACAAACTATTAAAAATATGTTTGGGGTAACTTGGCTTGATGATGTGGTTGAGATTTTAAGTATTCAAAAACCTATCGGAGCTATTATTTATATAATTCTTATTTTCTGCTTTACTTTCTTCTATACTTCATTTGCTTTCAATCCTGTTGAAGTTGCAGAAAATATGAAAAAAAGCGGAGGTTTTATCCCAGGTATTAGACCAGGTAAACCTACATCTGATTTTATACAGGGCGTTGTTGACAGAATTTCATTAATCGGTGCTTGTTTCTATGCGTTAATCGCTATCGTTCCTATCGCAATTGGTTGGGTTTTCCCAGAAATTCAGGTAGGCTTTGGAGGAACTACACTCCTTATCGTTACTGGCGTTGCACTTGAAATAGTAAAACAACTTGAATCTCAGCTTCTTATGAGACATTACAAAGGATTTTTAAGTTAATTTGATTTTTTGAGGGTTTTGGGACTGTCCCTTTTGGGACATTCTCAAAAAACCGATTTTTTAAATATATTTTAGGTTTGATTAAACCTGAAGGGAAGTATGTTTTATGAAACTTATTCTTATCGGCTGTCCCGGAGCGGGAAAAGGTACTCAGGCCAAAAAATTATCTAAACATTTTGATATAGCTCATATCTCTACTGGTGATTTACTTAGAGAACAGATTGAGCTTAAAACAGAGCTTGGAAAAAAAGTTACTGATATTATGAATGCAGGTCAGCTTGTTCCTGATGAAATCGTAACTCAGATTTTATCTCAAAGAATCGAAAGAGATGACTGTAAAAAAGGTTATATCCTTGACGGTTATCCTAGAAACTTGACTCAAGCTGAAGGATTAGGTGCAATAATCGGAGAAGTTGACAAAGTTATTCTTATCGATGTTGACGATGATGTTATTATTGAACGTATGTCAGGTAGAAGAGGTTGCCCTAAATGCGGTCAAATGTATCATACAAAATATAATCCTCCAAAGACTTCTGGTGTTTGTAATGAATGTGGTGCTGAACTTATTCAGCGTAAAGATGACACTGAAGAAACTGTTAAAAACAGACTTAAAGTTTATCACGAAACTACCTCACCTATTGTAGATTATTATGACAAGAAAGGTCTTCTTCTTAAAGTTTCTGGAGTAGGCGATATTGACGAAATAACTTCTTACTTAATCAAAACTTTGGAAGAGGCGTAATTTATGGCTATTACTATTAAAAACGAAAAACAAATTGAATATATGAGAATAGCCGGACGTATTACTGGTGAAGTTCTTAATCTTCTTGAAACTAAGGTTTGTGCCGGAATTTCAACCTTGGAACTTGACCGAATTGCCGAAGATTACATTAGAAAACAAGGTGCTGTTCCTTCCTTTAAAGGTTATGGCGGTTTTCCTGCAACTATATGTGCTTCTGTCAATGAGGAAATTATCCACGGTATTCCTAGCAAAAGAACTCTTAAAGATGGAGATATAATCAGTATTGATGTTGGTGCTTACATCAACGGATTTCACGGTGATGCTGCTAGAACTTTCTCTGTTGGAGAAATTTCTGACGAAGCGAAAAAGATAATCGATGTTACTAAACAGAGTTTCTTCGAAGGTATCAAATTCGCTAAAAGCGGAAATCACCTTCATCAGATTTCTGGTGCAGTTCAAGAATATGTTGAGGCTAACGGTTTTTCTGTTGTTAGAGATTACGTTGGTCACGGCGTTGGCTCAGAAATGCACGAGGCTCCTCAAATCCCTAATTATAAGGTGAACAGCAGAGGTCCTAGACTTTGTAAAGGTATGACTTTGGCTATTGAGCCTATGGTAAATGCAGGAGATTACAGAGTTAAAGTTTTAGCTGATAAATGGACTGTCGTTACAAAAGATAAGAGATTATCAGCACATTATGAAAATACCATCTTAATTACTGATGGTGAGCCAGAAATTCTTACTCTTGTTTAGTTGAGGTGAGTTTAGTGTATAGTAAAGGTCAAGTTGTATATTCAAAAAGTGGACGTGACAAAAGACGACCATTTATAGTTGTTGATTCTGATGAACAATATGTATATTTGGTTGACGGTGATTTGAGGAAACTTGAAAAACCTAAAAAGAAAAAATTTATGCACGTTCAGATTGTAAATGTTGTTATTGAAGATATTAAGCAAAGACTTGAGAATGACGATTATTTAAATGATGCTGATTTTAGAAAGGCTTTGCAGACATATAAGTTATAATAGTAATAAGGAGGCTCATTACCTTGTCAAAAAATGACGTTATCGAAGTTGAAGGTACTGTACTTGAAAAACTTCCAAATGCGATGTTCCAAGTTGAATTGGAAAATGGGCATAAAATTCTTGCCCATATATCTGGTAAGTTACGTATGAATTTTATCAGAATCATACCGGGCGACAAAGTCTTAGTTGAAATGTCACCTTATGATTTGTCTAAAGGCAGAATTAAATGGAGAGATAAATGAAAGGAGTAGTTTCTAATGAAAGTTAGACCATCTGTTAAGCCTATGTGCGAAAAATGCAGAGTTATCAAAAGAAAAGGCAGCATAAGAGTTATTTGTGAAAATCCAAAACACAAACAAAAACAAGGCTGATTTTTTTTAAACTATGGTTTTAGAGGGGCAGGAACCCTTGCAGACCGTTATTGAGTGTTAATTATATTTTGATTTGTTATATATTATTTTAAATTTTATCAGGAGGTGCATTGGTACATGGCTCGTATTGCCGGTGTAGATTTACCAAGAGAAAAACGTATTGAAATAGGTCTTACTTACGTATACGGAATTGGTCGTGCTAGTTCAAACAGAATTTTGAAAGAAGCAGGCGTAAACCCTGACACTAGAGTAAGAGATTTATCTGATGATGAAGTTGCTAAAATCCGTGAAGTTATCGACAGAAGTCAAACTGTTGAAGGTGATTTAAGAAGAGAAATCGCTCTTAACATTAAACGTCTTATGGAAATTGGCTGCTACAGAGGTATCCGTCACAGAAGAGGACTTCCAGTTAGAGGTCAGAAAACTAAAACTAATGCTCGTACAAGAAAAGGTCCGAGAAGAACTGTTGCTAACAAGAAAAAATAATTTTTAGGGAGGTTCTAATTAAATGGCTAAGAAAGCAGTTAAAAAAGCTGTTGGCCGTAGACGTCGTGACAGAAAAGTCGTTGACCGCGGTCAAGCTCATATAAAATCTACTTTTAATAATACTATCGTTACTATTACTGATGCTGCAGGTAATGCTCTTTCATGGGCTAGTGCAGGTGGATTAGGTTTCAGAGGTTCTAGAAAATCTACTCCTTACGCTGCTCAGATGGCTGCAGAAACAGCTGCTAACGCAGCTAAAGATTATGGTCTTAAAACTGTTGAAGTTTTCGTTAAAGGTCCAGGAAGCGGACGTGAAGCAGCTATTCGTGCTTTACAGGCAGCAGGTCTTGATGTTACTATGATTAAAGACGTTACTCCTGTTCCTCACAATGGTTGTAGACCACCAAAACGTAGAAGAGTTTAATTTTTATTTATATATATGGAGGTGCGTTTTTAAATGGCTAGAGAAATAGGTCCTGTTCTTAAAAGATGCAGATACCTTGGTATTGAACCAGCTGTACTCGGTGTTTCTAAAAAACCTAGTAAAAGAAAAAGAGTTATGAGAAAATCAAGCGAGTATGGTTTACAGTTAAAAGAAAAACAGAAAGTAAAATTTATTTACGGTGTTTTAGAAAAACAATTCAGAACTTACTATAAAAGAGCTGAAAATATGAAGGGTATCGCTGGTGAAAACCTTCTTATGCTCCTTGAATTACGTCTTGATAACGCTGTTTACAGACTTGGTTATGGACGTACTAGAAAAGAAGCTAGACAGATTGTTCGTCACAATCTTATCGTTGTAAACGGTAAAAAAGTAAACATCCCTTCTTACCAAGTTAAAGTTGGTGATGTTATCGAAGTTAAAGAAAGCAAAAAAGACTTACAGAGATTTAAAGACGTTCTTGATGTAACTTCTTCAAGAATCGTTCCTCAGTGGCTTGTTGCTGACCAAGATAATCTTAAAGGTACTGTTAATTCTTTACCTACAAGAGAACAAATTGAATATCCTGTTAATGAAACACTTATTGTCGAGTTATACTCTAAATAATAATGTTTTTATCCGTTGGGGCGTTTTGCTCCTACGGATTTCTAAAGATTATTGTAGCTATAATTATGATGTTTTTGTTAAAAATTATAAGGGGGTTCGAATGAGTGTTTGAATTTGAAAAACCTCGCATTGATATTGCTGAGAAATCACAGGACGGAAAGTATGGTAAATTTGTTGTTGAACCATTAGAAAGAGGATATGGTACAACTTTAGGTAACTCTTTAAGAAGAATCTTACTTTCTTCTTTACCAGGTCAGGCTGTTAGTAATGTAAAAATCGAAGGAGTTTTACACGAATTTAGTACTATCCCTGGAGTTAAAGAAGACGTTACTGAAATTATTTTAAACCTTAAAAATCTTGCTATTAAAAGTAATAGCGACAGCTATGAACCTAAAATGGCTTATATTGATTTTGTAGGTGAGGGTGAAATTACAGCCGGTGACATCAAAGTTGATGCTGATATTGAAATTCTTAATCCTGAACTTCATATCGCAACTTTAAGCGGTGGTCCTAACAGTAAGTTATTCGTTGAAATAACTATTACTAGAGGTCGTGGTTATGTTGAAGCTTCTAAAAACAAAAAACCTGACCACCCTATTAGAATGATTCCTGTTGACTCACTCTATACACCTGTTCGCAGGGTGAATTTTCTTGTTGAAGATACTCGTGTTGGTAATATTACTGACTATGACAAACTCACTTTTGAAGTTTGGACAAACGGAACTATTACCCCAGAGGACGCAGTAAGTTTAGGTGCTAAAATTCTTAACGAACACCTTAATTTATTCGTAAACTTATCTGAAGCTGCTATGAACACTGAAATTATGGTTCAAAAAGAAGAAGATAAGAAAACACAAGTTCTTGAGCTTAGCATTGAAGAACTTGACCTTTCAGTTCGTTCTTACAACTGTCTTAAACGTGCCGGTATTAACACAGTTGAAGACCTTGCTGGCAAAACAGAAGAAGATATGATGAAAGTACGTAACCTTGGACGTAAGTCTTTAGAAGAAGTGCTTAACAAAATGAATGAACTAGGACTTTCTTTAAGTCCTAATGATGATTGATATTAATACTATTTTAAGGAGGTTTAGTAATGGCCGGATACAGAAAACTTGGTCGTACTACAAGCCAGCGTAAAGCTTTGCTTCGTAATCAAGTGACTAATTTATTATATCATGGAAAAATCAGAACTACTGAAACCAAAGCTAAAGAAATCAGAAAAATTGCTGAAAAACTTATCACTCTTGCAGTGAAAGAAAAAGACAATTATACTGAAGTTACTGTAACTGCTAAGGTTGCTAAAAAAGATTCTGATGGTAAAAGAGTAAAAGAAAACGTTAATGGAAAGAAAGTTACAGTTTTTGATGAAGTTGAAAAAACTATCAAAAAAGACAATCCTTCTCGTTTAAATGCTAGAAGAAAAATTCTTAGCGTTCTTTATCCTGTTACAGAAGTTCCTGCTGACGGAAAGAAAAGAAGAGCTAACACTAAAAGTGTTGATATGGCTAAGAAAATGTTTGAAGAAATTGCTCCTAAATATGCTGATAGAAACGGTGGTTATACTCGTATAATCAAACTCGGTGCTAGACGCGGTGACGGTGCTGAAGAAGTTATTATCGAATTAGTTTAATCCTAAAATAAAAGTACCTCTTATTTTAGAGTGCTTTTGTATGTCGGTTATAAGCGTATTTACGAACAGTCTTTGACTTTATTCGTTTAACTTTTTACTTATTATTTAAGTTTATATAGAGGGTATGTCGATTTTATTCGGCATACCCTTTTTGTTGTTTATAAATTATACGGTTTGAATTTCTGAGTAGCTTAATGGAAATTTTTCTATTTAGTATAGTTCTTGTGCCTTATAATGTATTTTTATTATTTAAAAATTTTTGAATAAAAGGTTTCTTTTTTTATTATTTTATGTTAAAATAATAAGAGATAATTATGAAGAATATTGTTATTTTATAATTATAACTATTATATTATAATTGATTTAATGTTGGATTAAAAAAATATTGACAGTATCGCAAAAATTGTTTAATATTTATGTGGTATATGTTTTGTGGTTGTGCCTTGTTTTGGCTACAAATTACATAGATTAATTCAACATAAATAAATCTATAAGGAGTGAATATTTTTGTACAACAGAGTTCTTTTAAAACTTAGTGGAGAGGCTTTAGCCAGCTCAGAAAGTACTCCATTTGATAATAAAATTATAGCTGAAATTATCGGTCAAATTAAAGAAATTATTAAAAAAGGCGTTCAGGTTTCACTTGTTATTGGTGGTGGTAATTTCTGGAGAGGTAGAAGTGCTAATCCGGAAATGGACAGATGTAAAGCTGACCAAATAGGTATGCTTGCTACTGTTATGAATGCTATATATTTCGCAGATTTCCTTAGACAGGAGGGCCTTTCTGCTACTGTTATGACACCATTTCCTGTTGGTACTATGACAGAAATGTTTTCAAAAGATTTAGCTGTTAAATATTTATCCGAGGGCAAAATTGTTATATTTGCCGGTGGAATAGGTCACCCATTTTTCTCTACAGATACTGTTACAGCATTACGTGCGTCTGAACTTCAGGCTGATGCTATCCTTTATGCTAAAAGTATTGACGGAGTTTACAACGATGACCCAGCTAAAAACCCTAATGCAGTAAAATATGACACTATCAAATGTAAAGAAATTGTTGAAAAAAATCTTAAAGTTATTGACATCGCAGCAGCTAACCTTTGCTATGAACAGTCAATTCCTGTTGTTATCTTTGGTCTTGTTGAAGATAATGGAATTGTTAAAGCAGCTATGGGCGAAAAAATCGGTACTCTTGTTACCGTAGAATAAATTTATTATACAAATACATCAAATAAAATCTAGGAGGTTTATTATGTCTAAACATACAGACGCTTATGCAGAAAAAATGAATAAATCAGTAAAAAATCTTGAAAGTGACCTTAATACAATTCGTGCCGGTAGAGCAAATCCTCACGTATTAGATAGAATTACTGTTGACTACTATGGCTCTCCAACTCCTTTAAATCAAGTTGGTAACATTACTATTCCAGAAGCTAGACTTATTCAAATTCAACCTTGGGACGTTTCTGTTATGAAAGAAATTGAAAAAGCTATAAATGCATCTGACCTCGGTATTAACCCAACTAATGACGGTAAAGTTATTCGTCTTGTTTTCCCTGAACTTACGGAGGAAAGAAGAAAATCTCTTACTAAAGACGTTAAGAAAAAAGGTGAAGATGCTAAAGTTGCTATAAGAAATGTTCGTCGTGACGGTATTGATGCACTTAAAAAATTGGAAAAAGCTAACGAAATTACTGAAGATGAACTTAAATCTCTTGAAGATGAAATGCAAAAAATAACTGATAAAAATGTTGCTGAAGTTGATAAACTTGTTGAAGCAAAAAACAAAGATATTATGTCTATCTAAACAATGTGACTGTGAAAATTAGGGCAATACCACACGATTGATATTTTATGGCTTTGACTTAAATTTTTCATAGATTTGTCAAAACCTCTTATCATAATTCTACTATGATTATGAGCTTTTTCCTCTCTATGAAAAATTTAAGTTTAAATTCATTTTATTAAGTTGTGGTGTTGCCTTAAATATTTTTTTACAGCCTCTTATTTCTTAATTTTTGAAAGGGATTTTTTGATTATGGAAAAAACATTGCCTAAACATATTGCTATTATTATGGACGGTAACGGAAGATGGGCAAAAAAAAGATTTATGCCTAGAAGTTTTGGCCATAGAGCGGGGGCGCAGGCTCTTAATAAATTACTTAAAGAAGCTGATAAACTTGGTATTCAACATTTGACAGTTTACGCTTTTTCAACTGAAAATTGGAAACGCTCTGATGATGAGGTTTCTGCTCTTATGAATTTGTTACGTGAGTATATTCAGGATTATATAGACGATAACGAAAAAAGTAACATAAAAATTGACGCAATAGGAGATTTATCAAAACTTGATGAAGATTTACAAGATAAAATACACAAACTTGAGGAAATCTCTTCTGTTAAAAAAGGTCTTAATTTACATATCGCTCTTAATTATGGTGGTAGAGATGAAATTATTAGAGCTATGAAAAATATGTATAATGACATCAAAAATGGAAATATTTCAGAAAGCGAAATTTCTGAGACTACTTTTTCCGGTTATCTTGACACTAAAAATATTCCGGACCCTGAACTTGTTATCCGAACAAGTGGAGAGTTACGACTTAGTAACTTTTTACCTTGGCAGTCAGCTTATTCTGAGTTTTATTTTACAGATAAATTATGGCCTGAATTTGATATTAAGGAACTTAACAAGGCTATTGAGCAGTTTTCTAACAGAGAAAGACGCTTTGGCGGAAGATAGGAGGGATTTCTCTTGCTTATAAGAACAATATCAGGAATTATTGCATTACCTATACTTGCTTTATTCCTTATCCTTGGCAGTGAGTGGCTTAGATATGGAATTTTGTTTTTATCACTTGTTGGAATATTTGAATTTTATAAAGCTACATCTAAAGAGATTAAACCTGTACACATATTAGGGGCTTTGGCTACTATCGTCTATTTAGTTTGTGTGGGTTTAAGAATTGAATTTGAATATATTGGCATTGCCACTATGATTTTTATTATTTTGGCTTTTATGCTTATGGTTTTTATGCACCAGAAAATTAACATCAATGATGTTTGTATTACAATCGTTGGATTTTTCTATGTTACTTTTATGCTTAGTAATATTTATCTTGTACGTCAAATGGAATTTGGTGAATATTTAGTTTGGCTTATATTTATTTGTGCCTTTTGTAGCGATACAGGTGCTTACTTTACCGGCTCCGCAATTGGAAAACACAAACTTACGCCAATTTTAAGCCCTAAAAAAACTTATGAGGGTGCTATCGGTGGTATTGTATTTACGGCAATTGTTTCCGGATTCTTTGGATATTGTATTTTTGAATTTGGAAATGTTGGCAAAGAAAATATGTTTTTATTATATGCACTTATAGGAGTGGTTGGCTCTATTTTTGCACAGTTAGGAGATTTAGCCGCATCTAGTATTAAACGATTTGTCGGTATAAAAGATTATGGTAAAATTATGCCCGGTCACGGCGGTGTGCTTGATAGATTTGACAGCGTAATATTTACGGCTCCTCTTATTTATATTTTTCTTACTCTCGGAAAGGAAGTTTTGTTTTGAAAAAAGTTGTTATTTTAGGTTCTACCGGCTCTATAGGAACACAGGCACTTGAGGTTTGTCGAAATCTTGGTTATAGAGTTCTTGGACTTACTGCAAATACAAGTATTGATTTGCTTGAAAAGCAAATTTTTGAATTTAAGCCGGTTTCTGTTTCAGTTATGAACGAAGATAAGGCACTTGAACTTAAAAAAAGAATTTCCGGAAAAATTGATACAGAAGTTCTTGCAGGAATTTCTGGAATTAATGATATTGCCTGTAATGATGATACGGATATAGTGCTTAATTCACTTGTTGGAAATATAGGTCTTGAGCCTACTTTAAAAGCTATCAGAAACGGAAAAGATATTGCTCTTGCTAACAAAGAAACACTTGTTACAGCCGGTGAACTTGTTATGAAAGAGGCTAGGGAGCATAATGTTAAAATTTATCCTGTTGACAGCGAACACTCTGCTATTTTTCAATGTCTTCAGGGAAACTCACAAAATAAAATCAGAAAAATTCATCTTACAGCATCTGGTGGACCTTTTAAAGATTACACTTCTTTTGACGGAATTACCGTTGAAGCTGCTCTCAAACACCCTAATTGGAGTATGGGGAAGAAGATAACTATTGATTCTGCTACTATGATGAACAAGGGTCTTGAAGTTATCGAAGCTAAATGGCTCTTTGACGTTGATGTTGAACAGATAAATGTTGTGGTTCACCCACAAAGTATTATTCACTCTATGGTTGAGTTTGAGGATAGTGCTGTTGTTGCCCAACTTGGTGAACCTGATATGAAAGTCCCTATACAATATGCTTTGACTTATCCTAACAGGATTAAAAATGATTTTCCGAAAATAGATTTCTTTAGCTGTGGAAATCTTACTTTCCAAAAACCTAATCTTGAACTTTTTAGATGTCTACAGTTGGCTTTTGACGCTATTAAGACCGGTGGAACTTTGCCTACCGTTATGAACGGAGCTAACGAAGTTGCAGTTGCTGCTTTTCTTGATAGAAAAATTGGTTTTTCTGATATTCCTAAGCTAATAGAAAAGGCTATGAATGCATATAATATAAAATATAATTATGATTTTGAAGATGTATTTGAAGCTGATTTATGGGCTAGAGAATTTTCTCGAAAAAATATTTAAAAATTTAGAGCGTTGTTTTAACTTTTGTGTCGTTAGTGTTTTATATCAAAATGCTACAGATGATGTTTTGACAACGCCTAATTTTAAATTAAAGATTTTAAAACTTGATTCTAAAAAAAAACTAAAAATTATCTAAATGGGGTGAGTTTGCTTGTCTATAATTATTACCATTATTATCTTTGGAATAATTGTTATGATTCACGAATGGGGGCATTTTATTGCAGCAAAAAAAAGTGGTGTTATTGTAGAAGAATTTGCTGTCGGAATGGGTCCTAAAATTTGGGGTAAACAAAAAGGTGAAACTCTTTATTCTATTAGAATTTTGCCTATTGGCGGTTTTTGTAAAATGTCAGATGAAGACGTTGAAAACTCTGACAAAAAAGGATTTAACAGTATTTCTGTTTGGAAGAGAATGGTTATTATTCTTGCCGGCGTTTTTATGAATTTCCTTCTTGCTATTGTTATAAATGCTATAATCGTTATGTTTACCGGTTATGGTGGGAATGAAATATATAACGTTGTTCCGAATAGTGTCGCAGAGCAAGCAGGTATCCAAAATGGCGATGAGATTGTTGAACTTGATGATTCGTCTGTACATCTTTATGATGATATTAGTTTTAGACTTGCTGCCAGAAAGTCCGAAAATTTTAATATTGGTTATATCCACGACGGTCAATATATTGAAAAAAATATTACCCTTAAGGGTAGCGAAAAACTTGGTATAGAAATAAAAAGGAAAGCTCCTGTCTTTGGTGAGGGCTATGACGGATATGAAAGAACTGGATTTTTTGAAAGTCTATATGCCGGTGCTTGGAAAAGTGTCTATATGGTGAAAATTACGTTTTATGGACTTTCTCAACTGTTTACTATGCAGGTTTCATTAGATGATGTTGCAGGTCCTATAGGTCTTACAACCGTTGTTAATGACGTGTATCAAGAAGCTATACAACACAGCGTATGGGACGTTATTTTACAAATGGCACAAATTGCAGCTTTACTTAGTGCAAACTTAGGTGTTATGAATATTCTTCCTATACCGGCTCTTGACGGTGGTAGGTTTGTTTTCCTTGTTATTGAGGCTATTAGACGTAAACCTATTCAGGTCGAAAAAGAGGGTTTTATAAATCTTGTTGGTTTTGTTATACTTATGGCATTTGGTATTATAGTCGCTTTTAACGATGTATTTAAGTTGTTATAATGCTTTTTATTTTTAATAGAGTTATTTATGAGGTGAAGTTTTATGCTTTTTGAAAGAAAAAAAACTAGAGTTATCAATATAGGTGGCATTAAAATTGGTGGCGATAACCCTATTGCAATTCAATCTATGTGTAACACAGACACAAGAGATGCTATAGCCACTATAAACCAGATTAATGAATTAGAAAAAAATGGTTGTGAAATTATAAGGGTTGCTGTCCCTGATATGACAGCAGCCCAAGCAATAAAGGATATTAAAAAAAATATAAATATCCCTCTTGTTGCAGATATTCACTTTGATTATAAACTTGCTCTTGAAGCTATCGAAAACGGTGTTGACAAACTTAGAATAAATCCGGGCAATATTGGTGGTGAGGATAAAGTTAGAGCTGTTGCAGAGGCTTGTAAAAATAAGGGGATTCCTATTCGTATCGGTGTAAATTCAGGTTCTTTAGAAAAGGATATTCTCGAAAAATATGGCAGGGTTACTCCGGAGGGACTTGTCGAAAGTGCTTTACGACACGTTGAAATACTTGAAAGAAATAATTTTTCTGATATTGCTATTTCAATAAAGGCTTCTGATGTCCAATTCACAGCTAAAGCGTACTCTATTTTATCAGAAAAAGTTGACTATCCTTTACATCTTGGCATTACAGAATCCGGTACTATACATAGTGGAACTATAAAATCTTCTGTTGGTATTGGTCTTATACTTGGTATGGGCATAGGTGATACTATAAGGGTTTCTCTTACCGGTTCACCTGTTGAGGAAGTTCGTGTTGCTAAAGGTATTCTTAAAGCTCTCGGTCTTAGAAAATTTGGCGTTGAGTTCGTTTCTTGCCCAACCTGTGGTAGAACTGAAATTGACCTTATCTCTATTGCTAATGAAGTCGAAAAAAGATGTTCTAATATAGACAAAAACATTAAAGTCGCTGTTATGGGTTGTGTTGTAAATGGTCCGGGAGAAGCAAGAGAAGCTGACATCGGAATTGCAGGTGGCAAAGGTGTCGGACTTATATTTAAAAAAGGTGAAATTATTAAAAAAGTAAACGAAAGTGAACTTGTTAATGAATTGATTAACGAAATCAATGCATTATGATAAATTTGGAAGGTGATTTTTTTGGAAAACGCTTGTACTTTAAAATCGTTTGAAGATGTTTTTAGCAAGCTAAAATTATCAGCGAACGTTATAAGTGTTTTGAAAAAAACAAATGTAAATAATGTCAAAATGTCGAAGCATACAAAGGTTATGGATATTGGTCTTGTATGTGACAACATTTTAAATGAGTCTTGTATCGGTGACTTTAAGGAAGATATAAAGTCTAACTTTCCTTTTATTTCAGATGTAAATATAAATATTTTTTATGATGTCGAAAATAGCTTTAAGGAAAAAATTGACGGATATTGGGTTAATATTTTAAATGTTGTTAAATCTAAAAGCCCTATTTGTTATAATATTTTGAAAAAAGCTAAAGTTGATATTGAAGAAAATACTGTAATTATAAATGTCGATTGCAAAAGTGCGTTTTTATTTAGGGCAAAAGATATTGACGGAGAAATAAAAAGAGCTTTTAAAAACAGATTTAATATGACTATAAATGTTATATTTAAAAATAACCCAATAAAAATAAAAACTGCTGATGAAAAGAAAAAAGAACTAGAAGTTTTTAAAAACAAAGCTATTATGGCTAGAATAAATTCGGAAAAAATAGCTGAACAGAGTAAAGAAAAAGCTAGTAGCAATGCTATAGCTGAAAAAAAATCTGTTGAAATTAAAATACCTTTTGATGGAAATTCAAGAGATTTGAGTTCTGGATATGAAAACAGAAGTTCATTTGTTGACAAATCGAAGTTTAGAAGGAAAAAAGTAAAAGTGAAGTTTTCTAAATTTAATGATGATATTACAAAAATAAGAGGTTCTATCGTTGAAGATAAAATGGTTGCCATATCTGGAAAAATTCTTTCGTTTGAAGAGAGAGAAACAAAAAAAGGTAATATCATAATATCTATAGATATGACGGATTTAACAGATTCTGTTACAGTTAAATTTTTCCTTAAACCAGAAGAATATACTGATGAAGTAAAAAATATGCTTAAACCAAAGAAATATATTAAGGTTAAGGGCAAAGCTGAATATGATACTTATACCAAAGAAGTAGACGTTATGGCAAGTAATATATGTGAGGCAAACCCTCCTAAGCCTAAAATGGATAATGCACCTGAAAAAAGGGTTGAACTTCATTTGCATACTAATATGAGTATGATGGACGGTATAAACCCTGCTAAAGATTATATTGAAAGAGCTTCCGTTTGGGGACATAAGGCTATTGCTATAACTGACCACGGTGTTGTACAAGCCTATCCGGAGGCTATGGACGCATCTAAAAAATTTGGTGTTAAAGTTTTATATGGTGTCGAAGCATATATCGTTGATGACCTTGGTGCAGTTGTTCAAGCCGGAAAAGGTCAATCACTTGATGATGAATATGTTGTGTTTGACCTTGAAACAACGGGTCTTAACAAAGAAACCGATAAAATTATTGAAATAGGTGCTGTTAAAGTTAAAAATGGAAAAATAGTTGACAAGTTTTCAGCATTTGTTAATCCTAAAGTTAAACTTAGTGAAAAGATTATTGAACTTACTAATATAACAGATGATATGCTCGAAAATGAACCGACTGAAGATGTTATTATGCCGAAGTTTTTGGAGTTCTTTGGTGACTCTGTACTTGTTGCACATAATGCAAACTTTGACGTTGGTTTCGTAAGACAATGGGCAAAGCAAAACGATATTGAAATAACTAATACGGTTATTGATACCGTTGAACTTTCCAAAGTATTATTTCCAGAGCTATCAAGATATAAACTTGATGTTGTTGCAAAGCACCTTGGTATATCTTTGGAAAATCATCATAGGGCAGTTGATGACGCTTATTGTACTGCCGAAATTTTTGTTAAGTGTATTGAATATCTTAGGGAAAAAGATGTGTCTAATGTTGAACAAATTAATATTCTTGCAAGTGAGAATATTGATGTTAAAAAACTTAAAACATATCACGCTGTTATACTCGTTAAAAACCAAAAGGGTTTACGAAATTTATATGAACTTATATCAAAGGCTCATATTGAATATTTTTTCAGACGTCCAAGAATCCCTAAAAGTGAATACCTTAAATTTAAAGAGGGGCTTATTATAGGTACAGCCTGTGAAGCCGGTGAGTTTTACAAAGCTGTTTTTGAAAATAAGCCTGATGATGTTATAAAAGGTCTTATTGATTTTTATGATTACCTTGAAATTCAGCCAATTGGAAATAATGACTTTATGATTAGGGAAAATAAAGTTAAATCAGAAGAAGAACTTAAAAACGTAAATAAAAGAATCGTTGAACTTGGCGAAAAATACAATAAGCTCGTTGTTGCAACTTGTGATGCTCATTTCCTTGACCCTGAAGACGAATTTTTTAGAAGAATTATTCAAGCCGGTGAGGGTTTTAAAGATGTTGATAACCAGCCACCTTTATATTATCGTACCACCGAAGAAATGCTTAAAGAATTTGACTATCTTGGAGAAGAAAAGGCCTATGAAATAGTTGTTACAAATACTAATCTTATTGCCGATATGATTGAAGATGTTAAACCTATCCCAGATGAAACTTATGCACCTAAAATTGACGGGGCAGAAGAGCAACTTACTGAAATTACAATGAATAAGGCAAAGTCTATTTATGGTGATGAACTTCCGGAAATTGTCGCCAAAAGACTTGATAGAGAATTAAACTCTATTATTTCAAATGGTTTCGCTGTTTTGTATATTATAGCTCAAAAACTTGTTTGGGATTCAAATGACCACGGTTATATAGTTGGTTCAAGAGGTTCAGTTGGTTCGTCTTTTGTTGCAACTATGGCCGGTATTACAGAAGTTAATCCTCTTGAACCTCATTATATATGCGAAAATTGTAAATACTCTGATTTTGATTCGGAAGAGGTTAGGGCTAACGCAGGAAACTCTGGTTTTGACTTACCTGATAAAAATTGTCCTGTATGTGGAAAGCCACTTAAAAAGAACGGGCAAGCTATACCTTTTGAAACCTTTTTAGGGTTTAATGGTGATAAAGAACCGGATATTGACCTTAATTTTTCCGGAGAATATCAGCAACAGGCACACGCATATACGGAGGAACTTTTTGGAACAGGTCACGTTTTTAAAGCCGGTACAATTGGTACAACAGCAGAAAAAACAGCTTTTGGATATGTTAAAAAATATGCTGATGAACGAAATTTAACTATGAGTAATGCAGAAGTGAACAGGCTTAAACTTGGCTGTGTTGGTGTAAAAAGAACAACAGGTCAACACCCCGGTGGACTTATGGTTGTGCCTAGAGATAATAGCATTTATGAATTTTGTCCTATTCAAAGACCTGCTAATGACCAAACGTCAACCGTTACAACGACACATTTTGACTATCATTCTATCAGTGGCCGACTTCTTAAACTTGACCTACTGGGACACGACGTTCCGACCATTTTACGTATGTTCTATGATATAACAGGGGTTGACCCCCTTGAAGTTCCTCTTGATGATAAAGAAACTATGTCGCTATTTACTTCCCCTAAAGCCCTTAATGTTACGGAGGAAGATATTAACTGTAAAACTGGTACTTTTGGTATCCCTGAATTTGGTACGGCTTTTACAAGGCAAATGCTTATGGATACACAGCCTCATACATTTTCAGAGCTTGTCCGAATTTCCGGTATATCCCACGGTACTGATGTTTGGGTTGGTAACGCTCAAGACCTTATAAAAAGTGGGACGGCAACACTTAAAGAAGTTATTGCAACACGTGATGACATTATGTTATATCTAATTAGTAAAGGTGTTGAAAATAAAACAGCCTTTACAATTATGGAAAAAGTCCGTAAGGGTAAAGGTCTTACAGAGGAACACGAGGCTGCTATGAGAGAAGCTAACGTTCCGGATTGGTATATTGATTCTTGTAAAAAAATTAAATATATGTTCCCTAAAGGACACGCAGTTGCTTATGTTACTAACTCTTTTAGAATTGCATATTTTAAAGTGCATTATCCTTGTGCCTTTTATGCTGCAACTTTTTCTGTTAAAGCTGAGGATTTTGATTATGTTGTTATGTGTAATGGTGACGAAGAAGTTAAAAATAGGTTAAATGAACTTTATTCTCTTGGAAATGATATTTCTACTAAAGAAAAAAGTACTTTGGCTGTTCTTGAACTTGTTCACGAAATGTATCAAAGAGGGTTTAAGTTTGTTCCTATGAACTTATATAAATCAGACGCAATTAAGTTTAAAGTTACTGATGATGGCTTTATTTTGCCTCCTCTCTGTACAATTCAGGGGCTTGGTGCAAATGCTGCCGAAAATATTGTTAATGAAAGAAAAAACGGTGAATTTTCAACTATTGAAGAGTTTAGAGAAAGAACAAAAGTAAGTAAAACTGTTATCCAACTTCTTAAAGATAGTGGTATTTTTGAGGGTATACCTGATACAAACCAGATGTCACTGTTTTAAATTAATTATTTATATCAATCTATCATACGAAAATGGTCGTTATTATAAGCTGTTCAACAAATTTGAATTTTTTATTTGTTGGATAGCTTTTTTACTTTTTTGCATATATACAACCCTTGTATAATAAAATTTTATTATATGACAAGGGAGAATTTTATTATATGAAACCTAAAAGTATTATCAAAGGTGCTTTTATCCTTACTCTTGCCGGTATAATAACTAAAATTATTGGATTTTTTTACCGAATATATATGTCCAATGTTTTGGGTTCGGAGGGAATGGGGTTATATCAACTTATTGTACCTATATATATGCTCGTTTGGAGCATTTCTTCTTCCGGTATATCGACAACAATTTCTAAACTTACAGCTCAAGAAAATGCTTTTAAAAGATACGGAAACATAAACAAAATACTTCATCACTCAATTATTATTTCTGTTTTTATTGCATCAATTTTGAGTGTTACGGTTTACTTATATGCTGAAAAAATATGTATCTATTTTATAAAAGATATGAGGGCTGTTTTATCACTTAAATTGATTTGTTTTTGTTTCCCTTTTATGGCTTTTGGTTCGTGCATAAGAGGGTGGTTCTTTGGCTTTAGAGAAACGCTCACACCTGCTATAAGTCAGATATTTGAACAAAGTATACGAATGGCTACAATTTTTTTCTTATCAGGTATACTTATACCCAAAGGGGTTGAATACGCAGCAGCAGCGGCTATAATGGGTATGTGTCTTGGTGAAATTGCATCTTTTGTTTACGTCTATTTGGCTCATAAATATTTTAAAAAGAGTAACAATCTTTTTTCTAAAGCAACAATGGGAATAAGGGCAGTTTATAGTACTATTCTTGCTATGGCAATTCCTCTTACAGCTAACAGAATGACAGGTTCTTTATTATCTACTATAGAAAATATTTTAATCCCTCAAAAACTTCAAGAGTCCGGTTTGAGTCAAGATATGGCTATGGCTATGTATGGCGAACTGTTTGGTATGGTAATGCCACTTGTTATGTTTCCGTCATCAATACTTATGGCTCTTGCCACAACTTTACTTCCTGCTGTGTCAGAGGCTTCTGCTTCCAAAAATATAAAAAGAATATTGATTACATTAAGAAAGACAATGACTTTTACGTCAATTATTGGGATAGGAGCTTGTGGTGCTTTTATTACATATCCAAATGAAATATGTGAACTTATATATAATCGTTTTGAATTAGGCGAAATGTTGTTTTTTATGGGTGTTGCAAGCCCATTTATATATCTACAAGTTACTTTTTCCGGAATTTTAAATGGATTAGGTGAACAAGTATTTATATTCAAAACAAGTCTTTTAAGTTCGGTAATAAATATTGGTATCATATATTTTATCGTACCTAAATATGGAGTTTATGCTTTCTTATTTGGTTGGCTAATAAGTTTGTTTATTGTAAGCCTTATTTGTATAATAAGAGTTGTAAAGAGAACCGGTCTAACGTTTGATTTTAGTATGTGGATTTTTAAACCCTCTTTTTGTATCGCCTGTGGTTGTGTTATTTCAAAAGTTATTTACTCTAAATATCTTGTGCAGATGAATAAATTTATTGGAATGTCTTTTGCTATCTCTATTGTTGGTTGCTTTTATTTAGCGTTTTTGATTTTTATTGGTTGTATTAATCTTTCGGTTATAAAAGAAATGGTTGGAGATATATTCAGAAAATAAAAAACCTTTGGTATTAAAACAATAATACCAAAGGTTTTTTATATTAGTTTTCGCTCAAATTAGCTAATTTTGCTGCTTGGTCAGATGTTATTAATGCGTCAAGAATTTCGTCAATGTCACCGTCAAGAATTGAGTCTAACTTATAAAGTGTAAGTCCTATTCTATGGTCTGTTACACGACCTTGTGGGAAGTTATATGTTCTCATCTTTTCGCTTCTATCACCGCTACCAACTTGGCTTTTTCTCTCTGCTGAAACTTCAGAGTGTTGTCTTTCAAGCTCAAGGTCATAGAGTTTTGCACGAAGTACTTTAAGTGCTTTATCTTTATTTTTAAGCTGTGATTTTTCATCTTGACAAGAAACTACTATTCCTGTTGGGATATGTGTTACACGAACGGCTGAATCTGTTGTATTTACACACTGTCCGCCGTTTCCTGATGCACGGAATACGTCAATTCTTACATCGTTCATATCAAGTTCAACGTCAACTTCTTCAACTTCAGGAAGTACGGCAACTGTTACGGCAGATGTATGTATTCTTCCTTTTGATTCTGTTGCAGGAACTCTCTGAACACGGTGTCCACCACTTTCGTACTTAAATCTGGAGTAAGCTCCTTTTCCATTTATCATAAATACAATTTCTTTAAATCCACCGGCGTCACTCTCTGTTGCACTCATTATTTCAATTTTCCATCTTTTACGTTCGGCATATCTTGAATACATTCTGAAAAGGTCACCGGCAAAGAGTGCAGCCTCATCACCCCCTGTACCTCCTCTGATTTCAACAATAACGTTTTTCTCATCGTTAGGGTCTTTTGGAAGAAGTAAAACTTTTAATTCATCTTTTATTGTCTCTATTTTCTTTGAATTTTCGTTAAGTTCTTCTTTTGCAAGCTGACGAAAATCATCATCAAGACCATTATCATTAAGCATTTCTTTTGCTTCGTCAACAGCTTCAACAGTCTGTTTATATTCTTTATATTTTTCTATGATAGGCGTTATGTCGCTATGTTCTTTCATTAATTTTCGCCATAATTCATTGTCGCTTATAATCTCAGGGTCGTTAATTTTATCAGATAACTCAATATATCTTTTTTCAAGGTCTTCTAATCGGTTTAGCATTTATTTTTTTCCTCCTATTTTACTATATGCACAATTAATCAATTAGTTTTTCATTATATATTGCTGTAACAACTCTGTCAAGTCCAGCAAGGTCTTTTAATGTCTTTATATTAGAAAAATTTTGTTGTTTTAGTAGCTCTGAAACGTCATTTGATTGGTTATAGCCTATTTCAAAAATTAACATTCCTTTTTTGTTTAAATAGTTTTTTGCATTTGATATTATATCTTTGTAAAAATCAAGTCCGTCAATCCCTCCGTCAAGTGCTGTGACAGGTTCATAGTCTTTAACTTGTGGCATAAGAGTTGGAATTACATCAGTCCTTATATACGGTGGATTTGACACGATTACATCAAATTTTGAATTTATATTTTCAAATAGGTTGCTTTCGGTAAATTGTATCCTATCCAAAACAGCATTTTTTTCGGCATTAGATTTTGCCATTTCTAACGCACCTGTTGAAATATCAACGGCAGTTATTTTTGTATTTTTGCAATATTTCGCAATAGATATTGCTATTGCTCCAGAACCCGTACCTATATCAAGAATAGCTTTATAATTATTCTGATTTATCATATCTATTGCATATTCAACCAGTATTTCTGTATCCCCTCTAGGTATTAACGTTGATGAGTTTACATCAAAATCAAGTCCCATAAATTCGCAAGTTCCAACTATATACTGAACCGGCATAAGCTGGTTTCTTTTCTCAAGTAAATCAAAATACAACTTTTTTTCTTTAGGAGATAGAACATAATTATCTTTTGTGAAAAGTTGAATTTTTGAAAAGTTTAATGCTTTCATCAGCAAAACTTCTGAATCAATTGAATAACTGTCAATATTAGCCGATTTTAAATAACTTTTCCCAAAAGTTAATATGTCGTGAACAGTTTCACTTTTATTATTTATATTATCTTTAAGCATTTGTAGAATCCTCTTCTGGTTCTTCCTCAAGAACTGCGTTTAAAGATGCTATCGCAACTTCAATCATTGAGTCGTCCGGTTCTTTTGTTGTTATAAGTTGAAGAGCAAGTCCCGGTGCACTTACTATTTTTACAAGTAAATTGTCGTTTCTACCTGCCCATTTTATAAGCTCGTAAGAAATTCCGGCAACAAAAGGAACAAGGAGTATTCTCGATACAATTCTTATCCATACAGTTTCAACGTTCAAAAATAAGAAAACTATCATACTTACAATCATTACAAGAAATAAAAAGCTTGTTCCACATCTTTTATGAAGTCTTGTATGTTTTCGTACATTCTCTACTGTAAGTTCGTCTGAACTTTCAAAACAATTTATTGTTTTATGCTCAGCACCGTGATACATAAATACCCTTTTTACATCTTTAAGTTGTGCAGTTAAAATGATATAACCAAGGAAAATTACAATTCTAACTAATCCCTCAATAATGCCTAAAAAATAAGCGTCAAGGTGCAATATACTATTGAATAAATTTCCAATCCATACAGGTAAAACCATAAAAATTCCTATTGACAAAATTATAGAAAAGAATACGCTTATATAAATTATATAATCACCTAATTTATCTCCAAATTTATCATCAAGAAACTTTTCAAAACGAGATGGCTCTTCGTCCGCATCTGCTGAAACATCACTAAGTCCTGACATATCTGCAGACCTTGATATAATTTTCATACCGATTATAAGAGAGTCAACAAAAGAAATTATACCTCTAAATATTGGTAAACCCCATATTTTACATCTTTCGGAATATGGTTTTACTGGCTTTTTCTCGATATTAATTTTCTTATCATTTGTGTTTCTTACAGCAAGGGCATATACTTTTTTCCCACGCATCATAACGCCCTCGATAACTGCTTGTCCACCAATACCTTTGCCACCTTTAGGACAGCATTTTTTATCTTTTTCCATTTAATCACTCCTTTTTAAATTATTTATATTAAATTAAGAATTAACTGTAAATAATGCCTACCCTTAATTATAGCATTATGCATAGCAAACGTCAAATGAAAATTAGATATAAGGTATAAATTTTGACGTAAATTTATTTTGTTTTATTAAATGGCACTTTTTGTGTACGACAATACATATATTGTAATAGTAAAAAGCAAATTTTGTGTTTGTTTTTTACTGTTTATTTGAATTGCAATTTTTTTAGCTTTTATATTTATGAAAAGGGGGTTTTGGATATGGGTTGGTGTATAGATAATAATAAATGTAACAATAAATGCAACAACGGCTGTAATAGTAGCTGTAACAGAGGTCCTATAGGTCCAACAGGTCCACGTGGTTTTTGTGGGTGTAGAGGAGCAACAGGCCCAACAGGCCCACAAGGAGAAATTGGAGAAATAGGTCCAACAGGCC